>NZ_CP149510.1:3465000-3778159 GCF_040126305.1 Pararhizobium sp. A13 | reverse complement strand
GGAATGGCCGAACAGGATAATAGGAAGGCCGGAATGATTGGCCGCTGCCATGTCGCGCATCGCCCGGACGTCGGACAGCACCTTGTCGATGCCTTGCCGGTGCGCATACCGGCCGAGCGGTGCATCATCGGCTTTGGTTGCGCCATGCCCGCGATGGTCGTGCGCATAGATGTGAAAGCCGTGTCCGGCCATGAATTCGGCGAAACGGGCGTAGCGGGCGGCGTGTTCGGCAAGGCCGTGGCTGACGATCAGGACGCCTTTTTCCGGCGCGGCGGCCGGCCAGTGGCGCCAGGCGAGGGCGGCTCCGCTCGGGCTTTGCAACGTTTCGACCTTGGCAAACACGCCAACCCTCCCAGGCGAAGTTCCACGACGTCCTGCTATCAACTTGATTTGTCGGCGAAAGGCAATCTCCGCTTGGTGCCCGTTTCGCATCAGGTCAGGAAAAATTGGTCAGACAAAGATGCCTGTTCGTCGATCGCCTCGGACAAGAGGTGACGGAGGGCGAAATCAAGCAGGCTTTCGACACGAGTTTCGGAAAGGGTGCCGGCGACCGGGTGCGGATGCGCTGCCAGAAGGCGGGCCCCCGCAGCGTCATCACGGGATTGACGATCGGGCTTTCGGGGAATGTCTCGGCCGGCGCCGGCCTGTCGCCTCTGATCCTCGCCGCCGGAGAGACCGATTTCAAATGCGGCAGGGGGGGCGTTGACGCCGCCGGCATTCAGTGAATGGCTGAGTTAAAGCCGGTTTCTTCATTGCTCCGCCGGGATAATTCGCCTACATAGCGGGCAAAATCCCATTCCGTCGGAGCAGTCTCTTTATGGCACGTCAATTCATCTATCATATGTCTGGGCTGAATAAGTCCTACGGCACCAAGAAGGTGCTGGAGAATGTCAATCTTTCCTTCTACCCGGACGCCAAGATCGGTATCCTCGGCCCGAACGGCGCCGGCAAGTCGACCGTGCTGCGCATCATGGCCGGGCTCGACAAGGAGTATACCGGTGAGGCCTGGGTCGCCGAAGGTGCGACCGTCGGCTACCTGGCGCAGGAGCCGCAGCTTGATCCGACCAAGACGGCGATGGAAAACGTCATGGAGGGCGTGGCAGACAAAACCGCCATCATCGAGCGTTACAACGAACTGATGATGAACTATTCCGACGAGACGGCGGACGAGGGCGCCAGGCTTCAGGACATCATCGACGGCCAGAACCTCTGGGATCTGGAAAACCAGGTCGAAATGGCGATGGACGCGCTGCGTTGCCCGCCCGGCGATGCCGACGTGACGAGCCTTTCGGGAGGTGAGCGCCGCCGTCTGGCGCTCTGCAAGCTGCTGCTCTCCAAGCCCGACCTGCTTCTGCTTGACGAACCCACCAACCATCTGGACGCCGAAACCATCGGCTGGCTGGAAAACCATCTGCGCCAGTATCCGGGCGCGGTGATGATGATCACCCACGACCGCTACTTCCTCGACAACGTCACGGGCTGGATCCTCGAGCTCGACCGCGGCCGCAGCATTCCTTATGAAGGCAACTACTCAGCCTACCTGCTTGCCAAGGCCAAGCGCATGGAGCAGGAAAACCGTGAGGACGCCTCCCGCCGCAAGGCGATCAGCCGCGAGCAGGAATGGATCGCTTCCAGCCCGAAAGCCCGTCAGGCCAAATCAAAGGCGCGTATCAAGGCCTATGACGAACTGGTCGATGCCGCCGACAAAATGCGTCTCGGCGATGCGCAGATCATCATCCCGATCGGCGAACGTCTTGGTCAGGTCGTCATTGAAGCTGAGAACATCACCAAGGGTTACGGCGATCGCGTGCTGATCGACGACCTGTCGATCAAGCTGCCGCCGGGTGGCATTGTTGGCGTCATCGGGCCGAACGGCGCCGGCAAGACGACGCTGTTCCGGATGATCACCGGTCAGGAGACGCCGGATAGCGGCAGCTTCCGCGTCGGCGATTCCGTGAAGCTTGGCTATGTCGACCAGAGCCGCGATGCGCTTGATGGCAACAAGACCGTCTGGGAAGAGATTTCCGGCGGCGCCGAAGTCATCAAGCTCGGCAAGCTCGAAATGAACTCGCGCGCCTATTGCGGCGCCTTCAACTTCAAGGGCACCGATCAGCAGCAGAAGGTCGGAAACCTTTCCGGCGGTCAGCGCAACCGCGTCCATCTCGCCAAGATGCTGAAGGCAGGCGGCAACGTCCTGCTGCTCGACGAACCGACCAACGACCTCGATACCGAAACGCTGGCGGCGCTGGAAATTGCGTTGGAAAACTTCGCCGGCTGCGCCGTGATCATCAGCCACGATCGCATGTTCCTCGACCGTCTTGCCACGCATATCCTCGCCTTCGAGGGCGACAGCCATGTCGAATGGTTCGAGGGCAACTTCGAGGACTACGAGAAGGACAAGATCCGCCGCCTGGGTCCGGAATCGGTCAATCCGAGCCGCGTCAGCTACAAGCGTCTGACCCGCTAAGTGCTCCCGAGAGGCCCCCTCAGGCGCCTCATGACACATGTCAATTGAAAGGCGGCTCCTGTGGCCGCCTTTTCCGTTTGTGGACGTTGCGGCATTGCGCCACATTTCATCTTGCAGCACTCGCGAAAATCACATAAACATATCTTTATGTGTTGATGAGGTTTGCGATGGCAAGAGATCAGGGGCTGGGACTGGACGCATTGGTGGACGTCCTCAAGGCAGCGGGAGAGCCGACGCGTATGCGTCTTCTCGCCCTGTTGGCCGCCGGCGACCTGACCGTTACCGATCTTACCGAAATTCTTGGCCAATCGCAGCCCCGAATTTCCCGCCACCTGAAACTGCTCGCCGAAGTCGCGCTGATCGATCGTTACCAGGAAGGTGCCTGGGCCTATTTTCGCCTGAGAGGCGAGGGAGCCGGCGTTGCGCTGGTGCGCGATCTGCTCGCCGCTTCCGACCTCTCCGATGCGGTGTTGACGCGGGATCGCGAGCGGCTGACGGCGCTGAAACAGGCGCGCTCGGAGAAGGCGCAGGCCTATTTCAGCCGCAATGCCGCTGAATGGGACGAATTGCGCCGCCTGCATGTCAGCGAGGCGGATGTCGAGGCTGCGCTGAAAAAGGTCGTCGGTGCTGAACCGGTCGACGGGCTGCTCGATCTTGGCACCGGCACCGGCCGCATTCTGCAACTGTTCGAGGGGCTGTACCGGCGGGGCGTCGGCGTCGATGCCAGCCGTGACATGCTCGCCGTCGCCCGCGCCAATCTGGATCGGGCCGGCATCACCAAGGCATCGATCCGGCATGGCGACATCTTCAACCTGCCGCTGGATGGGCGCCAGTTCGATCTCGTGACCATCCATCAGGTTCTGCACTTCCTGCAGCAGCCCGAGGCGGCGATTGTGGAGGCGGCCCGTATGCTGTCGCCCGGCGGCCGGCTGGCGATCATCGATCTCGCCCCGCACACGCTGGAATATCTGCGCGACGAGCATGCCCATATGCGCCTCGGCTTTTCGCGCCAGACCATGGCGGAATGGCTGGAAAAGGCCGGGCTCAGTGTCGAGGAGGTCGTCGATCTCGCTCCGGAAAGGGACCGAGACAGGCAATTGACGGTGACCATATGGCTTGCCCGAGACCAGCGGCAGGCCGCCGCTGCCGATTTATCCGAGGGTGGTAAAACCCTTGCCTATGCCGGGAGGACATGACATGGCGCTACACACCCTTTACCCGGCCGAACGCGGTAATTTGAGGCTTTCCTTCGAATATTTCCCGCCAAAGAACGACGAGATGGAAACGCAGCTGTTCCAGACCGTCGAGGACCTCGCGGTCTTCAATCCGGCGTTCGTGACGATGACCTATGGCGCCGGCGGCTCCACCAAGGCGCGCTCCCTGACGGCCGTGCGGCGGATGATCCACGAGGCAGGCTTCCCGAACACGGCTGCGCACCTGACCTGCGTCGGCGCGGCCAAGGACGAGGTGGATGCGATCGTCACCGAGTTCATCGATGGCGGCGTGCGGCATTTCGTGGCCTTGCGTGGCGACCCGCAGGGCGGGATCGGCGCCCGCTACGAGCCCTTTCCCGGCGGTTATGAAAGTGCGGCCGCTCTTGTCGCGGCGATCCGGGGCAGAGGCGACTTCGAGATTTCCGTGTCCGCTTATCCCGAAAAGCATCCCGAAAGCCCGGACGTCGCCACCGATATCGATATGCTGAAGCGCAAGGTCGACAGCGGCGCAACCCGCGCGCTGACCCAGTTCTTCTTCGATAACGATGATTTCGAGCGCTATCTCGAGCGCGTCCGGCGTGCTGGTATCACCATCCCCGTCGTTCCGGGCATTCTGCCGATCAACAACCTGACGCAGGTCAGCAAGTTTGCCGGATTGTGCGGGGCGCGGGTTCCGGAAGCGATTGTCACCCGGCTCGTCCATCTCGACGAGAGCCCCGAGGAACGCTTCAAGGAAGCGACCCATATCGCTGCCGAACAGATCGTTGATCTCGCACGGCGCGGTATCCGTGATTTCCATGTCTATACAATGAACCGGTCGCCGCTTGTCGCCGCGGTTTGCGATCTCGTCGGATTCGAGCGGGACACCTCTGCGGCCATGCCGTCCCGCGCGGCGGGCGCTGCGGCCTGAGTCTGATCGGATGGCGATGCGCCAATAAAAAAAGCCCTTGAGACCGGATGGTTTCAAGGGCTTTGTTGTCTAGCAGCCTAGCGTCGCAGTGCTCGGCGGAGCGACTAACTTGCTCGATCCTGCTGCAATTGGTTTACGGTATTATAGTCCTTTTTTACCGATTGGACTGTTCGCCTGACGTTTTCAGATGAAAAGCATGGTTGCTACGAAAACGAACGCTGCACTTATCATGAGGACATTCAACGAATGTGTAATTCCCATAATCGGCCCTCCTTGCGTTAACGCACGAAACATAGGGTGAAAATGTCACGGTTGAAAGGAAAAGTTATGCTGCGGTGCAGTACCTGCAGCCTGAAAAATGGTTATGCACAGGATTAACTTTCTGATTAAAAAAGATTTTTCCGGCTGCCACATTTTTTTCACAATGTCTTCGATCTGGTTAATGTAACGCACCGAAATGCGCCGTGAGTGGCCGAATAGACACATTTGCGTTTCTTGCAGATCCGATTCCTCTACCTTCAGGTTCGACGGCCAGGCAGGATGCGGCCGTCGAGAACGACCAGTCCGATGGCTATCAGCAGCATGCCGACGACGTCTGTCGGTTCAAGCGTTTCGCCGAGGAACAGGAAACCGAGCAGGATTGCGCTTGGCGGCACCAACAGCGTCACCAGCGAGGTGTTGGTTGCGCCCGCGCGGCTCATGATGCGGAAGAACAGGATATAGCCGTAGGCCGTGGACAGCAGAGCCAAGGCAAGCACGGCGAGAACCGAGGTCATCGGCGGCACCGGCAGCTGCCAGGGCGTGTCGATGATCAGGGAGAGCGGCAACATGATCAGCGTCGAAGCGGTCAGCTGCCCCGCTGCGGTCACGGGCGCCGCAAGCCCCCTGAAGCGCTTGCCGTAGGTCGCCGCGAAACCGTAGCTGATCGCCGCGATGACCGGGAAGAGCAGAGCCCAGAGCGGAATGTTGCTGCCCGACTGCATCAGACCGGGCAGGGCGCTCGGGCCGATCAGAACGGCCGTTCCCGCAAGGCCAAGCAGGCAGCCGGCGATCTTGGAAAGGCTCAGCTTCTCGTCATGCGTCAGCGCATTGGCAATCAAAACGGTCCAGACCGGTGTCGTCGCGTTGAGGATGGCTGCGAGGCCGGCACCTATCTGCGTCTGGCCGAGAAAGATGAACGTATGCGGAATGGCATTGTTGATCAGCCCGAGCAGCAGAAATTGTGGCCAGCGAGCCTTGAGTTCGCGGTAGATGTCGTAGCGGCCGAACACATAGATGTGCAGCGCCAGAGCGGCGAGTGCCACCCGCAGGAGAACGAGGGTAAAGGCCGGCACATGCTGGATGGCGATGCGCGCGAAGAAGAATGAACCGCCCCAGATCAGCCCGAGCAGCGCCAGCAGGCCCCAGGTGGCAAGCGTCATCCGATGCTGCAGACCGTCCGTTTTTGCATGCATGCGACTTGACCTTCCCTTGCCTCATTCGGAACATAACGACGGTTAAGGCTCAGGGTGGGATTTATCCACCCGATTCTTGAACATAGCCCCATCGATATGAAGGACGATCTGCTGGAGCCTCTAACGACACAATCCATCACTGCCGCCGCGCATGAGGGCCAGGGGCTTATTCCCATCGCGATCGTCGTGGCGGTCGCGGCGCTTCTGGGACTGGGATTCCTGCGTCTGCGCCAGCCGCCACTGGTAGGTTTCATCCTTGCGGGCGTTGCCCTCGGACCGACCGGATTCGGCTTCATCTCCTCGAGCGGCAACGTCACGCTGCTTGCCGAGATGGGCGTCGTCGTCCTGTTGTTCTTCATCGGCATGGAACTCTCGATCAAGGCCTTCGTGCTTAGCCTGCGGCAGGCACTGCTCGTCGCAGGCGGTCAGGTTATCGCCGCCATCCTGGCTGCTGGGCTGATTACCTTGATGACCGGGGCAAGCCTCGCGGAAGGGCTGATCCTCGGTTTCGTCATCGCTATGTCGTCTACCGTCGTTGCCATGAAGATGCTCGAGGACATGGGTGAACTGCGCAGCGAAACGGGGCGGATTGCCGTTGGTGTACTGATTGCCCAGGATATCGCGGTCGTGCCTATGCTGATCCTGGTCTCGAGCCTGGGCGGCGAAGAGGCGCGCATCGGCACGATCGCAGCCAAGATGCTGATCGCCATCGCCATCCTCGCCGCTTTGCTATGGTGGTTCGGCCGGCACGGGAAACTCAGGATTCCCTTCAGTGAAGCGGTCGAGGACAAGGTCGAAATTCTGGCGCTGGGGGCGCTCGCCGTTTGTTTCAGCGCCGCGGCGATTTCCGGTCTTGCCGGCATGTCGCCGGCCTACGGCGCCTTTCTGTCCGGCATCGTCATCGGTAATTCCACGCTGCGCAGCCGCGTCATCCCGGTAATCGAGCCGATCCAGAGCGTGCTGCTGGTGGTCTTCTTCCTGTCGATCGGGTTGCTGATCGATCTGACCTTCATCGGCGAGAATTTCTGGTCTGTGCTGAGTGCCGCGCTGATCGTCATCGCCGCCAAGACGGTGCTCAACATCTTCCTGCTGCGCAAGACCGGATCGTCACCGCAGATCGCCTTGATCGCCGGCCTGTCGATGGCGCAGATCGGCGAATTCTCCTTCGTGCTGGCGGCTGCGGGCTTGAGCGCCGGTGTGCTGCAGTTCGATACCTACAAGGTGGCGATCGCCGTCACCGCCGTCACGCTGCTGGTATCGCCGCTGTGGGTCAGCGTGATGCACCGGCTGGAGAACATTGCTTCCGAACATCTCTCTACCTACCGCAAGGCTTTTGCGATCGCCTACGCGCGCGAATTGAGCGAGGTCTCGAAAGGAGGGGCAGCACTTGCGGACGCCCGCTGGTCGCTCAGGCTGCGGTATCGCGCGTTGCGGCTTGCCCGCCACCACCGGCGGCGGGCGCGTTTGCACGGCGAGCGTGAGACAGACGTTAAAGAGCGTTGAGAACCGCTTCTGTCGCCCAGCCGTCAGCCGGCAGGCCGAGGCGCAACTGTTCCTTCTGCAATGCAGCGCGCGTACCGGAACCGAGGATGCCATCGATCTTGCCGACATCGTGGCCCATGGTCTGAAGCTTCACCTGCAGGGCCTTCATGTTTTCGTCGCTCAGGCCCTGTTCAGGGTTGCGGCTCTCATAGGGCAGCGCGCCGGCAAGGCGGGTGGCGAAATAGGCGGCCGAGGTCGTGTAAATGAACGACTGGTTCCATTCGAGATAGATGTTGAAATTCGGATAGGTCATGAAGGCGACGCCGTGGCGTCCCTGCGGGATGACGATCGAGGCAGCGAGCTGCGGGAAGGTGGTGTTGCCGTCGCGCGGCTTGACGCCGAGTGCGAACCAGTCGCCGGCGGTCATGCCGGACTGCAAGCCGGTCTTCTCCCAGGGCAAGTTCTCCGGCAGGGTAACTTCCTGGATCCAAGGCTGGCCAGCCGTGAAGCCGAGGCTCTTGATGAACTTCGCGGCTGTCAGGATCGCATCCGGCGAGCTTTGCTTCAGGTTCACATGGCCGTCGCCATCGCCATCGACGCCCTGGGCGATGATATCTTCCGGCAGCATCTGCACCTGTCCGATTTCACCGGCCCAGGCGCCGGTGGTGGTTGCCGGGTCAAGATCGCCGTGCTGGACCATCTCGATTGCGGCGATCAGCTGCGGGCGGAACATGTCAGGGCGGCGGCAGTCATGCGCCAGTGTGACCAGCGCGTTGCGGGTGTTGAAATCGCCTTGAACGGCGCCGAAATCCGTCTCCATTGCCCAGAAGGCCGTGATCACCGGAGCTGGAACGCCGAATTCGCTTTCCGCTCGTTCGAAGACGGCGGCATATTCCTTCATCTTCTTCGCGCCCATATCCAGACGCGCCTTGCTGACGGTGCGTTGGGAGAATTCGGTGAAGCTCTGCTTGAAGACGCCCTGCGCCCGGTCACGGCCCAGCACCTTCTCGGAAATCGCCGCCCCGGCGAGCGCGCGGTCGACTGCTTCCGCCGGGATGCCCTTGGCAATCGCCTCGGCCTTGACGCCTTGCAGGAAGGAAGCGAGGTCGCCGCCGCAGGGGGCGGCAGGCGCCACCGTTTGCTGCGCAAGGGCAGACGAGGCCAAAAGGGTGAGGAAGCCGATCGAAAGAACGGAGCGCAGTGTGCTGCGTGTCATCGCAAGTCCTTGTTGTCGGGCCGAACCGGCCGGATGCAACCCGAAAAACGGGCTGCCACGGTTTGGAAGAAAATATGAGAGTGGCTGTCGCACGGCAATGGGGCGGAAAGAAGAAAAAATGCAGGCCTTAGCGGCTCAATTCTCGGCCTGTTCGCGCGCTTTCGAAACGGCCGCCACCCAGTTTTTCCAGTTCTTGGGCGATCCCGCAAAGACGTTGATGTCGGCATCGCCGTCAATACCGGGGATGACACCCGTGCTGGTATATTGCCAGAAGGCCCAGCGGCGCTCCGGGTAGATCGCCGTCGGGTGCTTGGCGACCGAGCGAACCCAGAAATGATAGTCGTTGAACTGGCCGACAAGATTGTCGCGGTGGAAATCGACCGAGGTGTAGATGATCGGGCGCTTGCCGTAATGCTGTTCCAGCCGGTCCATGAAGCGCTTCATTTCGGTCTGCACGGTCAGCGGCGAAGGCCGGTAGCGGCAGGTCTTCGATTCGCCGTTCCATTCGACATCGACAACCGGCGGCAGATAGACCGCGCTCTTCGGCACATTGGCGATGAACCAGTCGGCCTGCTGATCGGCCGTGGAGCAGAAATAGTAGAAATGATAGGGCGCATAGGGCAGGCCGGCGGCGCGGGCGCGCTGCCAGTATTCGTTGAACCGCGCGTCTACCCTGTCCTTGCCTTCCGTCGCCTTGATGAAGGCGAACGAAACCCCGGATCCCTTCACCTTGACCCAGTCGATATCGCCCTGCCACTTCGAGACGTCGACGCCGTGGATATTGTGATTATACGGCGTGCGCTCGCCGAAATCCTGCGGATCCTTGTCCTGGAACTTGGGCGGGATCGATGCGGTGGAAACGAGATCGTAGTCTGTCGACGTACAGGCGGAAAGAAGCGTCACAATAGGCAGTAGAGCCAGGAATAGCCGGCGCATGAGGTTCCCGTTCTGAAACGATCGACGATGCTGCCTCACACGATGATATCCGCTGATGTGAATCCCCCGGGAGGCGTGAACCTCATTTTCACCATATCAACGTAAAAATTGAGTTAGTTTCAAGCAGCAA
This sequence comes from Pararhizobium sp. A13, assembly GCF_040126305.1. Taxonomy (NCBI): domain Bacteria; kingdom Pseudomonadati; phylum Pseudomonadota; class Alphaproteobacteria; order Hyphomicrobiales; family Rhizobiaceae; genus Pararhizobium; species Pararhizobium sp. A13. Next base: position 3,768,350 of record NZ_CP149510.1, on the reverse strand, counting down.
TTGTCAAAGCTTGCACCCCAGACCCGAAGTAAACACGGGTCCGCGGTCGATCCGACTTCAGTGAAGGTTCGTTATGCGGCTTGCGCCGGCTTATTCGACGAGCGTGTGTAAATGAAAAGCCAGGCATAGCCGCGGCCGATCGGGCGGTGCTCGACGGTGTCGCCGAACTGTTTGGCCTTGGACTTGAGGACGGTCACCATCGTCTTGCGCGGCGTCACGTGAAAGCGTTTCAACCAGGCCTGGAGCCCGCGCTGGAACAGGTGCGGCAGGCGTTCCTGCTGGCCGAAATCGGCGATATGAAGCGAGCCGCCGGGATTGAGTGCCGCGATCGCCGCGTCGATCGCCTTTTCCCAGTCCGGAATCATCGAAAGCGCATAGGAAATGACGATGCGGTCGAAGCCGGTTTCGCCGAATTCCGAAGGCTGGAAATCAGTCGCGTCGGCGACACGCAAAACCGTCCTTGTGCGCCCGGGCCTACCCAGTTTCGCCTCGGCCGAAACGAGCATTTCAGCCGAGATGTCGAGCCCGAACAGACGCGCCTGCGGAAAACGCCGTCCGATCAGCGCCAGATTGCGGCCCGTGCCGCAACCAACTTCAAGCACGCTGCCGCCAGTTGGAGCATCAAGTTCCCGGATCAGCGTGTCGCGGCCGAGGAGATAATATTTGCGGGTCAGGTCGTAGAAATGCCGCTGCGTGCGGTACATCCGGTCCATGCGCTCGGCATGGCTGGCGCCGGTATCGATCGCCGTCATGCCGTTTTCCTGTAGATATGGAAGCCGCCATAGATGGCGGAGCGGTCCTTGAGGTTCAGGGCCTGCGACTTGTCTGCATCGTAGTGCCACTGACCGAGCAGGGCCTGCGACACGCGACCTTCCAGGATGCTGGCTTCTGCCGCAGTGCGGAAGATCACGACGGCGGCTTCTGCCGATGTCCGGGTAATTTCGGTCCACAGATCGTTGAGCTGGCGGTCGCTCATCCAATCCTGCGCATCGAGCAGAACGTAGCGATCGACGGATCCGGCCGGCTTCTTCGCCAGAAGTTCGGTGAAGCTGGCGTGGTGCACGTGGACGCGCTCGGCATTGTTGCGGATCGTCTCGTGACGGCTGGCCTGCAGGTAGACCGGCAGCTCGCCTTCATGCGGCATCGGATAGCGGCGCGCGAAAGCCTGCCAGGCGAAATAGTTTTCTTTCAGCGGGAAATGGCAGGAGAGTTTTTCCAGGCGCTGGCGCAGCACGCCGGCAAGCGACTTTTCGTCGCTGAGGCTCGCAAGCTCGTCGAACTGTTGCGGCGGAATGCCAAGCCCGAACAGGGAGCTCTTGCGGCTGGTGATCCAGCGAATGACCGGGCGGTCGAACAGGGGCGCCAGCCGTTCGTCGAAGAACTGACGCTGTTCGCGCATCGAGCGGGCATCGGCCAGCTCGCTCGGATCGACGCCGTGCAACCGAGCCAGGAGATGACCGAGACCGATGAAGCGGCCGAGCAGGCCGGTGCGATAGATGTTCTTGCCGAAAACCCGGATGCGGCGCTGACCCGTCAGGCCGCGGCCGTTCCAGTATTTCCGCGTCGCATTGTCGAGCTTGGGTGCGATGAACATATCGAAGGCCTGCACATTGCTGGCGATATCATGCCGGGCAAGGAAGCGGACGATGTCGGCATGACCGGGCAGGTGCCGGAAGGCGGCGAGCTTCAGCCGATTGAGCGCGATGTGATGTGGATTGAGATCGACCACGTCGATGCGCTCGGGTGCCGCGGAGAGGTAGGCGAGCATGTTGCAGCCGCCGGAGCCGATGGTGACGATATGGTGTTCCGGCCGGATTTGCATGGCCTCCATGTCGACAGCCGGGTCCTCCCAGATCTGCGGATAGACGAGACCGGTGAAAAGCAATCCGAAAAGCCGTTCCGACAAACCGTCGAGAGTCAGCGCCTTGTGCTGGATCAGAGCGGTTTTAAGCTTGCGGTTCTTTTTGCCGTAGCCTGCATCGGGGGCGAGATCGGTCATGTCAGCCTGCCATCTGTTGAAGTTGGAAGGCTTCTAAGACGAGTCCGCTACACTTTGATGACGGACGGCTTATGCAAACTCCCATTCACAAAAATCGTTTGAGTTTGCGCATGTTCGATGAGGCCATCTCGCTCGGGCCACGAACATCTCGTGAAAGGTTCTTTCTGATTCCCGGGCGGTTTCAGCAGTGGATGCGGTGCGAACCGGCCAAGGTTGCGGCGCGATCAATAGGTTAGAAACATTTCTCGCACCAAAGTGATCGCCATAAACCCTTCCTAAAAACATGGAATCCTGTTTTTGTGGCGGTGGCGAAGCAGGGGCGATGCGTATGCGCAGAAGATTGTTATGGCTCGCGGGCTCGGTGTCGGTTGCCGTAGCGGCGATTGCCGGCTGGCTCGTTGTGATGCCGCCCGAACTGCTGCGCGTCGGCGATGGCTATGCCGCCAAGATCGTCTGCTCCAATGTCTTCGTTGCCGGCAGGGACGCCGATGCGGTACTTGCCGCGGACGTTCAGGCGCCCGGGCATCCCCTCCTGCGTCTTGTGCGCATATCGGTCGATGAAACCCGCAAGGCGGTCACCGCCCGCATGTTCGGCTTTGCTGCTCCGGGCCATGCGATCTACCGCGAAGGTCTCGGATGCACCAATGTCACCGAGGGCGAGTTCGCGGCGTTTCCCGGCAACCGGCAGCTTCGCCGCAGGCCGCCGCAATCGGATGAGGGTAAACCCTGGCCCGACGGCAGCGGCACGAACGTCAATCCTGCGGTGCAGACGCTACTGACAGATCCGCAGCTTACCGGGCCTGGCATGCGCGCCATCGTTGTCGTCAAGGATGGCAGGATTGTTGCGGAAAGCTATGGCGAGGGTTTCAACAGTGGGACGCCGCTGCTCGGCTGGTCGATGACCAAGTCGGTAACGGCGGCGCTGATCGGCTTGCGAATCAGGGACGGGCAGATGGCGCTCGATCGAGCCGAGCTTCTGCCGCAATGGCGAAACGACCCGCGCAGCCGGATAAAGCTCGCCGATCTTCTCGCCATGCAGAGCGGTCTTCAGTTCAACGAGGATTATGGCGATGTGACCGACGTCACCCGGATGCTGTTCCTCGAGGGCGACATGGCGAATTTCTCGGCCTCAAAACCGCTCGAGGCGCAGCCGGGCGAACGCTTCAGCTATTCCAGCGGCACGTCGACGATTCTTTCTCGGCTCTGGATGAATACCTTCGGCAGCATCCGCGAGGCTCTTACATTTCCGCGCGCGGCCCTGTTCCGGCCGCTCGGCATGACGAGCGCGGTGCTGGAGCCGGATGCGCACGGCACTTTCGTCGGCTCTTCCTACATGTATGCGACGGCGCGGGACTGGGCCCGGTTCGGCCTCTTCCTGCTGCAGAACGGCCGCTGGAACACCGAGCAGATCCTGCCGCCGGACTTTGTGACCTTCATGCACACGCCCACCAAGGCATCAAACGGACGCTATGGGGCGGGGCATGTCTGGACGAAGTTCGGAAAGGATGTCGGGCCGCCGTTGCCTAAGGATGCCTATTGGCTGCAGGGCCATGACGGGCAGACCGCGATGCTGGTCCCCTCCCTTGGGCTTGCCGTCGTTCGCCTGGGGCTCACGCCGTCGAGCTCGGGCTATGACGTGCGCATGCTGGAGGCGAAAATAGTTGAGGCGGTCAATTGACCGCCTCTGAAGAAATCCGGTGATATTGGCTGACTGAGAGGCTTTATTTCATGCCCAGCGTTTCAAGCAGGCCCTTGCGCTTGGCGTGGTAATAATAGCCGCTGGCATAGAGCCTGACGGCACCGTCGTTCTGGTTATCGGCCACCATCCAGGCGCCGGCCAGATACTTCGTCGCATATTTTAGATTGGTCTCTGCGTCGAAGAGGCCTTCGGCCGGACCTTCATAACCAAGGCCTTTGGCCGTGTGGTAGCGGATCTGCATCAGGCCGTAGTTGCCGGCGTGATAGGCGCGCGGATTGTAGGTGCTTTCGCGCTTCACGACGCGATGCACCAGCTCTTCCGGAATATTGTTGAGCTTGGCGTAATAGGCGATCAGGCGATCGAGCTCAGGACGCGAACTGGTCGGCTTTTCCGCCCCAGTCAGCGACGCCAGCATCTCCTTGGCACCGCCAAGTGCGGCCGCCGCCATCGAAGGCTTCTGCACTGGCACGATCATGCGCTTGGCGACCAAGGTCTCAAGGCCAACCGGTTCGCCGGTGTCGAAATCCGATTCCATCGCGGCCATCATCATGCCTTCGGGAATCTGCGGAGACAGGGCAGTGGCGGTCTCGCCGGCGGTCGGCGGGACCATAGCATTCGCCGTTTGCGGCAGAGCGGACGGTGTTGCGGCCTGCGCCGTCGCCGATGCCTGAGGGGTGACGAGCGGATTTGCCGTCGGAACGGCTACGGCCTGCTGAGTGGCAGCCGGGATGCCTTCGTTGTTGGCACCGACCGGCGTTGCCGACGGATTCTCGCCGGGCTTCATCATCGCGGTTTCGGCCGCAAGCGCTGCGGCTGTCGCGGTCGCTGCACCATCCGGGGTCGGCAGAGCGTAAGCCGTCATTTCCGTTCCGGGCTTCGGCAGCGGCGTCACCGTCTGCACCGCCATCAACTGTTCCATCGGCGTTCGCTCGACGCTCGAACAACCGCTCGCAAGCGCCACCGAGACCAGAGCACAGGCCGTAACAGCCGGTTTTGAAACGGAAAAACGGAAATTAGCCATGCTGTCGCTTTCGTGCTGTCAGGCCCCGCAGCCCTCGCAAATCAGCAGCCAAAAGCCGCCATGTGCAAAACTTCATTAACTCATGGGGCAGGGAACCGCAAGCACGGGACGCCTTTTCAGGCGCCTGCACGCCGCAGGCCCGCTGTCAGAAGGCCTGCGCCGATCAACAGGGAGCCGCCGGTGCGGTTGACGATGGCCTGAACCTTCGGCTTTCGAATCGTTTTGCGGGCGGCCGAAGCCAGCAGCGCGTAGGCTGCTGCGTTGATGGTGGCGAGCACCAGAAATGTCGTTTCAAAGATCAGCATCTGGTTGAACAGTGGGCGGCTGAGATCAAGGAACTGCGGCAGGAAGGCGACGAAGAAGACGATGCTTTTCGGGTTCAGCGCCGTGACGACATAGGTGTGCAGGAAAATCCGCAACGGTTTCTCAGCCGGAACCGCCATAGTCCCGTCGGTGGTTTCGGTCGCGATCGGGGTGCGCCAGAGCTTGATGCCAAGCCAGACGATATAGGCGGCGCCCACCCATTTCAGAACGGTAAAAATCGCCGCCGACGTTGCCAGCAGTGCGCCGAGGCCGAGCATGGAGGCGGTCATCGCCGTGAAATCGCCAAGCGCGACGCCGGCAACCGTGGCGCCTGCAACCTTGCGTCCGTGCCCGAGCGCGTAGGAGATCACCAATAGAATGGTCGGGCCGGGAATCGCGAGCAGGATGGACGAGGCGGCGACGAAGGCCAGCCAATGTTCGATCGACATGAAAAAGGCTCCGTTTGGACGTGGCGTTCCATCGAGGAAGCCATGCGCAAACGGAGCCGTCAATAGGCCTTGTCAGCAGGGAATCAGGATGCCGGCGACCACTTCTGGCCGATGACGTCCATGACCTCTCCGAACCACTTCACCGACGTATCGAAATGCTTGCCGCCGCGAATGCGCGGGAATTCGATCGTCCGCAGCTTGCCGCCCTGATCCTCGTCGTGGCCGGTGACGCCGGAGACCTTGTTCAGCGCGCTTTCGACAGCGAGATCGACCATGCCCTGGATAAGGCGCAGATCGTCCACGTTGGCAGGCGCCGAGCGGGCGTAGTAGCCGGATTTCTGCACCATCGAGCGTTCGGCGCCGAGAAGTGCCGCGAACTGCTTGGAGAACCAGCCGCCGACATTGATCGTGTCGATCTTCACGTGGCCGAAGGCGTCGCGCTTGACAGCTTCGCCAGCCGCTTCCCGTTCGGCGACGACGGCGTCGAGGCACGCGCCTTCGCTGACGAACAGGGTGACGAAGCCCGCCTTGTCCATCGTGGCGCGCAGGCGCTCGGCCTCGGCTTCGAGGTTGAAGGCGGTTTCGGGGAGGTAGAGTCCGTCGATGTTCTTCATCTTGGCGTCCATCATGAAGCCGTCGACGAATTCCTTGTCGTCGGTCATCTGGATATAGGCACGGGCGGTCGCGGCCGTCAGCCAGCCGCAATGGCGCCCCATGACTTCGTGGACCACGAGCGTGCGTGGCGCAGCACTCTGTTCGTTGCTGACATGGTCGAAGAATTTGGCGCCGTATTCGGCGGCTGTCCAGGCGCCGAGCGACTGGCGAATCGGCACCACGTCGTTGTCGACCGTCTTCGGCAGGCCGACGACGGTCAGGTCGTAGCCATTGGCGCCGAGATAGGCAGCGAGATCGGCTGCCGTAGTATTGGTGTCGTCACCGCCGATCGTGTGCAGAATAGAGATTCCGTCCGAAGCGAGCTGCTCGGCAGCGACCCGCAAGGGGTTCTGGCCGTCCTTGACCAGGCCGCGCTTGACACAGTCTGCGGCGTTGGTGAGCTTCACGCGGCTGTTGCCGATCGGCGAGCCGCCATGGCGGTGCAGGATATGGGCTTTCTCGCGCATGTCGCGGGTGATTTCGATCCGATCGGCAAGAAGAAGACCCTGATAGCCGGAGCGATAGGCAACGAGCTCGATATCCGGCGCGATGTCGGTGTAGCGTTCGATCAGGCCACCAACGGCGGAGGACAGGCAGGGGGCGAGGCCGCCTGCGGTCAGCATTGCAACTTTCTGTTTGGGCATGAATTTCTCCTCGGGATTTCGGCAAGATCGTCGGAGGTCTCTCTAGCGCAATTCCCATAGAAGTTAAATGACATGCTGCCAATTCGAGCGGATTGCCTATGCGACGCGTGCCTTGCGGCCGAGCCAGACGATGAGCGCGACTGCGGCCGCAAAGCCGATTGTCGTGGGGCTGATGACTTCGCCCAGAAGCACCGCCGATACGGCAAGCGTTACGAAAGTCTGCAGGAGTTGCACCTGTGCGACGCGAGCGATGCCGCCGAGCGCCAGGCCGGCATTCCAGAAGACGAAGCCGCCGAACATCGACATCAGGCCGAGATAGGACAGGGCACCCAGTTCGGCATTGGTCGGTGCATGAATGCCGTTTGCCATCACCACAAGCGTGGCCACGAGCGACAGCGGCGAGGTGATCACCAGCGCCCAGGAAATCACTTCCCAGCCCGGGATGATGCGTGACACCTTGGCCGACAGCACATAGCCGAGCGATGCGGTGACCGCCGCCAGAAAAAGCCAGACGTCGCCGAGTTGCAGATGAAAGCCACTTTCGCGAACGGAGAAGAAGACGACAAGGGCGGCACCGGCGAGACCATAGGCCCAGAAGGCCACCCCCGGCCGCTCGCCGTCGACAAGCGCTGCAAAGATTGAGGTCAGGAGCGGCAGAAGGCCGAGAACCACGCCGCCATGGCTTGCCGGGATCGTCTGCATCGCGGTCGAGGAAAAGATCGGAAACCCGTAGACCACGCAGATGCCCGCGCCGAGCAAGATTGCGCCCTGTCCCTTCGGCCAGCGTTTGCCGAGCAAAAGCAGCGTCAGCCCGGCAGCGATCGAGGCGATGACGGCGCGGCCGAAGGTGATGAAGAAGGGAGAGAAGCCGCCGAGAGCAATGTGCGTCATCGGCAAAGTTGCGCCAAAAATCGTGACGCCGATCAGGCCAAGGGCCATGCCCATGGCCTGCGGGTGGGTGGAAATGCGCATGGGAACTCCGGGAATGTTCAACTTTCGCTCGCATCCCGGCAGGATCAAAGTCAAATTGATTTGCATGATCGACGGATCACCCCAATGAATGGAAAATAGTGAGGTGCCATCACAAATTCGTCATTTGGGTCGATTCGGCGGGTTGTATGCCTTGCAATCCGCGTCAACATCTGGTCATGCTGTCCCGTGAGCTGCCCGCCTATTGCGGCCGCATCGCTGTGTCTGCCTCTTTGCACCTGCGCATGGACGCCTTGCCCGTGCCGCCGCCTCCCGAAAGCAATGTGGATCAGCAATCAAGGGAAAGAACGTGCCTATGTCATTCTGGGATCGCATCCTCAGCATCGTCACCGCGACGGGCAATGCGCTTGCCGGCGTGGTCGAGGCGATCAGGACGCTGTTTGAAGGCGACCCGGAGACCCGCCGCAAGGTGGCTTTCTCCGTCGCCATGATCGCGCTGTCCGCCAAGATGGCAAAAGCCGACGGCATCGTCACCGAGGCCGAGGTGTCCGCTTTCCGCGATATCTTCAAGTTTCCGGACGATCAGGCCCAGAACGTCGCGCGGCTCTACAATCTCGCCCGTCAGGACGTCGCCGGTTACGAGGCCTATGCCGAGAAGATGGCGTCGCTCTGCGCTTCTTGCGAGCAGAACTGCCCGGTGCTGGAAGATATCATCGACGGGCTCTTTCATATCGCCAAGTCAGATGGCGCCCTGCACGAAAAGGAGATCGGGTTCCTCACTCGTGTGGCGGAAATCTTCCACATGGAGGAGGAGCGGTTTCAGGAGATCATGGCCCGCCATGTTCACGCGTCCGATGCCAATCCCTACGAAGTGCTCGGTGTCTCGCCAAAGGACGACTTCTCGATGATCCGCAAGCGCTACCGCGTACTCGTATCGGAAAATCATCCCGATATGCTGGTCGCCCGCGGTGTCCCGGAAGAATTGCACGCGATCGCCAATGATCGCATGGCGGCACTAAACGCTGCTTATGAGGCGATCGAGAAAGAACGCCGCGCCGCATGACGCACTTCGTCTGTGACTACCCGGCCGCGCGCGCCGTGCCATCGCCCAACCATGGCGAAAGGGCGGGCGGGCAGAAACCGGATATGATCGTTCTCCACTATACCGGCATGGAGACGGCGCGAGCCGCACTCGACTGGCTCTGTCGCGAGGAGAGCCAGGTTTCGAGCCATTATTTCGTCCATGAGGATGGCTGTGTAGATCAGCTCGTCGCCGAGGATCGTCGCGCGTGGCACGCGGGCAAGAGCATCTGGAAGGGCGAAACGGACATCAATTCCCGCTCGATCGGCATCGAGATCGCCAATGCCGGCCACCCTGGTGGATTGCCGGATTTTCCCTCGGCGCAGATCGAAGCGGTCGCCGAATTGTGTCGGGACTGTGGCAGGCGGTGGTCGGTTGCCCCAGAAAGGGTACTTGCGCACAGCGATGTGGCCCCTATTCGCAAGGTGGATCCGGGAGAAAAATTTCCTTGGGAACGGCTCCATTCGAAGGGCGTCGGGCACTGGGTTCCGCCAGCACCGATCGGTGGCGGACGATTTTTCCAAAGGGGCGATCAGGGCCAGCCCGTCGAAGCGGTCCAGACCATGCTGTCGCTCTATGGCTACGGAATTGAAGTGACAGGCATTTTTTGCGAGAAGACGGAGGGTGCGTTGGCCGCCTTCCAGCGCCATTTCCGCCAGTCCCAGGTCGACGGCATCGCCGATATTTCGACCCTCGATACGCTCCACAGGCTCTTGTCCACGCTGCCGAATTTCAGCCGCTGAACGGGCTTGCCGGGACGGTTTTTGAAGATTGCCTGAAGCCTTCCTGTTACAAAATTTGTGCACTGCCACATGATCGTCACGATGCCGGGGTCTTTTGCAGCCGTACCGAATTGCAGGTGATTTCGAGGTGCAACGCCTCCTCCTGCTGATCACGAAGATCGGAATGCAAGACGGCAGGGCGGGGTGCGCCCACATGCTGCTGTGCCCGAAAGTGGAGATTTCAAGCTAAATGAGACTATCGCATCTTGCTGCGACTGCGGCATGCTTCTGCATGCTCTTTTCCGGGGTTGAAACGTCGTATGCCGCGGGTATCGACAAGACCATCACTTCCTCCATCAAGCCAGTTACGAGAACCACGGGCTATCCGGCGTCGGGCGCCTCTGTCGAGACTTCAGCCTATAGCGGCCTGATCCAGACCTATGCGAAGCAGTATGGCGTTCCGGTCGATCTCGCCCATGCGGTCGTCAAGGTGGAAAGCAACTTCAATCCCAAGGCACGCGGCAGCGCCGGCGAAATCGGCCTGATGCAGATCAAACCGGCGACGGCGCGGATGATGGGTTATACCGGGGGCAAGGGCGGGCTGTTCGATCCCGAGACCAACATCAAGTTCGGTATGAAATATCTTGCCATGGCGCATGAACTGTCCGGCGGTTTCACCTGCGGCACGATCCTTCGCTACAATGCCGGCCACGGCGCCACGAAGATGAATCCGGTGTCGCGCCGCTATTGCGGCAAGGTCCAGAGCATCATCAACTAATTTAACCCGTCCGGGTGCCGGATAAGGTTTTGCGTACCGGCATTTTTCAAGTTCGCAAATGCCAGCCGGCGAATGCCATGTTATCTCCGCCAGATCGGTTTCAAGGATGGCAAGCATGGCGGGAGCATTTGATTTCATCATTGTGGGCAAGGGCATGATGGGCGCAGCCGCCGCCCGCCATCTGGCCCGCAGCGATGCTAAAATTGCGCTCATCGGGCCGGACGAGCCGGAAGACTGGTCGAGCCACGGCGGAGTTTTCAGCAGCCACTACGACAATGGCCGCATTACCCGCACGATCGATGCCGATCCAGTGTGGGCGCTGCTGGCCCGGCGTTCCATCGAGCGTTATGGCGAGATCGCGAACGAGAGCGGCGTCGATTTCTACAGCGAAGCCGGTTGCCTGATCGCGGCACCTCTTCCGGGTGGTGTGGACAGCTATCTCGAGAACGTCATCTCTGCCCGTGACCGCCTCGGCGTCGATGCGCTATTCGTCGGGGAACACGACCTCGCCGATCAATTTCCCTGGTTCCGTTTTCCGCCTGGTTACGGCGGCGTGTTCGAACCCCGGAACGCAGGCCATATCAACCCGCGGGAGCTGGTCAGGGCTCAGGTAGTTCTTGCTGAAAAAGCTGGAGTCACGATCATTCGCTCGGAAGTGGTCTCTGTCGAGGAGACCGGGAAAGCAGTCGCGGTGCGCACCGTGGAGGGTGCCTCGTTTATCGGCAGTCGCGTGCTCATTGCCGCCGGCGGCTTTTCGATCTCCAGGCAATTATTGGCCCGACCGCTTGATCTCGTCGTCAAGGCACGGACGGTCCTGTTTGCCGAAGTAGCCGAAGACGATCTACCCCGATTTGCCGGCATGCCCTCGCTGATCGGCGTGGCGCCGCAGCAGGACGAGAGCTACTACCTGCTGCCGCCGATCCGCTACCCGGACGGCAAGTTCTATATCAAGATCGGTGGTGATCCGAGCGACATCAATCTTGCGGACGAGAGCGACGTGCGCGCCTGGTTCCGTGGCGACGCCAATCGTGCGGCGGCCGACCATATGGCAGGCTTGCTGTCGCGTGCCATGCCGTCTTTCGCGCCGGCTACGCTCAAGTGGAGCCCTTGCGTCACCACCTTCACCCGCCACGGCTACCCCCATATAGGCTTTACCGGATCGGATCGCATCGCGGTGCTAACCGGCGGCAATGGCGCGGCGGCAAAGAGTTCTGATGAGATCGGGCGGCTCGGAGCGATATTGATCGAGAACGGCCAACTGGATGCGCCGGAATACGAGACGGATTTTGCGGTCTGCTACCGGTAGAACCACGGCGGCGATGCCTTATTTATATTTATCTATGGCAATTGGCGGATGCGTCGGCTATGCACCGCCTGCCAGTTGGCCGGGCAGCCGCTCTCCGCTAGGGCCGAAAGGCTGCGGGGGGAGGAAAGTCCGGGCTCCACGGAAAAACGGTGCCGGATAACGTCCGGCGGGGGCGACCCCAGGGAAAGTGCCACAGAGAGGAAACCGCCTGCTTTGGCAGGTAAGGGTGAAAGGGTGGGGTAAGAGCCCACCGCGCCCATGGCAACATGGGTGGCAAGGCAAACCCCACCGGGAGCAAGACCGAATAGGGATGACGTGGACCGCGCAAGCGGTCCGGCCTTTTCCGGGCCAGTCATCCGGGTGGGTTGCAGGAGGCAGCGCGTAAGCGTTGTCCCAGATGAATGGCTGCCACGTTCCGGCTTTCGAGCCGGAGCCATACAGAACCCGGCTTATAGGCCAACTGGCAAATTCTCCTCGTCTTTGATCCCGGCAGCGCGATTTCAAAATCGTGTATCCGCTTGAATGATTATTATTTTTAAATATTTCTAATATTTAAAGTAATAATTTTACCGGAGGAGGATTCGACAGTGAATCCAAAGTCTTGAGGGGCCAGTCGTAACCATTTGTTAAACTTAACGGACTATCAATATTTGCTTACGACGCGTGCTGAAATAGAGCAGATCCCATTGACGCCCATATGGTCCCATGTTATCCCATTCATGCACAATACGCGGGCTGATTCAGGCCGATTCACTGCAAGTTTCGCGACCTCCCTTCGGAGGGTTTTCGAACGGGCATGTCGCCCGCTGGTGGAGTGTTGTGTCTTGTTTTGAGGGTGTGCGCGGGTTGTTGGGGCTTGCGCGTTTACCGGAAACGGCAGTATCGCGTCATGAACCGCTTCCTATCGCATGCGACGAACCGGATCGATGCAAAGGGGCGGGTTTCCGTTCCCTCGATGTTTCGCTCCGTTCTGTCGGCGCTCGATATTCGGGAGCTTTATTGCTTTCAGGATTTCGTCTTTCCGGCTATCAGCGCCGGCGGTGCGGAATTGCTGGACCGTTTCGAAAGGCAAATCGGCGGCGAGGATCCGTTTTCGCCGCAGGCCAATCAGATGTCGCTCCTGATTCATGGGGGCGGGGTCTTCATGAAGCTCGACCAGGAAGGCCGATTGATGGTTACGGATTTCATCCGCGACTTCACCGGAATAACCACGGAAGTCACCTTCGTGGGGCGAGCGGATCATTTTCAGTTGTGGGCGCCGCAGGTGTTTCTGGAACGCCAAGCGGCGGCGCGGGAAGAACGCAGGTTGCGAGGTCAGCGTTCGGACTAGAGTGGAGAAGCGGAATGATGGCGGATCAAGGCGAAGGTTTACCCGATGCCGATGGCGGACCGGTCCGTCATATTCCGGTTCTTCTCCCAGAGGTTCTTGCGAGCCTCGATCTCGCCCCCGGTAAGATCATCCTTGATGGCACCTTTGGTGCCGGCGGCTATACCTCGGCCATTCTGGCGTCCGGTGTCGATGTGATTGCGCTTGATCGCGATCCGGCGGCCATTCAAGCCGGGCAGTCGCTGGTCGCCGCCAGCAAAGGCCATCTCACCCTGGTGCATTCGCGTTTCTCCAACCTTGCGCACTATGCCCCTGAGGGCGGACTTGACGGCGTCGTGCTGGATATCGGCGTTTCCTCGATGCAGATCGACGAGGCCGAGCGTGGCTTCTCCTTTCAGAGGCGCGGCCCGCTCGACATGCGCATGTCGTCGGATGGCGTTTCCGCCGCCGACGTCGTCAATCGGGCAAAAGTGTCCGATCTTACCCGCATCTTTGGATTCCTTGGCGAGGAGCCGCAGTCTGGCCGCATCGCCCGCGCCATCGAAAAGCGTCGTCTCGAAGAGCCTTTCGTGACGACACGCGACCTTGCGGGGCTGATCGAGATCGTCACGCCGCGCAAGGCCAAGGACAAGATTCATCCCGCCACGCGTGTCTTCCAGGCGCTTCGCATCTTCGTCAACGACGAGCTGGGCGAACTTGCCCGGGCGCTGTTTGCCGCCGAGCGCGTGCTGAAGCCCGGCGGGCGATTGAGCGTTGTCACCTTCCATTCGCTGGAAGATCGGATCGTCAAGAAATTCTTCCAGGATCGCGCCGGCAAGGCCTCCGGTTCGCGTCACCTGCCGCTGGTGCATGAGCGTGCGGCAACTTTCGCACCAGTTGGCAAATCTATGGTGGCGGCCAGTGAAGAAGAAGCGTCTCGCAATCCGCGCGCCCGGTCCGCCAAGATGCGGGTCGGCGCCCGCACTGATGCCCCGCCTCAGGCAGATGATCTGTCCATCTTCGATTTGCCGAACCTTGCGAGCCTTGGAAAGATTGGGGGCTGAGACATGTTGCGCACCTTTGACATTGTCCTGATCGTCGTCATGACGGCCGCAGCGACGGTCACCTACACGATCAAGCACCGGGCGGAAAACAAGCTGGAAGAAGTGCGCAAGCTGGAGGCCGAGATAAAGCTCGAGGAAGATACGATCGACCTTCTGCGCGCCGACTGGGCACTGCTCACCCAGCCCAATCGCCTCGAAAAGCTCGTCACCGTCTACCAGCAGGATCTGCAGCTCGCGCCCACCGTCTCGACCCAGCTCGCGCGCCCGGAAGAGTTGCCGATGCTCAAGGCCGATCTGCCGCCGCCGGAGGATGTCCTCGAAGTGATGGGCATGGCCAAGGGCAAGTCGAAAAAGCCGCTAGCGAAGACGGATAATATTGCAACAGGTTCGGTGGCACGCTGATGTCTTTTCTGTCCCGCATCATGGTCGTCAAGAGCAAGGCCCATTTCTCCGCCGGCGGCAACAATCATCCCGGCGATATCGGAATGCCGTTCGAAGGAACCCGCAAGAAGAGCAGCAGCCAGGCGCGTAGCCGTGTTGCGATCGTCATCATCAGCTTCACCGCGGTCTATTGCGTGATCGGCGGCCGCCTCGTGCAATACGGGCTGGCCAAGCCCGACACGGTTTCCAGCATCGGTCGCGCCGACAATCTGATGGCCTCGCGCCCCGATATTCTGGACCGTAACGGCGAAATCCTCGCAACCGACATTCGCACGGTCTCGCTCTATGCCGAGCCGCACAAGATCGTCGATGCAGACGAGGCAGTCGAACAATTGTCGACTGTCCTGCCCAATCTCAATGTCGCGGATATCTACAACAAGCTGAAATCCAAATCGCGGTTCCAGTGGCTGCGTCGACAGCTGACGCCGAAGCAGCAGAGTGAAATCCTGGCGCTCGGGATTCCCGGCATCGGCTTCCGGCCGGAGAAGCGCCGCTTCTATCCGGGCGGCGCCACCGCGTCTCATGTCGTCGGTCACGTCAACGTAGACAATCGCGGCATCGCCGGTATGGAACGCTGGATCGACAACCAAGGACTGGCCGATCTTGCCGCCATCGGCATGACGAGCGATGCGAAACTCGAGCCGGTCAAGCTCTCAATCGACCTGCGTGTACAGAACATCCTGCGCGATGTCGTCGTCGATGCCATGGGAAAGTTCAAGTCGCTAGCCGCAGGCGGCGTGGTGATGGACGTGAAGACCGGCGAAATTCTCGCGATGGTGTCCTATCCCGACTATGATCCGAACAAGCCCGCCGATGGCGCCAAGGAAGGCTGGATGAACCGCATGTCGAACGGCACGTTCGAGATGGGGTCGACCTTCAAGTCGTTTACGACCGCGATGGCGCTCGATTCCGGCAAGGTGACATTGAAGGACAGCTTCGATGCGCGCTTCCCGATTCGTATTGGCGGTTTCACCATCAAGGATTTCCACGGCAAGCATCGTGTTCTGACCGTGCCGGAGATCTTCCAGTATTCATCCAATATCGGGACGGCCAAGATGGCCGATATCGTTGGCATCGCCGGTCACAAGGAGTTCCTGACCCGGATGGGCCTGCTTTCAAAGATGCAGACGGAACTGCCTGAAGTGAAGATGCCGAGCCAGCCGCGCGAATGGAAGAAGATCAACTCGATCACCATCTCCTTTGGTCACGGCGTCTCCACGACGCCTTTGCAGACGGCAGTGGCCGGTGCCGCCCTGTTGAACGGCGGACACCTCATCGAACCGACCTTCCTGCCGCGCACGGCGGAGGAGGCTGAGGCTGCCTCGACGACTGTCATCAAAAAGTCGACCAGCGACGATATGCGCTTCCTGTTCCGCTGGAATGCCATCAACGGCTCTGGCAAGAATGCGCGCGTGCCGGGCTACAATGTCGGCGGCAAGACCGGGACCGCAGATAAGGTCGTGAACGGCCGTTATTCGAGCGCCGCCAATTTCAACGCTTTTCTGGCCGGCTTCCCGATCGACAATCCGCGCTACGTGGTCCTGACCTTCATCGACGAACCAAAAACCGACAAGGGCAATGGCGCAGCACTTGCAGGCAATACGGCAGCTCCGATGGTGCACGACATCATCAGCCGCTCTGCGCCACTTCTTGGCGTGGAGCCGAAGTTCGGCGAAGACGGTTCTGCCTTGCTTGTGTCTTATTGACCATGGAATGACAATCTGGAGGATTCGCCGCCCGGCGGGTCGGTATAACTGAAAAGTGCATCCATGAAGATCAAAGACCTGATCGGGAAGGATTTCCCGGAAATTGCCGCGCAGTTGAACGCCGCCGCCGGCGATATCGACATTGCCGCCATCACTGCGGATAGCCGGCAGGTCGTTCCCGGCGCGCTGTTCGTGGCGCTTTCGGGAAGCAAGGCGGACGGCAAGGCCTTCATCGATGACGCAATTGCGCGCGGCGCCGCCGCCGTGGTCGCAGGCGCTAAACTCTCGAACGATGCGTCAACACCGGTTTTTGCCGCGTCGGCGCCCCGCCGCGTGCTTGCGCTCGCAGCCGCGAATTTCTACGGACGTCAGCCGCAGACGATGGTGGCCGTCACCGGTACGGCCGGAAAGACGTCGGTCGCCTCGTTCACCCGCCAGATCTGGGCACATTCCGGCCGTGCGGCAGCGATGATCGGGACGACGGGCGTCATCGCGCCCGGTCGCAACGATTATGGCTCGCTGACGACACCGGATCCGGTTTCGCTGCACAAGCTGCTCGCGGAACTGGCCAATGCCGGCGTCACCCACGCGGCCATGGAGGCCTCCAGCCACGGGCTCGACCAGAGCCGGCTAGACGGCGTCCGCCTTGCCGCCGCCGGTTTTACGAATCTCGGTCGTGATCACATGGATTACCACCCGACCGTCGAGGACTATATGGCTGCCAAGATGCGGCTGTTCGAGCGTCTGTTGCCGAAGGGATCGCCGGCGGTGATCTTCGCCGACGACGCCTGGTCGGCACAGGCGATCGCTGCAGCCAGAGCTACCGGTCAGGAGGTGCTGACCGTCGGACGCAGGGGCGATTATCTGAGCCTCAAGCGCGTCGAGCATTTCCGTCACAAGCAGATCGCCGAGGTTCATGTCGGCGATGAGATTTTCGACGTGCACGTACCGCTGGCCGGCGACTTCCAGATTTCCAATGCACTCGTCGCGGCTGGCCTTGCCATGGCCACCGGCGTCAGCGCCAAAGCGGCGATGGCGGCGCTCGAAAAGCTTCAAGGCGCTTCGGGCCGTCTCGAACTGGTCGGCCATACCAAGGACGGTGCGCTCGCCTACGTCGATTATGCCCACAAGCCGGATGCGCTGGAAAACGTTCTGACATCCGTGCGTCCGTTCACGACCGGCCGCATCATCGTGGTCTTCGGCTGCGGCGGTGATCGCGACAAGGGCAAGCGTCCGATCATGGGCGAGATCGCGACGCGACTTGCCGACGTGGTGATCGTCACCGACGACAATCCGCGCTCGGAAGTCCCCGAAATCATTCGCAGCGAGATCATGGCGGCTGCCAAGGGCGCGACCGAAATCGGCGACCGGGCGGAAGCGATCAAGGCTGCCGTCACTATGTTGAAATCCGGCGATACGCTGATCGTCGCCGGCAAGGGGCACGAGGAGGGGCAGACGATCGGCTCCGTTACCCTGCCTTTCTCCGACCATGCCGAGTTGAGAAAAGCATTGGGAGGTCAATGATTTGAGCTTTCTCTGGACAGTAAGCGACCTGCTGGCAGCCATGCACGGCCGCCCGATGGGAAACCTGCCTGAAGGCATTACTGGGATCTCGATCGACAGCCGCTCAATCGCCAAAGGTGAAGCGTTCTTCGCGATCAAGGGCGACCGGGTCGACGGCCACGACTATGCCGGTATCGCGATTGCCAACGGGGCTGCACTCCTGGTCATCAGCGAGGCGAAACTGCCGGCGCTCGGGCGGCTGATCGCGCCGATGATCGTCGTGGATGATGTGCTGGAGGCCATGGTGCGGCTCGGCTGTGCCGCCCGTGACCGCAGCGCCGCGAAGATCATCGCGGTCACCGGTTCCGTCGGCAAGACCACCACCAAGGAGATGCTGCGCCACCTGTTGTCGCCATCCGGCCGGGTGCATGCGTCGGTTGCCTCGTTCAACAATCATTGGGGGGTGCCGCTGACGCTGTCACGCATGCCGGAAAACACCGATTTCGGCATCTTCGAGATCGGCATGAACCACGCTGATGAGATCCGGCCGCTGGTCAGGATGGTTCGCCCACATGTGGCGATCATCACCACGATCGCCGCCGCCCATCTCGGTAATTTCAAAGATCTCGGCGAGATTGCCGCTGCCAAGGCGGAGATCATGGAAGGGCTCGTCGACGACGGCCATGTGATCCTCAACCGTGACAACGAGCGATTCGAGACGCTGGAAAAAGCAGCAACGGTGCTGGGCGTTGCCCATGTGCACAGCTTCGGCAGCAGCGCCAAGGCCGATTTCCGTATGGTGGAATTCGCAGGCGGCTCGGAAGGGGCGGTGCTCTGGGCGGCGATCGGCGGCAGAACGCTGGAAATCCAGATGGGCGCGCCGGGCCGTCACATCGCCGAAAACGCGCTGGCCGCGCTCGGTGCGGCAAGTGTCGTCGGGGCGGACGTGGATGCCGCGGTTGCGGCCCTTGCCACCCTGGTGCCGGAGAAGGGGCGGGGCGCAAGGTACCGTCTGCCTATCGGCTCGGGTTCCTTCGTTCTGATCGATGAAAGCTACAACGCCAATCCGGCCTCGATGCGGGCGGCGATCGCTCTCCTCCAGGATACCGAACTGCCCGAGGGCGGCCGGCGTGTCGCCATTCTCGGCGACATGCTGGAGATGGGCGAATTCGCTGGCAAGGTCCATGCCGGGCTTGCTGCGCCGCTGGTCGAAGCCGGTATCCGCGATGTCTGGCTCGCCGGGCCGGAGATGGCGCAGCTGCGCGATGCGCTACCTGAGGATATCCGCGTCGAATATCGCGAAACGGTCGAGGACCTCAAGGAATTTGCCCTCGGATCGATCGCGGCTGGCGATGTGGTGATGATCAAGTCGTCCAAGGGGACTGGTTGCGGCAGGATCGTTGCGGCTTTGCTTGAGAAATATCCGCCTTCATCCAAGGCGGGACAGGCCGAATAAGGCTGGGACAAGGCTTTCATGGCCGAAGTTCCATGCTGACACTTTTGATACCACGCAGTTATTCTTCCATTCGGTGATTCTGATGGACGGAATCTGCAACGAACCTTTGGGGAAAGGTCCCTTATGCTCATCTGGCTTGTCGAACTGGCGGACCATTTTCAATTCTTCAATCTCTTCCGGTACATTACCTTCCGTACCGGCGCCGCCCTGTTCACATCGGCAATCATCGTCTTCCTGTTCGGCCCGCGCATGATCTCGTCGCTGCGTGTCCGGCAGGGCCGTGGCCAGCCGATCCGCGCGGACGGGCCTCAGACCCATTTCAAGAAGGCCGGCACGCCGACCATGGGCGGGCTGATGATCCTTGCCGGTATTGTCGGCAGCTCGCTGCTCTGGGCCGATCTTTCCAGCGTCTACGTGGTCTCGACCCTGCTGGTGACGCTCGGTTTCGGCGCTATCGGTTTTTACGACGATTATCTCAAGGTGACGAAGCAGTCGGACAAGGGCTTTTCCGGCAAGGCGCGTCTCGGCCTCGAATTCCTCATTGCCGCCATCGCCGTCTTCTTCATGATGCGCACGGCGCTTTCGGCAGGAACGGCCGGCTCGACCTTCGGCTCGTCGCTGACATTCCCGTTCCTGAAGGATTTCACCCTCAATCTCGGCTATTTCTTCATTCTGTTCGGCGGCTTCGTCATCGTCGGTGCCGGTAACGCGGTCAACCTGACCGACGGCCTTGATGGACTTGCCATCGTGCCGGTCATGATCGCAGCCGCCTCCTTCGGGGTTATCGCCTACCTTGCCGGCAACGCGGTGTTCGCGAACTACCTGCAGATCCATTTCGTGCCCGGCACCGGTGAACTCGCCGTCATTCTCGGTGCCGTCATCGGCGCAGGTCTCGGTTTCCTCTGGTTCAACGCGCCGCCGGCCGCCATCTTCATGGGTGATACCGGTTCGCTCGCTTTGGGAGGCCTGATCGGCACTGTCGCCGTCGCCACCAAGCACGAGATCGTCATGATCATCATCGGCGGCCTGTTCGTCATGGAAACCCTGTCGGTGATCATCCAGGTGTTCTGGTTCAAGCGCACCGGCAAGCGCGTCTTCCTGATGGCGCCGATCCACCATCATTTCGAAAAGAAGGGCTGGACGGAAAGCCAGGTCGTCATCCGCTTCTGGATCATCTCAGTCATCCTCGCCATGGTCGGCCTCGCGACCCTGAAGCTGCGGTAGGAGCCGATGATCCCCGTCACGACATTTCAGGGCAAGCAGGTCGCGCTCTTCGGTCTCGGCGGCTCCGGTCTGGCGACGGCGCAGGCGCTGGTAGCCGGTGGCGCTAAGGTTACGGCCTGGGACGACAGTCCCGAGAGCGTTGCCAAGGCGGTTTCCGAGGGCATCGGTACCGGTGATCTGCGACAGGCGGACTGGAGCGCCTTTTCCGCCTTCGTTTTGTCGCCGGGCGTTCCGCTCACGCATCCGAAGCCGCACTGGACCGTCGATCTTGCCCATGCAGCCGGTGTCGAGATCATTGGAGATGTCGAGCTTTTCGTGCGCGAACGGCGGGCCCATGCGCCGGATTGCGCCTTCATCGCCATCACCGGCACCAACGGAAAATCCACGACGACGGCGCTGATCGCCCATATCCTCAAGACCGGCGGCCGTGACACCCAGCTCGGCGGCAACATCGGCACGGCGGTCTTGACGCTTGATCCTCCCAAGAACGGCCGCTTCTATGTCGTCGAATGCTCGTCCTACCAGATCGACCTTGCGCCGACGATCAATCCGTCCGCCGGCATCCTGCTCAACCTGACGCCGGATCATCTCGATCGGCACGGTACGATGCAGCACTACGCCGACATCAAGGAACGTCTGGTCGCCGGAAGCCGGGTTGCCGTTGTCGGCGTCGATGACAGTTTTTCGAGCCTGATCGCCGATCGTGTCGAGCGCTCCGGCACCAAGGTCGTGCGGATTTCGCGGCGTCATGTGCTGGCGGATGGTCTCTATGCCGAGGGTAGCCGGATTGTGCGGGCCCTTTCCGGAGCAATCAGCCTGTTTGCTGATCTTGATGGTATCCAGACCCTGCGCGGTGGCCATAATGCCCAGAATGCGGCAGCGGCAATTGCCGCCTGCCTTGCCGTCGGCGTCTCGCAGGCAGACATCGTCAAAGGCCTCTCGTCTTTCCCGGGGCTGAAGCACCGCATGCAGCCGGTCGGTCGCAAGGGGCAGGTGGTTTTCGTCAACGACAGCAAGGCGACCAATGCGGATGCGGCAGCGCCCGCCTTGTCGAGCTATGAGCGGATCTACTGGATCGCCGGCGGCCTGCCGAAAGAGGGCGGCATCACGACGCTGTCGCCGTTCTTCCCGAAGATCGCCAAGGCCTATCTGATCGGCGAGGCGGCGCCCGCTTTCGCGGCAACGCTGGGCGAGGCCGTGCCGTTCGAGATTTCCGGGACATTGGAGCAGGCGGTTGCCCATGCCGCTGCCGACGCGGCGAAGGACGAAGGGGGGCCATCCGCCGTCATGCTCTCCCCGGCTTGCGCAAGCTTCGACCAGTATAAGAACTTCGAAGTCAGGGGCGATGCCTTCGTCGGCCATGTGGCTGCGATCGACGGCGTGACGATGCTGATATGAGGCCGCAACTCGCGGTTTATGAGGGCCGATAGCCCTGCTGACGACAGATTGGCGCCGGACGCGCCGTTGAAGGGGACGAAGAGATGGTAAGCCGTGCCGAGCGTGGCCCCGTGGCCGACTGGTTCTGGACGATCGACAGGTTCTTCCTGGCGACCTTCATTCTGTTGATGGGGATCGGCTTCATGCTGTCCTTCGCCGCAAGCCCGGCGGTGGCTGAGCGGCTCAATCTTGACAGCTTCCACTTCGTCAAGAGGCACGCCGCGTTCCTCCTGCCGTCGCTTGCTGTTATGATCGGCATCTCCTTCCTCTCGCCGCGGCAGGTGCGCCGAACGGCGATGATCCTGCTTCTCGCCTCGCTCGCCTTCATGGTGCTGGCATTGTTCTTCGGCGCCGAGGTCAAGGGCTCCCGCCGCTGGATTTCGCTTGCCGGCCTGTCGGTTCAACCTTCCGAGTTCATGAAGCCGGCCTTCGTCGTCGTTTGCGCCTGGTTGTTTTCCGAACATGCGCGCCAGCCGGAAATTCCAGGCAACCTGTTCGCCATCCTGCTTTACGGCATCGTCGTGGCGCTGCTGGTAGCGCAGCCCGACCTTGGTCAGACGATCCTGACGACGGCCGTCTGGGGCGGCATGTTCTTCATGGCCGGCATGCCCTGGCTGTGGATCGTCGTGCTCGGCGGTTCGGCGGTCGGGGGGCTCGTGGTCGCCTATACCATTCTGCCGCACGTGGCCGGCCGTATCGACCGGTTCCTGACCGGGGAGGGCGACACCTTCCAGGTCGATACCGCGCGCGAGGCGATCATTCGCGGCGACTGGCTGGGGCAGGGACCGGGCGAAGGCATCGTCAAGCGGATCATCCCGGATAGCCACACCGACTTCATCTTCTCGGTCGCGGCCGAAGAGTTCGGCATTATCTTCTGCATGGTCATCGTGCTGATCTTCGCTTTCCTCGTCATGCGCGGTCTCTCCCACGCCTTCCGCGAGCGCAACGACTTCACCCGCTTCGCCGTTGCCGGCCTCGTGCTGCAGATCGGCATCCAGTCGATGATCAATATCGGCGTCAACCTCGAGCTTCTGCCGGCCAAGGGCATGACCCTGCCGTTGATCTCCTATGGCGGTTCCTCCATGGTGGCGATCTGCGTGACGGCGGGTTTCATCCTGGCGCTGACCCGCCATCGTCCGGAAAAGCGCGCTGTCGAGCGCAGCCTGTTTCGCTCAGGCATGGGCGTTCCAGCGGAATAGGGTCGGCGGAATAAGGACTGATCATGACCAAAGGCATCATTATGCTCGCCGCCGGCGGAACCGGCGGCCATCTGTTTCCGGCGGAAGCCTTGGCGCACGAGTTGAAGGCACTCGGCTATTCCGTCCACCTGGTGACGGACAGCCGGGCCGAGCGCTATGCGGGAAAATTTCCAGCGGATGAAATCCATGTGGTGCCGTCGGCAACCATTGGCTCGAAGAACCCTTTGAAAGTTGCAGGCTCGCTGTGGACGCTCTGGTCCGGCATGCGTATCGCCCGCCGATTGATGGCAAAGGTCCGGCCGAAGGTCGTCGTCGGTTTCGGTGGCTATCCGACGATTCCGCCATTGCTGGCCGCAACCGGCATGGGCATTCCCTCGATGATCCACGAGCAGAATGCTGTGATGGGAAGGGCGAACAAGGCTCTCGCCAAACGTGTCAGGGCAATTGCCGGCGGTTTTCTGCCGGAAACGAATGGCCCCTATGCCGCAAAGACCGTGACGACGGGAAATCCTGTTCGGCCGGCGGTGTTGGATGCCGCCAAAGTGCCGTATCAGCCGTCTGGTGAAGGTGAAGATTTCCGCCTCGTCGTCTTCGGTGGCAGCCAGGGCGCGCAGTATTTTTCGAAGAGTGTGCCGACGGCAATCAGCCTGCTCGACGACAGCTTGCGGGCGCGCCTGCGCGTCACCCAGCAGGCCCGCGTCGAAGACATGCCGATGGTCGAAGGCTGCATTGCCAGGCTCGAGATGAATGCGGACATCGCACCGTTCTTTACCGACATGGCGGAGCGCATCGCCAAGGCTCATCTGGTCATCTGCCGCTCAGGCGCCTCCACGGTCTCGGAGATAGCGGTGATCGGCCGCCCGGCGATCCTGGTGCCTTACCCCTACGCGCTCGATCATGATCAGGCCGCCAATGCGGCCGCACTTGCCGCGACCGGAGGGGCCAAGGTGATCGCCCAGGCCGAACTTTCGGCTGAGAAGCTGAGCAAGATACTGACCGGCGCCATGAACAATCCGGCCAAGCTCACCGGCATGGCCGAAAGTGCCAAACAGGCGGGCAAACCGGACGCAGCGCGCTTGCTTGCCGCCATGGTTGAAGCTATTGCCAGCGGCTCGACGATTGCACAGTTCAAGGAAACACGCTCATGAAGATGCCGCAGACGATCGGCCTGGTTCATTTCATCGGCATCGGCGGTATCGGCATGAGCGGTATTGCCGAAGTGCTGCACAATCTCGGCCACCGGGTGCAGGGCTCCGACCAGTCCGACAGCGCCAATGTCCAGCGCCTGCGAGACAAGGGCATCGAGGTTTTCGTCGGCCATAAGGCGGAAAACATCGGTGACGCCGAAGTCGTCGTCGTCTCGACCGCCATCAAGAAGAGCAACCCGGAACTGATCGCCGCGCGTGAAAAACTGCTGCCGGTGGTGCGTCGCGCCGAAATGCTCGCCGAACTGATGCGCTTCCGCAATGCGATTGCGATCGGTGGCACCCACGGCAAGACCACCACCACGTCGATGGTCGCCTCGCTCCTCGAAGCCGGCGGGCTCGACCCGACCGTCATCAATGGCGGCATCATCAATGCCTACGGCACCAATGCCCGTATGGGCGAGGGCGAGTGGATGGTCGTCGAGGCCGACGAATCGGACGGCACCTTCCTGAAACTGCCCGCCGACGTCGCCGTCGTCACCAATATCGACCCAGAGCATCTCGATCACTATGGCAATTTCGATGCCGTGCGTGCGGCCTTCCGCCAGTTCGTCGAAAACGTGCCCTTCTACGGCTTCGGGGTCATGTGCCTCGATCATCCCGAGGTGCAGACCATGGTGTCGAAGATCGAGGACCGCAAGGTTATCACCTACGGCGAAAACCCGCAGGCGGATGTGCGCTTTTCCAATATCCGCATGGACGGCGCGACCTCGGTCTTCGACGTCGAAATCCGCCGCCGCCGAACCGGCCAGATTATCAAATTGCCGGATCTGCGCCTGCCGATGCCGGGTCGTCACAACGTCTCGAACGCGACGGCTGCGATCGCGGTTGCCCAGCGTCTCGGCATCAAACCGGACGCCATCGCCAAGGGGCTGGCGGCGTTCAGCGGCGTCAAACGGCGCTTCACCTTCACCGGTGAGTGGAACGGTGTGCGCGTCTATGACGACTACGGCCACCACCCCGTCGAGATCAAGGCCGTGCTGAGAGCTGCGCGCGAAGCCTGCCAGGGCCGCGTCATCGCCGTGCACCAGCCGCACCGTTTCTCGCGGCTGCACAGCCTGTTCGAGGATTTTTCCGCCTGCTTCAATGATGCCGATACCGTCCTGCTGGCGCCGGTCTATTCAGCCGGCGAGGATCCGATCGAAGGCGTCAACTCGCCGGAACTCGTCTCTCGCATCAAGGCAGGTGGTCACCGCGACGCCCGCTTCATCGAAGGCCCGGAAGTGATCGCGCCCGTTGTCTCCGCCATTGCGCAACCGGGTGACTTTGTGGTTCTCTTGGGGGCTGGCAGCATCACTTACTGGGCTGCCGCCCTTCCGAAGGAACTCGCAGGCATTTCAGGAAATTCCGCATGAAACAGGTTGATGGTACCAAGCTGCTAGCCTCTCTTGGGGCGGGCGTGAATGAATTGCGCGGGCGTTTGACGCCGGACGCGCCGATGGACCGCGTCACCTGGTTTCGTGCCGGCGGCCTTGCCGAACTGATGTTCCAGCCGCATGACGCCGACGACCTCGTCGCCTTTTTGAAGCTGCTGCCAGCCGACGTGCCTGTCATGGTCGCAGGCGTCGGTTCGAACCTGCTCGTGCGCGACGGCGGCATTCCGGGTGTCGTCATCCGGCTCTCGGCCAAGGGGTTCGGCGACGTCGAGCTGGTTTCCGAGACCCGCGTCAAAGCGGGGGCGATCTGCCCGGACAAGAACCTTGCAGCAATGACGCTCGATCACGGCATCGGCGGGTTCCATTTCTACTACGGCATCCCCGGCTCGATCGGCGGCGCACTGCGTATGAACGCCGGCGCCAATGGCGGCGAGACGCGCGAGCGCGTGGTCGAGGTTCACGCGGTCGATCGCAAGGGTAACAAGCACGTGCTCACCAATGCCGACATGGGCTACACGTACCGGCATTCCGCTGCGCCAAATGACCTGATCTTCACGCATGCCGTCTTCGAGGGCTATCCGGAAGACAAGGCGAAGATCCGTGCCGATATGGATGCGGTGCGGCAGCACCGCGAGACGGTGCAGCCGATCCGCGAGAAGACCGGCGGTTCGACCTTCAAGAACCCCGACGGTCATTCCGCCTGGAAGCTGATCGACGAGGCGGGCTGCCGCGGCCTGATGATCGGCAGCGCCCAGATGTCGCCGATGCATTGCAACTTCATGATCAACACCGGCCAGGCGAGCGGCTACGAGCTTGAATATCTCGGCGAAACCGTACGCCAGCGGGTTTATGAAACCTCGGGCATCACGCTCGAATGGGAGATCAAGCGCATCGGCAATTTCATGCCCGGCTACGAGGTCAAGGAATTCCTTGGCCAGCTGACTGCCTGATCCCTCAAATTTACAGACAAGCAAAAGCCGCGGCGGAGCGATCCGTCGCGGCTTTTTCGTCTGTGTTGAACGTCGAGGCCTCAGACCTCATCCTTACCCGAAAGCAGGATGCAGACGAGCGTGATCAGCGCTGCCACGCCGAGGTAGTAACCGACATAGGTCATGCCGTAGTTCGCCTGCAGCCAGGTCGCGATATAGGGCGCAAGCGAGGCGCCGAAGATGCCGGCGAAGTTGAAGGTGACTGACGAGCCGGTGTAGCGCACATTCGTCGGGAAAGGAGCGGCGAGCGCCGTGCCAATCAGCCCGTAGGTCATGCCCATCAGCGCCATCGCCAGCGTGACAAAAACGAAGATCGAGCCTTCACCGCTGGTCATCAGACCGGGCAGGAAGAAAGAAAAGATGCCGATCAGTATGGTGGTTGCGATCAGGATCTCGCGGCGGCCGAAGCGTTCGGCGAGCTTGCCGGCGATCGGGATGAAGATGCCGAACAGAACCGAGCCGAGGATCTGGACTTCCAGCGCGTCGATGAACGGGATCTTCAGGACCTTGACGTTGTAGGACAAGAGATAGGCCGAACCGATGTAGAACAGGACGAAGGTCGCCAGCGCCACGAAGGTGCCGAGCACGAGACTGCGCTTGTGGTTGCGGAAGAGTTCGGCAACCGGCACTTCGACGCGCTCCTGGCTGTCGATCGCCTTCTGGAAGGCCGGCGTTTCGGTGATCGAGAGACGCACCCAGAGACCGACGGCGGTCAGGATGATCGAGGCGATGAACGGCACGCGCCAGCCCCAGCTGAGCAGCGCGTCCTGCGAGATCACGTGCAGAAGCAGCCAAAACACGCCGGACGACAGGAACAGGCCGACGGGCGCGCCGAGCTGCGGGAACATGCCGTACCAGCTGCGTTTGCCTTCCGGCGCATTTTCCGTGGCGAGCAGCACGGCGCCGCCCCATTCGCCTCCCAGGCCGAAACCCTGGCCGAAGCGGCACAACGCAAGCAGGAGCGGCGCGATGACGCCGATCTGCTCGTAGGCGGGAAGCAGGCCGATGATGACGGTCGAGATACCCATGGTCAAAAGCGCCGCAACAAGCGTCGTCTTGCGTCCGACCCGGTCGCCGAAATGGCCAAAGACGACCGCGCCGAGCGGGCGGGCGAAGAAGGCGATCGAGAAGGTTGCGAAAGAGGCGAGCAGAGCCGTGGTCGGATCGCTGTTCGGGAAAAACAGCGTCGGGAACACCAGCACGGCGGCGGTGGCATAAACGTAGAAGTCGAAGAATTCGATCGTCGTGCCGACCAGGCTTGCCAGGAGAACGCGCGCGGGCGAGTTGAGCGCGCCTTTGTTCAACGGCTGTGCAGTCGGCGACAACGTGGATGTCGTGTCGCTCATTATCATGTGCCCGTATTGGGAATGTTATTGCCGTCTTGGGAGGCAGCTGCGCGGCTCTTAACGCAGACGATCCCTCAATAAAACCCTTCAGGCGCAACAAATGGCAAGATTTCGGGGCTGTTCGGCGCAAATCTGTGGCGATCCATTGCGTCAGTCGCCTCCGACATCACCCGGATGATTAAAAACGCACTGCGTGCATTTCTCTCCATGCACAATCCTTGACCGGAATCGATTTGTCGCAAATCTTGGGTTGTGCGCCCCGCGAACGTGCGTGGCAAAAGGCCGGAATGCGCATGCGGTTTCATTCAGGGGGGAGGGAAACGCGGTAGTGCGCATCAGGCCTTTTTGGAGCATTGCTCCGTTTAAAGGGGGAATCATGTTCAAGAAGCTTTCTGCGGAATTTTTGGGGACATTCTGGCTCGTTTTCGGCGGCTGCGGCAGCGCGGTGCTGGCCGCAGCCTTTCCGGACGTCGGCATCGGCCTGCTCGGCGTCTCTTTCGCCTTCGGCTTGACCGTGCTGACCATGGCCTATGCGGTGGGCGGCATTTCCGGCGGGCATTTTAACCCGGCGGTGTCGGTTGGCCTGACGGTCGCCGGAAAATTTCCGGCCTCTTCGCTCATCGGTTACATCATTGCCCAGGTGGCCGGTGCGATCGTTGCGGCGTGCGCCCTTTACCTGGTCGCCAGTGGCAAGGCCGACTTCCAGCTGGGTGGCTTCGCGGCGAATGGCTATGGCGAGCACTCGCCAGGCGGCTATTCGCTGACCTCGGCGCTGGTCATCGAGGTGCTGCTCACGGCCTTCTTCCTCTTCATCATCCTTGGTGCCACGAGCGGCGGCGTGCCGGCGGGCTTTGCGCCGATCGCCATCGGTCTGGCGCTGACGTTGATCCACCTGATCTCGATCCCCGTCACCAACACGTCCGTCAACCCGGCTCGTTCGACAGGGCAGGCGCTCTTCGTCGGCGGCTGGGCGCTGCAGCAGCTGTGGCTGTTCTGGCTTGCTCCGATCATCGGAGCGGTAATCGGCGGCATCGTCTGGAAGGCTGTCGGCGAAGGCGACTGACAGCTCCGTAATACCGCCGTCAATCCGGTATAGAGAGGCCTCGCGCAACCGCTGCGGGCCCCTTGCATGTTATCGGCCGCCGTCTCCGAAAATCAGTTGCATCGGATTTAACTCTCTGATTCCAAGCGATGAATCGAACAGGCCGTTGATTCGATAACAAATATTTCATCCATCCCTTGGATCGGGTTAACCAAAGTAAACGGTTCATTAACCATAATGCCGTTCTAGTGGGTCTGTGCCTGAGGGATACGACTCGTGAGCGTGAACAAGCTAGGCGCAAGCGGGAATTTGTAGGACTGGCGTAATGTCGGGGATTTTTATGAGTGGTAAGCACGTCGCTGTCCTGATGGGCGGGTTTTCTTCGGAGCGGCCGGTGAGCCTGTCCTCTGGGGCTGCGTGCGCCGATGCTCTGGAAGCCGAGGGCTATCGCGTTGCCCGCATCGACGTTGATCGCAACATCGCCTCTGTGCTTGCGGATCTGCGTCCGGACGTCGCCTTCAATGCGCTGCACGGCCCCTTCGGAGAAGACGGCACGATCCAGGGCATCCTGGAATATCTCGAAATTCCCTATACCCATTCCGGCGTTCTGGCGTCTGCGCTCGCCATGGATAAGGCGCAGGCAAAGCACGTCGCAAGTGCCGCCGGCATTCCGGTTGCCGAGGCGCTGATCATGGATCGCCACGATTTCGGCTCGAAACATCCGATGAAGCCGCCTTATGTCGTCAAGCCGGTCCGCGAGGGCTCGAGCTTCGGCGTTGTCATTGTCAAGGAAGACCAGTCTCACCCGCCGCAGGTGATCACCTCCGGCGAGTGGCGCTACGGCGACCGGGTGATGGTTGAGCGTTATGTTTATGGGCGCGAGCTGACCTGCGGCGTCATGGGTGACAAGGCGCTCGGCGTGACCGAGATCATTCCGCAGGGGCATGCCTTCTACGATTACGATTCAAAGTATGTAAAAGGCGGCTCAAAACACGTCATTCCGGCGGATATTTTACCGAATATTTACCAAAAAATACAAACACTCGCAGTCAAGGCGCATCAGGCGATTGGATGCCGCGGCGTAAGCCGCTCCGACTTCCGCTTTGACGACCGTTTCTCTGAAGACGGAGAGCTCATCTGGTTGGAGGTTAACACTCAGCCCGGAATGACTCCAACCTCTCTGGTGCCTGAAATGGCGGCGCATGCCGGCCATACATTCGGTGAATTCCTCAGGTGGATGGTGGAGGACGCGTCGTGTTTGCGTTGAGAAGCAGGAAGGCAGCAAGGGTGCGGGCTCCGCTGGAGGCGGCTGATCTCGACGGTCAGCGCGTTCTGCCGCGCCCGCTGCGCCGGGTCGTGCGCTTCCTCGTCAGCCTTGGAACCGGCCGCATCCATTTCGCCCCGCATACCGGCACTGTCTCGGCGCTGGCCTTCCTGGCGGCGACTGGTTTCTACGGCATGTCGCTCGGTGGCCACAGCCAGAATTTCGCGCAGACGACGACGACCGCCGTTGGTTTCGCGATCGAGGACGTCAAGGTCTCCGGCAACGAGCAGACCTCGGAAATCGATATCCTGCAGCAGCTCGGCCTCGACGGCGCGACGTCGCTGGTGGCGCTCGACATCAATATCGCCCGCAAGCTGATCAGCGAAATGCCCTGGGTCGAGGATGTTGCCGTCCGCAAGGTCTATCCCGGTACGATCGAAGTCAGCCTCAAGGAACGCAAGGCCTTCGGCATCTGGCAGCACGGCTCCGATCTTTCCCTGATCGAGGCGAGCGGCAGCGTGATTGCGCCACTGCGCGACAACAAGTTCGCGGACCTGCCGCTGTTCGTCGGTCGCGACGCAGAGACGGCTGCCGCCGAGTTCTATCAGCGCTTTTCGCAGTGGCCGGAAATCTCAAAGCGCGTCAAAGCCTATGTTCGTGTTGCCGGCCGCCGCTGGGACCTGATGCTCGACAACGGCATCACCATCAAGCTGCCCGAGCACGATATCGACCGCGCCATGCAGGTGCTGTCGACGATGGAGGAGGGGCAGCAGTTGCTGGAGCGCGATATCGCCGCAGTCGACCTGCGGCTTGAGGATCGCACCACGATACGGTTGACCCCCGAAGCCGCCGCCCGCCGGCAGGTGGTTCTGGAAGCGCGCACGAAGATGTTGAAGAAGCAGGAACAGGAGAACCGTATATGAGTCTTTTCGGTTCTTCGAATTTTGGTCTGCCCCGTCTGAAGCCGCTTAACTCCAAGCGGTCGCATGTCGTTTCGGTGCTGGATATCGGCTCCACCAAGGTGGTCTGCATGATCGGTCGGCTGACGCCGCGCGCGGAGAGCCAGATCCTGCCGGGCCGCACCCATTCGATCGAAATCATCGGCATCGGCCACCATAAGTCGCGCGGCATGAAGAACGGCGTGATCGCCGATCTCGATGCCGCCGAAAGCGTTGTTCGTCTCGCGGTCGATGCCGCAGAGCGCATGGCGGGCCTGACGATCGACAGCCTGATCGTCAACATCTCCGCCGGCCGCCTGCAGAGCGATATCTACACCGCTTCCATCGATCTCGGTGGACAGGAAGTCGACGCCGCCGACCTCAAAAAGGTTCTCGCCGCTGCCGGCCAGCAGTCGCTGCGTCAGGACCGCGTCATCCTGCATTCGCTGCCGACCGGCTTCTCGCTCGACGGTGAGCGCGGCATCCGCGATCCGCTGGCGATGTTCGGCGATTCGCTCGGTGTCGACATGCACGTGCTGACGGCCGAACGCGCTGCGCTGAAGAACCTCGAACTCTGCATCAACCGCGCGCACCTGTCGGTCGAAGGCATTGTTGCAACACCCTACGCAAGCGGTCTGGCAGCGCTGGTGGACGATGAAGTCGAGCTCGGCTGCGCCGCCATCGACATGGGCGGCGGCACGACGACGATCTCCGTCTTTGCCGAAGGCAAGCTGGTGCACGCCGACGCCGTTTCGCTTGGCGGTCACCACGTCACGACCGATCTGGCGCGTGGCCTTTCGACCCGCATCGAGGATGCCGAGCGCCTGAAGGTGGTTCATGGTTCGGCTCTGCCCAACAGCGCCGACGAACGCGACATCGTCTCGGTCGCGCCGATCGGCGAGGACGATCGCGACCAGCCGACGCATGTGCCACGGGCGCTTGTCTCGCGCATCGTGCGCGCCCGCATCGAAGAGACGCTCGAACTTATCCGCGACCGTATCCAGCGTTCGGGCTTCAGCCCGATCGTCGGCAAGCGCGTCGTGCTGACGGGCGGCGCCAGCCAGTTGACCGGCCTGCCGGAAGCGGCGCGCCGCATCCTGGCCCGCAACGTCCGCATCGGCCGTCCGCTTGGCGTCTCCGGGCTTCCGGCAGCAGCCAAGGGCCCGGCCTTTTCGACGGCCGTCGGCCTCATGATCTATCCGCAGGTCGCGGACATGGAAACGCACGCGACACAGGGCGGTCTGCTCTCGTCGCTTGCAGGAAACAACAGCCGTATCGCCCGGATGGGCCAATGGCTGAAGGAAAGCTTTTGAGCCCTTCGGCTTCGGCTGACGGGATGCAATACGGAATTTAGTGATTTGGCCGGCTCGGCAAGGCGGCCAGAAACCAGGAAGGAACGGGTACAATGACGATCAACTTGCAAAAGCCGGATATCACCGAGCTGAAGCCTCGCATCACCGTCTTCGGTGTCGGCGGTGGCGGCGGCAACGCTGTCAACAACATGATCACCGCAGGCCTCGAAGGCGTCGATTTCGTCGTCGCCAACACCGATGCCCAGGCGCTGACCATGACCAAGGCCGAACGCATCATCCAGATGGGTGTTGCCGTTACCGAAGGTCTCGGCGCCGGCTCGCAGCCCGAAGTCGGCCGCGCTGCCGCTGAAGAATGCATCGATGAAATCATCGATCACCTGAACGGCACGCATATGTGCTTCGTCACCGCCGGCATGGGCGGCGGCACCGGTACCGGCGCTGCGCCCGTCGTCGCGCAGGCGGCCCGCAACAAGGGCATCCTGACCGTCGGCGTCGTCACCAAGCCGTTCCATTTCGAAGGCCAGCGCCGCATGCGTCTCGCCGATCAGGGCATCGCCGAGCTGCAGAAGTCGGTCGACACCCTCATTGTCATCCCGAACCAGAACCTGTTCCGGATCGCCAACGACAAGACCACGTTTGCCGACGCATTCGCGATGGCCGACCAGGTTCTTTATTCGGGCGTTGCCTGCATCACCGACCTGATGGTCAAGGAAGGCCTGATCAACCTCGACTTCGCCGACGTCCGTTCGGTGATGCGCGAGATGGGCCGCGCCATGATGGGCACCGGCGAAGCGTCCGGCGAAGGCCGCGCCATGGCCGCAGCCGAAGCTGCGATCGCCAACCCGCTGCTCGACGAAACCTCGATGAAGGGTGCTCAGGGCCTGTTGATCTCGATCACCGGCGGCCGCGATCTGACGCTGTTCGAAGTCGATGAAGCTGCGACCCGCATCCGCGAGGAAGTGGATCCGGATGCCAACATCATCCTCGGCGCAACATTCGACGAAGAACTCGAAGGCCTCATCCGCGTTTCGGTTGTAGCAACGGGTATCGACCGCACGGCCGCGGAGGTGGCTGGTCGCTCCGCTGACTTTCGTCCGGTAGCAAGGCCGATCGTTCGTCCGTCGGCCGCGATCCCGGCAGCTCCCGTCCAGCAGGCGCCTGTTGCCGTTCAGCCGCAGCCGGCACCGGTTTCTGTCCAGCCGGCTCCGGTCGTCCAGCAGGCAGTCGCTCAGGCAGCTCCGCAGACCTCCGACGACATCGCCCGCGCGATCCGCGAAGCCGAACTCGAACGCGAACTGTTCCTGTCGATGCCGCGCGGCGGCGCAGCCGCTCCGGTTCAGCAGGCGCAGGAAGAGTTCCGCCCGCAGAGCAAGCTCTTTGCTGGCGCTGCTGCGATCGAGCAGCCGGTCGTCCAGGCTGCCGCTCCGGTGCAGCGGACCGTTGAAACGGTTGCCTACCAGCCGCAGCCCGCCGTTCAGGTCCAGGTTCGCCACGAGCCGATCGCTCCGGTGATCCGCCAGCAGGCCGAGCCGGTCCGCATGCCGAAGGTGGAAGACTTTCCGCCGATGGTGAAGGCTGAAGCCGAGCACCGCGCCCAGCCTGTGCCGCAGGAAGAACGCGGCCCGATGGGTCTGCTGAAGCGAATCACCAGTTCGCTCGGCCGCCGCGACGAGGAAGACCACAATGTCACCGCGGACATGACCGCCGGTGCGCCGAGCGCCGCCTCGCAGCAGCGCCGTCCGCTGTCTCCCGAAGCAAGCGTCTACGCACCGCGCCGGGCTGCCCCCCTTGACGACCGTGCCCGCGCTGCCTCGCAGCCGCGCGTGCATGAAGACGATCAGCTCGAAATCCCGGCGTTCCTGCGCCGTCAGTCGAACTGATTTTTACCCACCTTCCACCTTGCCGAAATGCCCGGGTTTGCGCCCGGGCATTTTTTATGGATTATCGATTAATATCAGTGGTTAATGTTGTTCCTTACCCAGCGTAACAAAGCGAAACGAACAGTGATTTGGAATGACGGCCCCATGCAATTATCTTCACACTCGGGACTGATGGGGCTGAACCGCGATTCGATGCATCGCTGGCTTGCAGATTGGACCGGTTGGCGGCGTGCGGCGCTGCTGTCGGACTGTGTGTCTTGCGGCGTTTGAAAGCGTGTAGCTCGGGCCCCTTGAGAAATTCGGCGGCAACGCCAGAAGCATTTGAAGGCGAGAAGCATGGGACTGGGAATTGGACTGCTTGGGTTTCAGACAACGATTGCAAACTCTGTAACTCTTAGCGGCACGGGCGTTCACTCAGGCGCCGAGGTAGCAATCACGTTCCATCCGGCGGAACCCGATAGCGGCATCGTTTTTCAGCGGGTTGACGGCGAACGGACGATCAGTGAATTCAGGGCCGTCTCCTCGCAGGTCGGCAACACCGATCTCTGCACCGTTCTCGGCTTTTCCTCGTCCACCTCGATCGCGACGATCGAGCATGTGATGGCGGCGATCTACGCACTCGGCCTCGACAATCTTCTCGTCGAGGTGCATGGCGCCGAAATGCCGATCATGGACGGCAGCTCGGCTCCCTTCATTGAAGCGATCGAACAGACGGGCATTAAGGCCCTTGCCGTCAAGCGCCGCTATATCCGCATCCTCAAGCCGGTTCGCATCGAATCCGGCTCGTCCTGGTCGGAATTCACGCCCTATGATGGCATGCGTTTCGAAGTGGAGATCGATTTCGATTGCCCGCTGATCGGCCGTCAGGCCTGGAAGGGCGACATCACGCCGTCTGTCTTCAAGACCGAGCTGTCGCGTGCCCGCACTTTCGGTTTCATGCGCGATGTCGAGCGCATGTGGGCCGCCGGCCGCGGCCTCGGCTCGTCGCTTGAGAATTCGGTCGTCATCGCTGACGACAACTCGGTGATCAACATCGAAGGCCTGCGCTATACGGACGAATTCGTTCGCCACAAGACGCTGGACGCGGTGGGCGACCTGGCTCTGGCCGGCGCGCCGTTCATCGGCTGCTATCGTTCCTATCGCGGTGGCCACAAGATGAACGCGAATGCGCTGAAGGCGCTGATGAGCGATCCGACGGCCTACGAAATCGTCGAGGCTGCAACGCGTCGCCAGCGCGTGACCGCTCGCGAGGTCATCGCCGTCAACGCTCCATAAGTCAGATTCGGGTCTTCCGGAGCCGGAAAACCAGTGCTGATCTTTGCCAAAGCCGGTCTTTTGACCGGCTTTTTCATGATCCCGCCGCCACAAAATTGCGTTAATCGATCATCATGACGTTGCGGTCGTGTTGCATCTTGATCTAAAACGCGGTTCATAGGCGGCGGTATTCTTACCGCTGTGCGAGTTGGGATTTACGAATGGTATTTGCAGGCCAGTTTGAATTGAAGAAGATGGCGCGTGTTGCCGTCATCGCGCTTGCGGCTTCCGCGACCAGTGTGCTGGTGAGCGCCTGCCAGAACGATCCCGACATTGATATCACCAAGCTCACCGCGGAAACGGATCCGCCGGAAGTCCTCTACAATCAGGGTCTTGCCAACCTTAATGCCGGCAAGACGACGGAAGCGGCGCGCAAGTTCGATGCGATCGACCAGCAGCATCCCTTCTCGGAATATGCCCGCAAGGCGCTGGTGATGCGGTCCTTCGTCAACTACCGCAACGGCCAGTACCAGGACGCCATCAACGGCGCGAGCCGCTATCTCAATCTTTATCCAGAATCCGAAGACGCGGCCTATGCGCAGTACATCGTCGGCCTTGCCTATTCGAAGCAGATTCCGGCAGTGACGCAGGACCAGAAGCCGGCGATGAAGACCATCGAGGCGATGCAGGCTGTCGTGACCAAATATCCGGATTCGGACTATGTCGAGGATGCCGAGGCCAAGATCCGGTTTGCCAAGGACCAGCTCGCCGGCAAGGAAATGCAGGTCGGCCGCTACTATCTCGAGCGCAAGGAATATCTTGCTGCCGTAACGCGTTTCCGCACCGTGGTCGAACAATATCCGAACACCAACCAGGTGGAAGAAGCCCTGTCGCGGCTTGTCGAAAGCTATTTCGCCATGGGCATCACCAGCGAAGCGCAGACGGCGGCGGCGGTTCTCGGCCACAACTATCCGGATAGCCAGTGGTACGCCGATTCTTACAAGCTCCTGCAGACCGGCGGTCTTGAGCCGCGCGAAAGCGGCAATTCGTGGATTTCGCGCGCGGGCAAGAAGCTTCTGGGCGCTTGATGCATGTCGCCCAGAAGTGCATAGCGGTTTTGGGACAACGACATGCATGAAAACAAAGACCTAGGCGAAGAGATTTGAAACAGGATGCTTTCACAGATTTCGATCCGCGATATCGTCCTGATCGAACGGCTTGATCTGTCCTTCGACGCCGGCTTGTCCGTTCTGACCGGGGAAACCGGTGCCGGAAAATCGATCCTGCTTGACAGTCTCTCGCTCGCGCTCGGTGGTCGCGGTGACGGTTCGCTGGTCCGCCACGGCGGCGACAAGGGGCAGGTGACGGCCGTCTTCGATGTCGGCATGAGCCATCCCGCCCGCATCATGATCCGCGAAAACGGCATCGACGACGACGGCGACCTGATTTTCCGCCGGGTGCAATCGGCTGATGGCCGCACCAAGGCCTATGTCAACGACCAGCCCGTTTCCGTCCAGCTGATGCGCCAGGCAGGGCAGCTGCTCGTCGAAATCCACGGCCAGCACGACGACCGCGCTCTCGTCGATACTCATGCCCACCGCACGTTGCTCGATGCCTTCGGCGGTCTTGCCGACGAGGCGGAGAATGTGGCGGGTCTCCACCGCGTCTGGAAGGATGCCGAGCGTACGCTGAAGAAGCACCGCGAGAAGGTCGAGGAGGCCGCCCGCGAAGCCGACTATTTGCGCTCGTCGGTGGATGAACTGGAGACCCTCTCGCCGCAGGATGGCGAGGAGGACGATCTCGCCGAACGCCGCTCGCGGATGATGAAGGCCGAGCGCATCGCCGTTGATATCAACGAGGCGAGCGAGTTCCTCAACGGCAATGCCTCGCCGGTTCCGCTGATTGCCTCGCTGGTGCGTCGGTTGGAGCGCAAGAGCCATGAGGCGCCGGGGCTTCTCGAAGAGACGGTCGAGTATCTCGACGCGGCGCTCAACCATCTCTCCGATGCGCAGATGGCGATCGAGGCGGCGCTTCGGAAAACCGAATACGATCCGAAGGAACTGGAGCGCGTCGAGGAACGCCTGTTTGCACTCAGGGCCGCCGCCCGCAAATATTCCGTGCCGGTGACGGCGCTTCCCGCTCTCGCCGTCAGGATGATTTCTGACCTTGCCGATCTCGATGCCGGCGAGGAGAAGCTGAAGCAGCTCGACGCGCAGCTTGGCCTCGCCAAGCGCGCCTTTGATGCCGCCGCCGCCGCACTCTCGGCCAAGCGCCACAACACTGCGACGGCGCTTTCCGAGGCCGTCATGGCCGAGCTTCCGGCCTTGAAGCTGGAGCGGGCCCGGTTCATGGTGGAGGT
Source organism: Pararhizobium sp. A13 (assembly GCF_040126305.1). NCBI lineage: Bacteria > Pseudomonadati > Pseudomonadota > Alphaproteobacteria > Hyphomicrobiales > Rhizobiaceae > Pararhizobium > Pararhizobium sp. A13. Next base: position 3,730,462 of record NZ_CP149510.1, on the reverse strand, counting down.
CACCTCCGACCCGGACGCCGCCACGGCAGACGGCATCGATGTGGTCGAGTTCCACGTGCAGACCAACCCGGGGACGCGCCCGGGTCCGATCATGAAAGTGGCTTCGGGCGGCGAGCTCTCGCGCTTCCTTTTGGCGCTGAAGGTGGCGCTTGCCGATCGTGGTTCAGCGCCGACCCTGGTCTTCGATGAAATCGATACCGGCGTCGGTGGCGCCGTGGCGGATGCCATCGGCCAGCGGTTGAAGCGTCTGTCGAAGAACGTGCAGGTGCTCTCCGTGACCCACGCCCCGCAGGTGGCAGCCCGCGCCGCGACGCATCTGCTCATCTCCAAGGGGCCATCGGCGGAAAAATCCGAAGCCATCGCCACCCGCGTCGCCCGCATGGACGACAGGGCCCGCACCGAGGAAATCGCCCGTATGCTCGCCGGCGCCTCCGTGACCGACGAGGCGAGGGCGGCGGCAGTAAGGCTGCTGGCCGGGAACGTGTAGTTTTCACCCTCCCCTTGAGGGGGAGGGTCGGAGCGAAGCTCCGGGGTGGGGTGACTTTCGAGCGGCCCAATGGATCACCCCACCCGCGCGTTCCGCGCGACCTCCCCCTCAAGGGAGGTGGGTTTCAACATCTTCCCATTCCTCGAAATTTCTCTAAAACGACTCCCAAAATAGGGAGTCCAGCATGTCGACCGAATCCGTTGCCGTTGAAGATCTGACGCTCGAAGATGCCGCTGCCGAACTGGAGCGGCTGGCCAAGGCGCTTGCGCATCACGATGCGCTCTATCACGGCAAGGACGCGCCGGAGATTTCGGATGCGGAGTATGACGCGCTGAAGCGGCGCAACGAGGAGATCGAGGCCCGCTTTCCGGAATTGATTCGCACCGACAGCCCGTCGCGGAAAGTTGGGGCGGCACCTTCGGCCATCTTCCAGCAGATCACCCATGCCCGGCCGATGCTGTCGCTCGACAACGTGTTTTCCGACGAGGACGTGCGGGATTTCATTTCCAGCGTCTACCGCTTCCTCGGCCTCCTGCCGGACAATTCCATTGCCTTCACCGCGGAGCCGAAGATCGATGGCCTTTCCATGTCCTTGCGCTACGAGAACGGCAAGCTCGTCAGTGCCGCCACGCGCGGCGATGGCACGACCGGCGAAAATGTCACCGCCAACATCCGCACCATCAAGGAAATCCCGCAGACGCTTCCGTCCGATGCCCCCGCTGTCGTCGAGGTGCGCGGCGAGGTCTATATGGCCAAGAGCGATTTCCAGGCACTCAACGAGCAGATGGCGGCGGAGGGCAAGCAGACCTACGTCAATCCGCGCAATACGGCGGCGGGGTCGTTGCGCCAGCTCGACCCGACGATCACGGCCAGCCGCAAGCTGAAGTTCTTCGCCTATGCATGGGGCGAGATATCGGACATGCCGGCTGACACCCAGTTCGGCATGGTCGAGGTGTTCAAACGCTGGGGCTTTCCGGTCAATCCACTGATGCAGCGCCTGTCGTCGATCGAGGCGATCCTCGACCATTACAACGGCATCGGCCTCAAACGTCCCGATCTCGACTACGATATAGACGGCGTCGTCTACAAGGTCGACCGGCTCGATCTGCAGCAGCGCCTCGGCTTCCGCTCGCGCTCGCCGCGCTGGGCGACGGCCCACAAGTTCCCGGCCGAACAGGCCTTCACGACGGTCGAGAACATCGACATCCAGGTTGGCCGCACGGGGGCACTGACGCCGGTCGCGCGGCTGACGCCGGTGACGGTCGGCGGCGTGGTCGTCACCAACGCGACGCTGCACAATGCCGACTATATCGAAGGCATCGGCAACAGCGGTGAGCGCATCCGCGAAGAGGAGCATGATATCCGCATAGGCGACACGGTGATCGTCCAGCGCGCCGGCGATGTCATTCCGCAAGTTCTCGATGTCGTTATGGAAAAGCGCCCGCCAACCGCCGAGCGCTATCAGTTCCCCAAGATCTGCCCCGTCTGCGGCAGCCATGCGGTGCGCGAAAGGAACGAGAAGACCGGCAAGCTCGATTCGGTGACCCGCTGCACCGGAGGCTTCGTCTGCCGCGCCCAGGCCGTCGAGCATCTCAAGCACTTCGTCTCCCGCAATGCTTTCGACATCGAGGGGCTGGGCTCCAAGCAGATCGATTTCTTCTTCGAGGCGGAGGATCCGGCCCTGTCGATCAAGACGGCACCGGACATCTTCACGCTGGAGAAGCGGCAAAGCGAGTCGCCGCTCACCAAGCTCGAAAACATCGACGGTTTCGGCAAGGTCAGCGTCCGCAAGCTCTATGACGCGATCAATGACCGGCGGCAGGTGGCCCTCCATCGGCTGATCTATGCGCTCGGCATCCGCCACGTCGGCGAGACGATGGCAAAGCTCCTCGCGCGGTCCTACGGCAGCTACGCCGCCTTTTCCGAGGCGATGAAGGCCGCCGCGGATACGACGTCGGAAGCCTGGAGCGATCTCAACACAATCGACGGCATCGGCGAGGTTGTCGCCCGGGCGATCGTCGAGTTCTACAAGGAGCCGCGCAACATCGATGTCGTGTCGCGACTGCTCGAACAGGTCACACCGCTTGACGCGGAAGCGCCCGTTTCGAATTCGAGCCCGGTTGCCGGCAAGACCGTCGTCTTCACCGGATCGCTGGAAAAGATGACGCGCGACGAGGCGAAGGCGATGGCGGAACGGCTGGGAGCCAAGGTTGCCGGTTCCGTGTCGAAGAAGACCGACCTGCTCGTGGCCGGCCCCGGCGCCGGTTCCAAGCTTGAAAAAGCCCGCGAACTCGGTGTCGAAACCACAGATGAAGACGGCTGGTTTGCCCTGATCGGTGGGTAACCGTCGTCGCTAGGCTGTCCGCTTCGCACATTGATCGGCGGACGAGGCCGCCAACAGCATCTCGGCCTCGTCGGCGGGCAGCGCCTTTCCGTATCGGTAGCCCTGGCCGGCCTTGCAGCCGAGCAGCCGAAGCGCGATTTCCTGTTCTTCCGTCTCGATACCTTCGGCGATGGTTTTCAGTCCGAGCTCGTTGCCCATCATCAATAGGGCCCGGGTGATGGCGGCGTCATGCGGATTTGAAAGCAAGTCGCCGATGAAACTCCGGTCGATCTTGAGCGTCGTCAGCGGGAAGCGTTGCAGGGAACTCAGCGATGCGTAGCCCGTGCCGAAATCATCGAAAGCGATGTCGACGCCGAGTTCGCGCAGCGTGCGCATGGCTGCAAAGGCATGATCTTCGTTGAGCAGCGCAATTGTTTCCGTCACCTCGAGGCCGAGCGCCGAAGGATGAAGCCGGTGTGCGGCAAGCGCATCGACGACATGCTGAACAAGCGTGCCGGCGCGATATTGGGCAGCGAAGAGGTTGACGCTGACCTTGATCGGGGGAAGGCCTTTCGCCTGCCATGCCGCCGCCTGCCGGCAGGCCTCGTCGAGGACCCACCAGCCAACCGGCAGGGCGAGCGAGCTCGATTCCAGCGCCGCGAGGAATGCGCCTGGAAACAACAATCCGCGCTCGGGATGCTGCCAGCGGATCAGTGCCTCAATGCCGAAGACATGGCCGGTGTCGAGGGAGACCTGCGGCTGATAATGCAGCACCAATTCGCCGTTCTGCAGCGCGCGCAACAGCTCATCCTGGGTGGCCCGTCGAGCGAGCGAATCACTGCGCATCTCAGGATCGAACATCAGCATAGTGCTGCCACCGGCCTGCTTTGCCCTGTAGAGCGCAAAATCGGCGCTGGCGAGCAGCTCTTCGGCGTCCTCGCCATGGTCCGGGGCAAGAGCGAGGCCGATGCTCACAGCCAGTTGAAACACGTGTCCGCCAACCTCGAAAGGCGATTCGAAAGCCGAGAGAACGGCACCGATCGACGCGAGGGCCTGTGTTGCTTGGGTGTCCTTCGGCAGGAGGATCGCAAACTCGTCGCCGCCGAAGCGGGCAACTGTGGCACCGGCGGGCAGGACCGCCGGCAGGCGTACCGCAACGGCCTGCAGCAGCGCGTCCCCGACCGCATGGCCAAGACTGTCATTGACATCCTTGAAGCCGTCGAGATCGACCAAGGCGACGGTCGCGCCATGATTTGCGGACAGCACGTCCTGAAGCAGGCTTTCAAAACTGTTGCGGTTGCTGAGCCCGGTCAGCGTATCCTGGTTTGCCATTCTGAGCAGCCGCGCATCCCGCTCCCGGCGTTCCGAGATATCGCGAATGATTGCTCCCATACCGACGCCGCGCTCGTCATTCCAGAGCGAAAGCGAAATCTCGATCGGTACTTCGCTTTCATCGCGCTTGCGTGCCACGACTTCCACAGTCTTGCCGATCAGTCTTGTGCTGCCCCCCGCCAGAACCCGCGCCAACCCGGCATTGTGGGCGCCGCGAAGGCGATCGGGAATGATGATGTCGATGGGTTGGCCGAGCATTTCCCCCCGTTCATAACCGAACAGGCGTAGCGCCGCCCTATTGACGAATTCGATGCGGCCGCCGGCGTTGATCGAAAAGAAGGCCAGTTCGGTCGCGTTGGAAAAATTGAGGACCGTCGAGCGAACGATCTCTTCCTGGCGCAGGTGCATCTGCTCCATCACCAGGCTTGCAAGGTGTTTTAGCACCTGTTGTTGCTGCGCGTCGAACCGGCGGCGCGGTGCGGTATCGGCGATGCATAGCGCGCCGATACGAAAGCCGTCCCTGGTGACAAGGGGCGCGCCGGCATAGAAACGGACGAAGGGTGCTCCAATTACCTGCGGGTTCTCTGTAAAACGAGGGTCGGCATGCGCGTCGGGGATGACAAACGTGTCATCGCTCTCAATCGTGTGGGTGCAGAAGGAGACGGAGCGAGCGATATCGGGATGACCGGCGCCGACGATGGCCTTGAAGCGCTGGAGATCCTTCTCGATCAGCGTGATGAACGCCATCGGGGCTTCAAAGAGATCGGCGGCAAGTTGCGCGACCGCGTCGAACCGCCGCTCCGGCGCGGTTCCGGCGATCCAGAGGCCAGAAAGCGCCTCCAAACGGCCGCGCTCGATATCATCGATCCGATCCTCGTCGGGCTCTTCGTGCATGCCCATTCCAAATCCCAGCGTTCGGTTCAACGGCAAAGGCTGCAACTGGCAGCAGCCCGATATCAACCGAGCCGTGACCAATTTGCGCCTCAGACTAGTGAAAAGCGGTTATCAACTGCTGAAGAAATTGCGCTTGATTTAAGGATGACACGCACCGCGTGTATTATTGTGCGCCATTGGAAGAGGGAGCCGGATAATGACGGCTTCAACCGAGGCTGCCGGCGAACCGTTCGAGGCGGCCGCCTTCGAGATGGGCGAGAGCATCCGGAACCGAGACGATGGTGATAGCCGCATCTGGTGTCCGGTGACTCGACGGAAGAGGGTGGCCGTCGCGTGCTGTTCTATTCGGGTGATGACGCTGCGGCGAAGGCCGATGTCGCCGCCCTGATCGAAAACCTTGGTTTCTTCGGCATCGATCTCGGCGCGCTCGCCATCGGCGGCAAGCTCGTCCAGTTTCCCGGCGGCCCGCTGCCCGCGCTCAACCTCGTCAAGTCCGGCTGACTGCGATGTCCAGACGGCAATGTGCGATGAGAGCGCATTGCCGTCTGGATTTTCCTTCTCAACCGATGGCGCAAATTCGACGCGACACCCGCCGACAAATAGTGTCCTATGGGTGCAGGCGACCGCAGAGCCGCCGTTTTTGAACGGAACCGAGGAACACCCATCCATGAAGCTTGCTACCTTGAAGGATTCGACCCGTGACGGAAAACTCGTCGTGGTATCGCGGGATCTCACGCGCTGCTCGGAAGTCGGCCACATCGCCCGCACGCTGCAGGCGGCGTTGGACGACTGGGCCCATGTCGCCCCGCGCCTTGCGCAGGTCGCCATCGGTATAGAAACCGGCTCGCAGCCGACCATGCGGTTTCACGAGAATGATGCGGCTTCGCCGTTGCCGCGCGCCTTCTTCTGGGCCGGCGGCTCCGGCGGTTTTTCCGGACCACGGGATTCTATTTCACTTGCGGATGGTGCATCCGATATCACTGTAACCGCGCAGGTCGCTGTCATCACCGATGATGTCGAGGCGCAGGCAGCCAGCGCCGATGCAAAAGACGCTGTTCTTCTCATCCTGCTCGCCAGCGATGTTTCGGTTGGCAATGCGCCGGCGGCGGCGGCGTTTTCTCCTGTCGCCGTCACGCCTGACGAGCTGGGTGAGGGCTGGAATACCGGCGACCTGGCACTGCTCGTCCGTCGCAACGGCAAGGCCCTCGATGGCGGTGAGGTCGGCAGGAAGGAGGCGGCGGACATCGTCGCCAAAACCGCAGCGACTCGCGCATTGGTGGCCGGCAGCATCGTCGGCACAGGTCTCTGCAAGGCATCCTGCGCCCTTTCCGTCGGTGATACCCTTCGCATCGAGATGAATGATCGGACGGGACATTCCATCTTCGGTGCAATCGAGCAGACGGTGGAAATGCGCGGCAAATGATTGTCCCGGCACGCCGGGAACCGATTTCCCGGCAGGCAATTCTTGAATTGTCTTTTTGCACTGCACACGTTAGGGAAATCGCGCCGGATTTTGCGGGGAACCTCGTGAAGTCCGGCAGGAGCCGGCCGCCACGCCTAAGGCGGCAGCCTTGACGGATTGGAGGATCCCGGGATGGAAACGATCACCAGCATTGCAGACCTGCGCGCGCGCCTGGCGGACCATCGCCGGGCCGGAAAGACCATCGGGCTGGTGCCGACCATGGGCTATCTGCATGTCGGCCATATGGAACTGGTCAGCCGCGCGAGGGCGGCGAACGACATCGTCGTCGTCAGCCTCTTCGTCAACCCGCTGCAGTTTGGGGTTAACGAGGACCTCGCGAAATATCCGCGTGATCTCGCCCGCGATCAGGCGATGCTCATTAAAGGTGGCGCCGATTTCCTCTTCGCGCCCGGCGTCTCCGACATGTATCCGCAACCGATGGAAACGGTGGTCGATGTGCCCACACTCGGCAGCGAACTCGAAGGCTCTGTCCGGCCCGGCCATTTCGCCGGTGTCGCCACGGTCGTTACCAAGCTCTTCAACATCGTCCAGCCGGACCGTGCCTATTTCGGCGAGAAGGATTTTCAGCAGCTGCAGATCATTCGCCGCATGGTCGAGGATCTGGCACAGCCGGTCGAGGTCATTGGCGTTACCACCGTGCGCGAAGCCGATGGGCTCGCCTGCTCGTCGCGCAACGTCTACCTGACGCCAGCGGAACGTGCTGCCGCCGCGATCGTGCCCAAGGCGCTCGACGAGGCCGAAAGGCTGATTGCAGGGGGGCTGACGGATGTCGCCGCACTCGAAAAGGCAGTCACGGATTTCATCGCTTCGGAGCCTCTGGCAAGGCCGGAAGTGGTTGCCTTTCGCGATCCGGAAACACTGCATACCGTGACGGAAATCGGCGAAAAGCCGGTTCTTCTGTTGCTTTTTGTCCGTTTCGGGAGCACGAAACTGCTCGATAACAGGGTTTTCACGCCGAAAACCGCAAAATTTGCAAAGGTGGCGTAAGCATGAGTGTACAGGCATTGAAGCGTCGCCTGAGCCCCGGCAACATCGAGGCGCTGAAGGGCGAGCGGCCGATCGTCAGCCTGACGGCCTATACCACGCCGATCGCCCGTCTGCTTGATCCGCATGTCGATTTCATGCTGGTCGGCGATTCCCTCGGCATGGTGCTCTACGGCCTCGATTCGACCGTCGCTGTCACGCTCGACATGATGATCGCGCACGGCCAGGCCGTCATGCGCGGCTCGGAAAAAGCCTGCGTCGTCGTCGATCTGCCGTTTGGCTCCTATCAGGAATCGAAGGAGCAGGCGTTCGCCACCGCCGCTCGCGTGCTGAAGGAGACCGGTTGCAGCGCGGTGAAGCTCGAGGGCGGTGCGGAGATGGCCGAGACTGTCGATTTCCTCACCCAGCGCGGCATTCCCGTGCTCGGTCATGTCGGCCTGATGCCGCAGCTCGTCAATACCATGGGCGGCTACCGGTCGGTTGGCCGCAACGACAAGGAAGCGGCAAAGATCCGGCGCGACGCCAAGGCCATCGACGACGCCGGCGCCTTTGCCATCGTCGTCGAGGGCACGATCGAGCCTTTGGCGCGCGAAATTTCCGCATCGCTCCGGGCGCCGACCATCGGCATCGGCGCGTCGCCGGCCTGCGATGGCCAGATTCTCGTGTCGGATGACATGCTGGGCATCTTCAGCGATTTCAAGCCGCGTTTCGTCAAGCATTTCGCCGAACTGGCCCCGCAGATTTCCGCGGCGTTCGAAGCCTACGCCAACGAGGTCAAGGCGCGGACGTTTCCCGGCATCGAGCACACGTTTCAGGTCAAGCGCTGAGCGGTGCAGCGGGCCGGGCACTACTCCGGTCCGCTTCGATCAGAAATTTGGATCGCTGCATCAATCTTATTGAATTGTTCCTCGGCCGGTCGCGGCCTATCTGTGCGCGGGTCTCGCGCTTCCTGGGAAGGCGCGGTTTAGTCTTGGCCGCGGCCTGCTCCGGAAAGTTTCCTCATGACAAAAGATGATTTCTGGCAGGGTGTTCGCGGCGGCTTCCCGGTCACGGTCTCGGCATCGCCCTTCGGCGCATTGTTCGGTGCCTTGGCGGTCGACAACGGCTTTTCCGTCTTCGACGCGGTTTTCATGAGCGCAACGATCTATGCCGGCGCCAGCCAGATGGTCGGCATCGAGTTGTTCGGCCACAAGGTTCAGCCTTGGTTGATCGTGCTGTCGGTCTTCGCGGTCAATTTCCGTCACATCCTCTATTCGGCGTCGATCGCCCGGCATATCCGGCACTTTTCCGGCCTGCAGAAGTTCTTCACCTTCTTCCTGCTGGTCGATCCGCAATATGCCGAAACCGAGAAGCGGGCCGAGCGCGGCGAGCCGGTGACCTTCGCCTGGTATCTCGGCTTCGCCATGATCATCTATCTGCCCTGGCAGGTGACGACGCTGCTCGGCGCCATCTTCGGGCAGATGATCGGCGATCCCAGCGCCATCGGTCTCGACGTGCTGTTGCCGATCTATTTCATGGGTCTGGTTCTAGGCTTCCGCAAGCGTGACAACTGGCTGCCGGTCGTTGCCGCCAGTTCGGTGGCATCCATCGCTGCGGTGCATTTCGTCGGCTCGCCCTGGCACGTCAGCATCGGCGCCATCGCCGGCATCCTGCTTGCCGCCTGCCTGCCATTGCCGAAGCTGCATGAAGGGCCGGTGACATTGGAACACGAGGTCTGATCATGGATAGCGCAGAGCACATGCAGCTGATCTACACCATCCTCGCGGCCGCCTTTGCGACGTTCCTCACCCGCATCGGCGGCTACGTGATGATCACGCAGATGAAGCGCATTCCGCCGCGCATGGAAGCGGCACTGAATTCGGTGCCCGCCGCCGTGCTCTCGACGCTGGTTGCGCCGGCGTTCGTTCATGGCGGCTGGGACGTGGCAGCGTCGATGCTCGTCGGCTGCGCCGTCGGCCTGCGTTTCTCGTCGCTCTGGATGCTCTTCGCCGGCTGGCTGGTGGTCATGACGATCCGGCATTGGGTTATGTCGTGACTTTCCCGCTCCGGAGGGAGCGGGCCATATCTCTCACCGGGCCAGCGGCGCTGTCGTCGCCTTCAGCCACTCCAGCACCTTTTCGTCCGAGATCAGCGGCGACAGTTTTTCCCGCGTCTCGGCGTGATAGGCGTTGAGCCAGTCCAGTTCTTCTTCGGTCAGCAGGCCCGCGACGACCAGGCGGCGGTCGATCGGGCAGAAGGTGAGCGTTTCGAAGCCGAGCATCGGCAGGTCGCCGCCCTCGATTGGACTTGCCTCCAGCACATGCACGAGATTCTCGATACGGATGCCGAAGGAACCGGGGCGATAATAGCCGGGCTCGTTCGACAGGATCATGCCGGGCAGCAGTTCCTGCGTCGAAGCGCGGGAGATGCGCTGCGGACCTTCATGGACGGAAAGATAGGAGCCGACACCGTGGCCGGTGCCATGGGCAAAGTCGGCGCCGGCTTTCCAGAGCGCGATGCGAGCCAGCGGATCGAGATCGACGCCGCGCGAGCCTTTCGGGAAGCGGGCGAGGCTGATGGCGATCATGCCCTTGAGAACCAGCGTGAAGAAGCGTCGCTGCTCGTCCGGAACGGTGCCGATCGCAACGGTGCGGGTGATATCCGTGGTGCCGTTGATATATTGGCCGCCCGAATCGATCAGGAACATCGTCCCGTCGGCAATCGCCAGATCGCTCTCGGTCGTGACGCGATAATGCATGATCGCCGCATGTTCACCGGCGCCGGAAATCGTGTCGAAGGAAACGTCCTTGAGCGGGTTCTGCATACGCTCGCCGACGGCGATTCGGATGGCTTCGAGCTTCTCGACAGCGCCGATCTCGGTGACCGTCCCAGGCTGCGTCCCATCGAGCCAGGCGAGGAACTCGACCATGGCAGCGCCGTCCTGCAGATGCGCGCGGGCAGAGCCTTCGATTTCGGCCGCGTTCTTGCGGGCGCGGGGCAGGCGGGCGGGATCGATCGCCTCGACAACCGTGCCGCCGCTGACGCGGATGCGTTCGGCGAGCGCAAACGGCGCGTGGTCCGGATCGATCATGATCTTTGCGCCGGTCGCGGCGAGTGCTGCGATCCGGTCCTCGAAGGAGGAGGGCGCCTCAAGGCTTGAAAGCTGGGTCAGATAGGCTTCCTCCTCGATGCCTGTCTTGCGCTTGTCGAGGAACAGTTCGGCCTTGCCATCGGCGTGAACAATGGCGCGGGCCAGCGGATGCGGCGTGTGCGGCACGTCGCTGCCACGGATGTTGAAGGTCCAAGCGATCGATGAGGGGTCGGTCAGAACCACAGCACTGGCATCTGCCTTGGCTACGTTCTGCGCCATCGTCACAAGCTTCTCCTTGGCGAGCACGCCGGCATGATCCAGCGGCTGGATCTTGACGCGGCCGAGGGGGGCGGAGGGCCGGTCAGCCCATTGCCGGTCGAGCGGATTGTGGTCGAGGAAGACAACTGTGCCGCCCAGTCCTTCCAGCGCCTTCTGGAGCTTGCGCACCTCGGCGCCGGTATGCAGCCACGGGTCGATGCCAAGGCGGAAGCCTTTCTTGCCATGCTGCTCAAGCCAGAGATGCGGCGGTTCGCCGACCAGATCGCCGCCTTCGAAAACCGTGCCGTCCACCTGCTCCTTGAGCTGGGTGACGTAACGGCCATCCACAAAGACAATCGCCTGACTCTGCGTGATGAGGGCAATGCCGGCGGACCCGGTGAAGCCGGTCAACCACGCAAGACGTTCGGCCGATTTCGGGACATATTCGCCCTGGAATTCGTCGGCGCGGGGAACGAGGAAGCCGTCGATGTTCAGGCTGGCGAAGGCGGAACGCAGCGCATTGACGCGTTCCTTGCCGAATTGCGGAGTGGAGGTGACTTCAAAGGACTGGAACATCTGATTTTCCTGCGAGGGTCCGAAGAGGGAACCGGTTGGCGAAGCACCGATTCCTGAAAGGTGGGGGCACTCTAGCGGAAACAGGCGGAGCAGCGAAAGCCCGTGTTTCTAGATGGTGTAACGGGCGGAGCCCAGCCAGCTCAGTCTTTGACGAATTTCCGGATAACACCCAACGTCAAGCGTTGATTGTTCTGCGACCAGCGGTCGTCGGTGAGGAATACCGGCTCCTGTGGGTCGAAGCCGCTGCAACTGAAATCCGACTGGCGGGAGAAGAAGGCGACGAAATCGGCTTCTGTCTGCCACTCTGCCATCGGATCGCCGGTGCTGTAGCCCCCGTCGTAGATCTTGCGCAGCGTGACGGCGTTGCCGGTGCGGATCAGGCCATGTCCGCAATAATCGCGGTGGAATTCGTGGATCAGACCCGAGCCCGATTCGCATGTCATAAGTTTTTGCCAGAGCGACCGCGCGGCTGCCTCGCCGTAGGCTGCGCGACTGAGACGGTCCCGGCATTCGAGATGCCGGCGCTGCATCTCTTCTTCCGTGGCATCAATGACAGGGTAGGGCGGCCAGACTGTCCCGCTCTCCTTTTTCCTGCCGCGTATCGATGAAAGGACCGTGCCGAGGATCCAGATAATCAGCCCGAGGCAAAGGAGGGGTATGATCGTCGCCAGCATTCAATCCTCGCATCGCCGCGCCGCCATAATTATCATACTTATGCGCCGCGCGCATGGCTCCCATGCTGCAATGCACCTAGCCCCATTTCAAAAATAGTCTATAAACCCGCTCAACGAACACGGACGCAAATCTGTTGTTCACGCGAATGCCGAAAGGCAAGAGCTGCATGATCCGAGAATGGTTGGTCATCCTTCTCCTCCTCCCTCCGGGTGGCCAATTTTGGATCATGAAGAGTCCGCTTGAGCGCTCCTCCTCCTCAAGCTCGCGGACATGGCCGGCTTGCCGGTCAGCGGGCGGTGCTTCGGCATCGCCTTTGTTTCGAAAACCCGCTTGTCCATGACGGACAGGCGGGTTTTTCGTTTTCCAGTCCCGAAGTATTGATCTCCGTCAGAGACGGTCGAGATGGATCGTCACCCAGCCGTTGCGCCAGATGGTTCGGACATGGCGCAGGTGCTGGCCGTTATAGGCGGACAGCACCTTCCAGCGTTGCGACGCCAGAATGCCGGACAGAATGACCGAGCCGCCGGGCGCCAGATGACTGGCAAGCTGCGGCGCCATCTTGATCAGCGGGCGGGCAAGGATGTTGGCAATGATCAGGTCGAACGGACCGTGCCCGGCAAAGGCCGGCGAGTGAAAGCCGGCGGCGGTTACGGTAGTGATGCCGCTGGCGATGCCGTTGCGGCGGACATTCTCGGCCGCAACACGCGTTGCGATCGGATCGATGTCGGTTGCGAGAACTGGCACCGGCTTCAGCTTTCGCGCCGCGATCGCCAGGACGCCGCTGCCGGTGCCGAGATCGAGCGCGTTGCGGACCTTGCGGGCGCGCATGACGGTTTCGATGACTTCGAGGCAGCCTGCCGTCGTGCCGTGGTGGCCGGTGCCGAAAGCCTGGCCGGCATCGATCTCGATGGCGATGTCGTTGACACGAACCTTGTCGCGGTCATGCGAGCCGTGGACGAGGAAGCGGCCGGCGCGCACCGGCGACAGGCCTTCCAGCGACTTGGCGATCCAGTCGACATCGGGAATGACTTCCCGCTCGATTTTCACATCAGGGAAATGCGGTGCAATGGCGTCGCTCAGGCGCGCCCGCATCTCGTCTTCCTCGTGGAAGTCAATGTAGAGCGAGGCCTCCCAGATGTCCTTCTTTTCGTCCATCTCCATGGTGGCGATGGCATAGCCGTCATCCTCGAACGCATCGGTCATCAGGTCCATGATGACTTCGGATTGCTTTTCGGTCGTGGTGATGAACAGGCGAAGGTCGCTCAATGTGTTTGTCCTTGGTCGGCGGGTGATTGCCGGGCGGCGGCTTGCGCGGCTCTAGCATGCGCGCCGATCAAAGGTAAAGCGCAGCCCCTATCTGGCGTCGGGTATCCACGGTGGCGGCGGCGTGTCCTGGCCGGAAACCTTGCGCAGCGCCGCCGCCGTGAAGCCGGGCATGTGGTTTAACAGCGGCATCAACAGGGCGCGCAGGTCTGTCAGGAGCGGATTCTTCAGGGTGATGAAGGTGGTGTTGCGCCGCGTATCCTTGAGCACGGTTTTGACGACGGGCATTCTCAGGTTGGAATAGTCCTGTTCCCGCCCTTCGGAAATCAGCCAGGCGAGCCAGCAGGCGTCCTCGATACCGAGGTTCATGCCCCGCGCACCGGCCGGCGAGTGCACGTGCGCCGCGTCGCCGGCAAGAAAGACATTGCCGCGGCTCATCGTTTCGACGTGGCGGAAGCTGATGGTGAAGTCCGATTTCCACGTCCGTTCCAGCACCGTGGCCGGATGATCGATGCGAGTTTCGAAATCCTCGATCGTCGATACGTAACGCAGCGTGTCTTCGCACACCGGCAGGCGTCCGAGCACGCCCGGATTGAGAAAATTCATTTGGACGAAGCTGGTATCGACCTGCTGGGCATAGCGGTAATCGGCGAGGAAGAATTGGCTTTCGATCGCATCGCCCGGAAAAGCGAAGCCGCAGGCCTTGCGCACAGAGGAATGGGCTCCATCCGCACCGATCAGCACGTCGGGCAGCACCGTCTCTGCCCGTCCGTCCGCGTGCAGAAGCGTGACGATCGGGTTCCGGACATCGCCGGACACGGTCTGAACGTGCGTTGACCACTCGGGCCTTATGCCGAAAGCGGACAGCCGCTGGAGCAGCAACCGTTCCGTTTCGCCCTGCCGCAACGCGTAGATCGGGCAATAGGGGCCGCGGAATTTTTCGGTGTCGATCGTCAGCAGCAACTTGCCTGCGGAAGATATCTTGAATTTGGTCAGGCGCCGGGCCTCAGCCAGGATCAGGGCGGTGGCGCCGCAGGCTTCCAGAAGCGTCAGGGTTCTGGCGTTGATCCCGAGCGCCCGGCTTTCGTTGATTGCTGCCGGTCCCGCGGCCCTTGAGACCAGACGCGGACGGAAGCCGCGCCGGGTGAGTTCGAGCGCCAGAGCAAGTCCGGTGGGCCCCGCACCGGCAATCAGAATTGAACTTCCGGTGCGTTCCCCCATCAGCTCCTCGCGGCGATCATTATGTCTTCAGCAGATTTTCCAGCTTCTTGACCGCAGTGTCCGGATTTTCGCCGTAAGCGATCGTGCCGGTGAATTTGCCTTCGGAATCGAGAAGGAAAACGGAGGCGGTGTGGTCCATCGTATAATCGCCGTCCGGCTTCTTCTCGTCCAGCGGGATTTTCTTGGCGTACACCCGGAAACCCTTGATCATCTCCATCACCTTGTCCGGCGGACCGGAAATGCCGGTGATGCGCTTGGAAACGTTCGACACATATTGGCCAAGGACTTCAGGCGTGTCGCGTTCCGGATCGACGCTGATGAAATAGGCCTGCAGTTTGGTGCCGTCCGGATCGACCTTTTCCAGCCAGCCGTCCAACTCGAACAGCGTCGTCGGGCAGACTTCCGGGCAGTGCGTGAAGCCGAAGAACAGGGCCGTCGGCCTGCCGGTGAAGGCCTTTTCCGAGATCGGCTGGCCCGTCTGGGAGACGAGCTGGAACGGCACGCCGAAGGGGCCGGCCGCGAGCTGATCCTTCGACTTGGTCAGCGTGTAGGTCCCGTAGCCGAGTACGGCCGCTGCTACCGCAACGACGACCCAAAGAACAATGCGAAGTGCTTTCATGATGACGTCCGGTCCATTTAACCAATCCCGATGACCAGATAGACCTTCGGACCGCAGGTTGCAAACGTTCGGGCGGCCAGCGTCAATATGCGGCAGGCAGGATCAGAAGCACCAGGAAAGGCCGTTTTCGGCCATGGTCAGGAAGATCTCCGGTCCCTGGACGATCCATCCGAGAAAAGCGGCAAGGAATAGAATGAGACCGCCGCCGGCGAGGACCGTGATCATCAAGGTTTGCGGGTGCTTTTTCACATCGTCTTGCATGCCGTCATGATACCCGGTCGCGTTCATTATTGAAAGGCGTGGGCGGAGCGTTTCTAACGCGGCCCGCATGTTCAGCTCGCTAGAATTCGTCGCTCATTTTAGCAAAAGTTTAATTTGTGTTTGCCATATTCTAAGCGCGTGAAGGGGTGCGAAATCCCTTGCCCGACATGACGTCGCCGGTTTGTCCGAGTCCGGTTCCCGCATCATCGCTCCCTTTCTGCGCGCGACGCTCGCTGCCGCACTTACGAGACTGGATAACGCTGTATGACGTCTGCAAAACTCGACCGTAAACTTTCCGTCAGCCAGCGGCTCGGCACCCTGGGTTTCGCCGCATTCATTGGCGTCGGTTCGATGCTGGCTGTTGGCTGGTACCAGAATTCGCATGTCGAACAGGCGCTCGACAAAGCCATCGTCGCGCAGGATGCCATCGAGAACGCCGGGGCCATGCGGCTTGCCAGCGTCGAGCTGACCCTGGTGGCGATGGATACGATTGTCGATCGCGAGGAGCGTCAGGTCGCGCCGGAACGGGTGACGGCGGTCGCCGATTTCATATCGGCACTGAATGCCGGGAAGCCGGCGGCAATGGAATTGGCCGCATCTCTGGGTAAGCCGGAGATCATGGCAACGTTTGATGCCGACCTCGCCGAGATAACCAAGGCTATTCAGGTGGACCTGAAGAAAATGGTGGAAGAGGGCGCTCCCGCGGATGCATACGGCGCTATCGACGATACGATTGATGGCGCCGGCGAGCGCATGGCCGTAACGCTTGGAAAATTGTATGAAGAGGCTGGCCTGGCGCTTGCTGCGCGCGTCGCCGATGCAACCGAGCGCTCGCACGAATCCCTCCTGTTCCAGATTGTCGTTGGGCTCTTCGCCATGGCGTCGCTTCTGGGTATGCTGTATTTCCATGGCAACGTCCTCCGCCGCGGCGTTTTTGCCGTGCGCGACAGCATGCAGCGCATCCTGAAAGGCGACTACGAAACCGCAGTCGACGCGGTCAGCCGCAGCGACGAGATCGGCGAAATGGCCCGTTCCGTCGAGATGTTCCGGGCGGCCGCCGTTGAAAAACGCGATCTTGAACGGTCGGCAGCGACAAGCCGCAGCGAAAATGAAGCTGAGCGCGCGGCCAGCGAGGCAGCCCGCGCTGAAGAGGCCCGGCAGGTGCAGACGGCAGTCACGGCGCTTGGACTGGGTCTGAATCGCCTCTCCGAAGGCAATCTGACGGCAACGATCGACCAGCCGTTCCGCGCTGATCTCGAAACGCTGCGCCAGGACTTCAATCACACGGTGGAAAAGCTGCAGAGCGTGCTTGCCAGCGTCCGCGAAAACAGCAGTTCGATCCAGTCCAACAGCCAGCAGATGCGCGGCGCCGCCGACGATCTTGCGAAGCGGACCGAGCAGCAGGCTGCCTCCCTCGAAGAAACCTCGGCAGCGCTCGACCAGATCACCGTTACCGTGCGCACCGCCACGCAGCGCGCCGAGGAAGCCAGCCAGATGGTCGGCGAGACGCGCACCAATGCGGAAGAATCCGGCCGTATCGTTCGCGAAGCGGTCGAAGCCATGGCCCGGATCGAAAACGCATCGTCCGAAATCGGCAAGATCATCAACGTGATCGACGAGATCGCCTTCCAGACCAACCTGCTTGCGTTGAATGCCGGCGTCGAGGCTGCCCGTGCTGGTGAAGCCGGCAAGGGCTTTGCCGTCGTCGCTCAGGAGGTTCGCGAACTTGCCCAGCGGGCAGCGGGCGCTGCCAAGGATATCAAGGTTCTGGTCGGGCGCTCCAGCACCGAGGTCGGAACCGGCGTTCGCCTGGTGCAGGAAACCGGCAAGGCGCTCGGGCGCATCGGCACGGATGTGGTGCGTATCAACGAGCACATGACGTCGATCGTGATGGCTGCCCGCGAGCAGTCGACCGGTCTTCAGGAAATCAATACGGCCATCGGCCAGCTGGATCAGATGACCCAGCAGAATGCCGCCATGGTCGAGGAAACCAATGCCGCCAGCCATACGCTGGCACAGGATGCCGAAGGCTTGACTGCAATGATCGGCCAGTTCCAGCTCGGCGGCGCGTCCGCCCCGCAAATCCGTCAACCGGTCCGCGTCGCCACATCGGCCACCACGCGTCCCGCGCCGTCTCCTGCCAAGGCCCTGATGGGCAAGCTGGCGGGCGCCTTTAGCAGCCCCGCGTCGTCCGTGCCGAAGGCATCGGGTTCCGCCGAAAACTGGGAAGAGTTCTGATCATGTCAAACGCAATCAAGCAGTCCGGTGCCTATCTCGAAATCGTTTCGTTTCACCTAGGCGATCAGGAATTTTGCATCGATATCATGGCGATCCGCGAAATCCGTGGCTGGGCGCCGGTGACGCCGATGCCGCACACGCCGCCTTACGTTCTCGGCTTGATCAACCTGCGCGGCGCCGTCATTCCGGTCATCGACATGGCTTGCCGCCTCGGCATGAAGATGACCGAACCGTCCGAGCGCTCGGCGATCATCGTCACCGACATCGCCGGCAAGCTGGTCGG
Organism: Pararhizobium sp. A13; assembly: GCF_040126305.1. Taxonomy (NCBI): domain Bacteria; kingdom Pseudomonadati; phylum Pseudomonadota; class Alphaproteobacteria; order Hyphomicrobiales; family Rhizobiaceae; genus Pararhizobium; species Pararhizobium sp. A13. Next base: position 3,712,495 of record NZ_CP149510.1, on the reverse strand, counting down.
CCTTTTGGTCGAGCAGGTCTCCGACATGATGACCATCAAGAGCGAAGACCTGCAGCCGGCGCCGGAGATCATTCCAGAGGCACAGCGCGCCTTCTGCCGCGGCATCGTGGCACTGGAAAAGACCATGGTCTGCTTCCTCAACCTCGACACGGTCATTGCCGACGAACTGGCGCAGGCCGCCTAAGCGTCATTTGCAAGAACGGCAAGCACCGTGCGGGAAACCGGGCGGTGTTTTTGTGCGTTCGTGATAGATTGACCGATGGCAGATGCTGGCTGGTTTTTCCCGCCGCTGCGTTTATTGTGCGATGCGAAAACCGGGCGCCGTTTCTCCGCCCGAACGTGTCGCAGCAATGATAGGAGACTGCCGTGAGATGCCTTCTGCTCGTCGATATCCAGAATGGCTTCTGCTCCGGTGGAAACCTTGCGGTACCGCATGGTGAAGATGTGGTGCCGGTCGCCAACCGGCTGATCGCCGAGGGCAGGTATGATCTGGTCGTCGCCTCGCAGGACTGGCATCCGGCCGATCATGGCAGCTTCGCCTCCCAGCATCCCGGAAAGAAGCCTTTCGAGAAGGGCACGCTGAACGGCAAGCCGCAGATGTTATGGCCGGATCATTGCGTCCAGGGCACCCGAGATGCCCAGTTCCATCCCGGTCTGAACTTCGCAGGCATCGACCACGTGCAGCGCAAGGGGGAGAACCGTGAGGTCGACAGTTACTCCGCCTTTCGCGACAATGATCACTCCGCGCTGACAGGACTTTCGGGCTACCTGACCCGGGCACGCGTCGGCACCCTCGATATTTGCGGCCTTGCGACCGATTATTGCGTCAAGGCCTCGGCGCTTGACGCGATGGTGATGATGCCCGGTGTTGATGTCCGGTTTATTGCCGATGCAAGCCGCGGTATCGACCCCGCCGGCGTGCAGGCCGCAATTGCCGAAATGGCGGCGGCCGGCGTTCGCATCATTACTTCCAAGGACGTCTTCGCAGATCGGTAACGCGGTTACTTCGGCGCACCGTCCGTCCATGTCACCGGCTGGCCGAAGAGCGGAATGGTCGAGATCGACATCTTGGCGGAGCCGTCGGTTAGTTCGCGCGAATGGGCGAGATAGATCAAAGTATTGTTTTTCTTGTCGTAGATGCGGTTGACGACGAGTTTCTTCCAGATCAGCGAAAGCCCCTCTCGGAACACTTCTTCGCCTTCCTGGCTGAGGTCGATATCGCCGATCGTTACCGGCCCGGTCTGGCGGCAGGCGATCGAATTGTTGGAGGGATCCTCAAACCAGTTTCCCTTTCTCAGGCGGTCGATGACGCTGCGATCGAAATAGGTGACGTGGCAGGTGACGCCGGCCACCTTCGGATCCGTAACCGCATCGATCAGGATGTCGTTGCCGAGCCAGTCGACGCCGACCTCGCCGACGGTTTCGGCCTGCGCGGGCAGGGATGCGACGCTTGCCGCGAAAAGGGCACAAGCGCTGACAAGACGAAGGGCAAGCGGCATTGATCGTTCTCCAGGGGCGGTATCCCTCACATAGGACGGCCGCGTGGCAATGCAAGCCGCACGGTCGTCAGAAACCCTTGCCGCGTTGATCTCAGCTGGCCTTCGACAACGGCTGCGCTGAGGTAACCGCAATGGCAGCTGCCGCCCGCATCTGGGCCGCGGCGCCTGCAAGCGCGCGGGCGCTGGCCGAGGAGGCGGCCTGAAGGCTATCGGCAATGCTCGACCGGTCGCGTCCCATCGCCTTGGCTTCGTAAAGTGCCATGTCGGCCTGCACCATGACATCCGCCAGTGCGCCACCGGGTTCGGCGATGGCGACGCCGATGCTGACGGTCAGCGCGATGTCCGCGCCTTTGCGGCCGCTGGCGGGTGTCGTCCTCACCGCGGCGCAGATCGCATCGGCGATCGCGCCTGCCTCCGGTCGCCCGATGCCTGCGATTGCGATACCGAATTCTTCGCCGCCCAGGCGCCCGAGGATGCCGCGCCCGGCAAGCGTAGCGCGGACGGTCCTGGTGAAGTGTACAAGCGCCGCGTCGCCGCCGGCGTGGCCATGCAGGTCGTTGATCTGTTTGAACCGGTCGAGATCGAGCAGCATCAACGTTGTTTGGCGACCCGATCCGGAGGCGACGTGGAACATCCGCTCATATCCGGCCATGAAGGCCCGGCGGGACAGGGCACCCGTCAGTTCGTCGTGGGCGATCAAGTGACGAAGATTGGCAATCATCCATCCGTGCAACAACAAAATGACACCGAGGAAGAACAGCGGCATCATCAGTTGACGGGCGGCCAGAAGGGCTGTCGTCCACAGTTGCGGTTCTGTGGCGGTGCTGAAATCCGTCGCCGCGGCAATGACGCGAATGGCGTGCAGGGCAGCGACGGCAAAGGCCGAAACGCAGCAGAACAGCGTATAGGGGGCGACGGCGCGTTTCCTCGACCAGTGACGCAGGATCGAGACGCCGGCGAGGAAATAGATCATCCCCGCCACTCCAGCGCTCACGGCGAGGCAGGCGTCGCGGTCTTCGAACATGTCACTGAGGGCGCCAAGCATCAGGACAGTGCAGGCAAGGGTTGCGACGAGCGGCCGCGATCCGAGTGGTTTTCGCCCCAGAAATTCGCGGAAACCGTTCAACGTCATCACGCCTGCGGCGACCATCAATGTCGATCCGATCACCGCGTGGATCCACGGGGGGGCGATCGCCGATGTGAGGCCCAATCCGGCGGAAAGCGCCGAGAGAGCACAGGCGAGGCAGAAGCTCGTTATGCCCGGGACGCTGGTCTTGCGAAGCGACAGGAGCACGGGAAACATGACTGCAAGGGAAATGACTGCGATGGCGGAAAGAAAACTCATGGGTGCGAATTTCTGCCGGGCGGCGCTTAAAATGATTTGGTCCGTTTGCGCGGATAAGCCCAAATTCGTAGTGGCGGCGCTTTAATTTTTTCGGCCGAAATTTGCTGCAATTTTAACAAAGCCGGTCACATCCCCGCGATTTCCACCACTGTTCGCGGAGCGGCGGGTGGGGCATCGTTCTCTACCACTGATTTAGGCATTGCAAGCTTGCAGGTGCGGCATTGGCGAGCGGCCGGTTGGTGCTGGGGAGCCCGCCGCGCGGACCGAGAGTGCGTCTGAGCGAACGCGAAACTGCGGACGCTGTCCTGTGTGGAAAATCGGATCGGAAAGCACGTCGAACAGAGGGGCGCGCTCAAGCGGGACGATCGCAGAACGATACAGTAATGCCAAGAAAAATCCCGCCCATTTCTTCGCCTCCATAATATCGTCAAAAATAAAGGTTTTGAGACCGAACACAGACGCAGACTGCCGAGCCTCCGCTCGATGCAGGCGCTGACGCATGCCACATGTCCGTTGGACCACGATGTCTCGGGCGGGGAGGGCACGGCCTTCTTCGCCTTTTTATATGCCGCAATGCTGTTCTTCCTCCTGCATCCTCCTCCTCGATATTTCGCGGAGCCCGCGTAAAGGAATTGGTTACCATACTTTGTCATTCTTCTGATCGATCGGCATGCCCAGGAAAGCGCAGCAATTGGCGCCTCTCAAGCATTGGACCGGCCTCCTCGGCAATGCGTTCCGTTGCCTTTGGATTGAGTAATGCGTTTCGGGTAACGAGTATCATGGCGTTTGCGGTCGAAAAATTCAGTCATGTCGCCTCATCCGGGAAATCGGGAGGCCGCTCGAAAAAGGCGCATTCTCTCGTCTCCGGCGCGACCGTTATAGGCGTCGGCATCGCCGCTTCGATCTGGATGATCGCGACCTTCGCGGCCATGCAGGCCATGGGGCCATCGCTGCCGTCAGGCAAAAATCCCCGCCTGGAAGCCTCCTTGGGACTTAATGCGATCGTGCGCGCCGCCCCACAGCAGCGCGTGGTGCGCGTTGCCAAGTTCTCGCGGCTGACCGTCCTGCCGCGCATCCATCTGGCCTCGACGATTGTGCCACAGAAGAGCATCGTGGCCATTGCCCTGGCGAAACCTGCCGTCGACTTTATCGAAAAGACACAGGTCCTGGCGCTGGCGAAGGCGGCTGCGGCGAGGGGCGACGACGTGATCACCGGCTCGACGCCCGTGGTGGCCAACGCTCTCGTTGAAAACGTCTCGCTCAAGGACGGTTTGGGCAAACCCTTCAGCCTCGTGATGCAGGAGCCGGCATCGTCGCTGAATGGCATGCTACCGGATTTGGGGCCGCTACCGCTCTCCAAACCGCGGAGCCTTGCCGACAGCGCCGGCAAACCTGCCGATCAGACCAAGCAGCCGGGGACCAAAGAGCTTGCCTATGCCAAGCCGGATCTTCCCATGGACGATGAGGACGAGGTTCGTCCGACTTTCCGCGGCCGCAAGGGCGTTGCCTACTACGATATCTCGGCCGGCGTGGTTTACATGCCGAACGGTGAGAAGCTCGAGGCCCATTCCGGTATCGGCAAGATGCGCGACAATCCCGCTTATGTCCATGTGAAGATGAAGGGCCCGACGCCGCCCGGTACTTACAAGGTGACAATGCGCGAGTCACTGTTCCACGGTGTGGCGGCCGTACGCCTGACGCCGATCGACGGCGTCGCGCCGCATGGCCGCGTCGGTCTGCTCGCCCACAGCTATCTCCTGCGCAACCGCGGCGACTCGCACGGTTGCGTCGCCTTCGAGGAGTATCCGCGCTTCCTGAAAGCCTTCAAGCGCGGGGAAATCTCGCACATGGTCATCGTCAAGAGCATGAAAGGCTTGTCCGCCCCGAAACGCACGCTGGCCTCACTGTTTTCCAAGGGCGCGTAATCTGGCGCCTTTGCAGGCGAAGATTTGTACCCTTTTGCGGTGAGAGGGCCAGCAAGGGGGCCTTGCTTCGGCGCCTGTGGCTTACCTCCGCACGAGGAGGGAGTGGTTCAGCACCAACCTCCACGACTTTACGCGACGCGCGAAAAGATCACCGTGTAGTGCAAGACGCGCGTTGCGTTTAAGGGGTACCGCCAACCTCCCCTTCCGCAAACCACCCCCGCCCCCATTCCCGTTCCACCCGGTATTGCCCGCCGTCTCTCGTGGCCGGATTGCCATACGTGGATCGCGAGACAGCTAAATTATAATATGCTAATGTTTTGCGTTTCGATGGAGGGGGAGATGTTTGCTCCAGATCGGGCGGTCGTCGTCGCGCTCAGTGTTCTGCTCGCCGCTGCATCGCCGTCAGTCGCTGCGGAATCGATCGGCAAGGCGGTCCATATCAAGACTGCGGTGACAGGGGCGAGCGGTGAGCTTGCGGTCAACGATCCGGTGTTCCAGGACGAACGGATCCGCACGTCCCTATCCGGGCTGGGCCAGTTTGTATTCCAGGATGGCACCAAGCTTGCCGTGGGGTGGGGCTCATCCGTGGTCATCGACAAGTTCGTCTTCGATGGCTCCCGTTCTGTGAAGAAGCTCACCGTCAAAGCGGCCAAGGGGACGTTTCGCTGGATAAGCGGGAACTCCAAACACGCGGCCTATGAGATCGTAACGCCAGCCGGCACGATCGGCGTCCGTGGGACTGTGTTCGATTTCTATATCGGTGCCGACGGCACGACCGCGGTCGTTCTGTTGGGCGGATCAGCCAGTTTTTGCGGCCAGGGCGGTTGCAGAGAACTCACGCGGCGCTGCGACTGCGTGGTTGCCAACCGCAACGGCGGCCTGACCGAAACCCGCCGGGTCGACCGCAGCATCTTCAAGACGCTCGGCAATGCCAAGGCGCTGCCGTTTCTCTCGGGCAGTCAGAAGCTTTCAGCGCTTGGCGGCGGTGGTTGCGGCCTTACGAACGTGGCAATTCAGCGGGAAGACGTCGTTCCCAAGGAGAAACGCGCTGTTCCAATCAAGCCGGACAAGAGGGTCGACCCCAAGGACCCGCCCGATGAGGATGAGCCTGACAAGCCGCGTGATGAGGAGCCCGACAAGCCGCACCATGACGATGACAAGCCCGACAGGCATCATCATCACAACCATCATGATCGCGACGGCAACAGCGTCGACGACGGCAGCCAGCATCACGGTGATCACGACGACGGCTACCATCGCGGCCACGACAGGGACCGCAACGACAAGGGCAAGGACCGTAACGACAGAGGCAAGAGCGGGAAATGACAGGGAGGCATCTTCGCGGACGCCACGATGCTCCTGTCAGCTCGAATTGGTCTTACGCCGCCAAAGCGCTGCTACAGTATGAGGGTGTTACGGTAACGTTTTTCTATCTGGTAGGACGGGCGGCGCTGCGGCGGGCCGCTGCAGAAAGTGGTCGGCCCTGCGCGAGATGCGGCGATAGAATTCCGCCAGACCCACCGGCACTGCCGCCGCCCTGCGTTTTGCAACGCGCAGCACGTCGCGGACAGCCGGCGATCGCGATGCCAGGGCTTCGATCAGTTGCTCGTGCACATGCTTCAGTGCGGCAAATTCGCGGGACATGGCAAGGCGCTCGTCGCCGATGACCGCGAAGGTGCGGGTTCGCGCGCTCTTGCCCTTGAGCGTCAGCGCTCCCGCCTCGAGCAGCGCATACTGCGGCGCGAGGCTCGCTGTGCTCTCCGACACGAGAATGTCGAAACAGACTTCCTTGCAGGCACTCTCGATGCGTGCGGTCACATTGACCGTGTCGCCTACGGCCGAATAGTTGAAATGGGTCTCGGCGCCCATGTTTCCGACGCAGGCAAGGCCGGTATGGATACCGATGCCGATGCCCACTGCCTGTCCATTTCCAAATCCGAACGCGTCATCGGCATTGAGACGGGCAAGCGTCTCGCGCATCGCCAATGCGGCATGGACCGCCTTGGCCGCATGATCTTTCACATCGACGGGCGCGTTCCAGAAGGCCATGATCGAGTCGCCGATGAACTTGTCGAGGGTGCCTTCGTTCTCGATGATATGGCGGCTGAGGGCGTCGAGAAAGGTGTTCAGGAAGCCGACGACGGCGGTGGGCGCCAGTCGCTCGCTGATCTCGGTGAAGTTGCGGATGTCGACGAACATCACCGTCAGTTCGCGGTCGTCGCCGCCGAGACGCAAGGCGTCGCGGGTATGCTCGATGCGATAGAGGAGCGACGGGGAGAGGTAGTGGCCAAAGGCGGCGCGGACCTCCCGGCGTTCCCGGTCGATCACCAGAAAGCGGAACGCGGTTGCCGCGAAATGCGTGACTGATCCGCTGATGATCGGTGCCAGGGGATCAAGCAGAAGGCCACCGTAGAGGAAGGCGAGCCAGGAGGCGGCAAGTGCGAGTGCGGTAATCAGCAGCCCACAGGCCAGCGCCATGGCGGGACTGACGAATGTGGTCAGGATGACGAGCAGGGTACCCGCCACCGCAATGGACAGGATTTCAAGGCCGTCGGCCCAGTCGGGACGCGAGAGAAAACGCCCGGACAGGATCTGCTCGACGGTCTGGGCCTGAAGCGAAACGCCGGGAACGTTCTGCCCGAGCGCTGTTGTGCGAATATCCTGCAGGCCCGCGGCCGACGTGCCGACGAAGACGATGCTGCCTTCGAGCGCAGCGCTTGTTTCGGGCGACACACCTTTTTCCGCCAGTATCCGTCGCGCCGAAATATACCGGTCTGCCCTGTCGGGGCTGACATAGAGCCAGAGCTCTCCTGATGCCGTCACCGGGACGACGAAATCTCCGACCTTGATCAAGGTAATGGTGTCCGGCACGTTCGGCGCATCGGCGAGCACGTAGGTGGACGCGCCCTGCGCGACGCGCAGCGCTTCGAGCGCAAGGTTGGGATAGAGTTGCTCCCCGTCGCTCAGCAGCAGCGGCACGGTGCGCACCACTGCCGAGGGATCGCCGGGGTTGAGGCTGATATGGCCGATGCCGGCGGCATTGGCCTCAAGCTGCGGCCGCAAGGGTGTCGCGCTCGTGATGCGGGGAGGCGCACGGAAGGGCGGTTCGCCCGTGAAGGCAAAGCCGGCCTTCACCTGAGGCCGGTAGCCGCCTTCGTTGGAGAGCGCAAAGCCGAGCACGACGGGCTTTTCGGCAATCGACCGCGCAAAAATTTCGTCATTGTCCGGAAGCCGCTCAAGCAGCGAGGGATCGACCCCCGCGACATCGCGCATGATCGTGCGGGGCGAAAGGCGGTCGGGTTCCGAGAAGAGGATGTCGAATGCGATCGCCGCCGCTCCCGTTTCGGAAAGCCTGTCCACCAGCATGGCCATGCGGTCCCGCGGCCATGGCCACTGGCCAAATTCTTTCAGCGACGCTTCGTCTATGTCGATCACGCGGACCGGCAGGTCCTCAAATGCCCGCGGTGCGATGCGCTGATACTCGTCGAACGCCACCTCGCGCGCCAGCCGCATGAGTTGCGGGTCACTGGCCCTCAGGATCGTGAGGATCGCTACGATCACCAGACCGACAATGACGCCAACTTGCTGCGCGCGTGTCATCCCTACGCCATCCGCCCCTCTGGTACCGGAGCCTAGCACAACCCGTGGCGATGGGGAAAATAGGAGGGCGCGGGTCCCGCCTTTCCCTCGCCTTGCGGAGAAGGTGGCCCAAAGAGCGGGAGGGGTACTTTTCCTCCGCGTTCGTGGCGCTACCCATCCCCCCAGGGGGAGAGGTAGTCCGGCATCCGCTGCCGCCCCCAAAAAAAACGCTTCCGCACACGCGCGGGAAAACCGCAGTGGTTTTCAAAGAGCAAGTCGGACGGGGCGCTGAAAGCTGCCTCGTGAGAATAAGAATAGGTGACACCTCTCAGCGCCCCGTTCGGAGGTTTCTGCCCGCAAACGCGTTCCGCTACGGCCTTGTCGGTCCTCTGTGCGATTGCACGCCCGCAGCAGCATCGGCCTGCGGAGGGGAACCTTCTTGCGAACCCCGGCCTCGGGGACTTCCGTCCTTTCCCCGAACCCGGCGCCGGCCCCGCCTTACTGCCACGGCTGGCAGCGTATCCGGGGGCGGGACGGGAGCTAGTGTAGGCGAGGTTTGCGGGACGGGGATATTGCGTGTGTCTCGGGGATCCGCGCTGCGGACTTGGAAGTCCATGCGTCACCCGATAAAATGGCGCAAGAACCCTGCCGCCGCGACGCCGATCGTCACCGTTGGCAACATGGAAAAGCGTGTGGCGGCGGCGAGCGTCAACGCAATTGCGATCAGGTCCGCGGGGCTGTTCGATACAAAGTCCGGGGCGATCACTGAGATCAGCACGCATCCGGGAGCCGCTTCCATGACGGACGTGGCGCGGGCGCCGAGCGCGCGGTTGCGCAGCACGAGATAGCCGCCGATGCGCGTCGCGTAGGTGACGATCGCCATCAGGACGATGGTGAGGAATGTCATCGGATCGATCATGCTTCACCTGTAAGGATATAGGCTGCGATGAGGCCGGACACGGCGCCGGCGGCAACGTACAAGGCACCTGGGACGACAAGATAGGTCACAGCGGCGACAACGAGGCTGACCAGCCAGGGGCGGGCGGCATCGAACCCCTTCCACATGCCGCGCATGAGGACGAGGAAGACCGCCGGGAACGCCATGTCGAAGCCATAGGCCTTAACGTCGCCGAGGACCGGCCCGAGGACTGCACCGAGTGTGGTGAAGCCTACCCAGGCTGCGTAGAAGACAAGCGCGGTGCCGAGGTAATAGGGCATGCTGAATGCGGGGTGCAGGCCGCGGGCGGCACGCTCCCTGATATCGGCCAAGGCCAGCGCCCAGCTTTCGTCGGTCATGACGAAGAGGGCCGGAAGCACCTTGCGCTTCGGCAGATGCCGCAGAAAGGGCGCCAGCGCCGCACCCATCAGCAGGTGCCGGCTATTGACCAGAAACGTGATGGCGACGATGAGGGCGACATGCGGCGGCGATGTCCAGAGCTGGATGGCGGCGAACTCTGAGCCGCCGGCGAAGTTCAGCCCCGTCATCAAAGGCACCTCGATGAGGCTCAGATCCTTTTGCGCCGCCTGAGCCCCAAGCACCAGCGCGTAGGGGACAATGCCAAGCAGCACGGGGACGCAGGCCGCCACGCCGCGGCGCACCTCAGCCAGGGTGCGGTTGTCGATGCGCTGTTGTGCGTTGGTCTCGATTGCGCTCATCATGTTCACTCCCGTCGCCGGTCGGCGGCATCACTTTGGAGTGCTTTTTTTATTCCAAACTTCACGCAATTTGGTGGCGAAGATAGCGGTATTTTCATCCTGTTTGGCATCATGTATTGCTATTAACAACTATATTGAAATCAGGTGCCACATGCAGCTTGACGACATCGACCGGAAGATTTTGAGAGCCCTGCAGCGTGACGGCAGGATGCAGAACATCGAACTGGCGAAGGAGGTGGGGCTGTCGCCGTCGCCCTGCCTGCGGCGGGTCAAGCTCCTGGAGGAGGCTGGCATCATCGACCGCTACGTCGCGGTGCTGAACCCGGCGAAGCTCGGAAAACGGCTGACCCTGTTCACACGGGTGTGGCTGACGGCGCAGGACGAGGACACCATCGAGTATTTCGTCGAAAAGGTCCGGCGGTTTCCGCAGGTACTGGAATGCTACCTGATGCTCGGCGACTGCGACGTTCTGCTGCGCGTCGTGGCGGAGGATATCGACGACTACCGGCGCTTCCAGTCCGAGCATCTCAGCCGTATCAAGGGGGTGCAGAACGTCAAGACCGATGTCCCGAGCCAGGTGATCAAGCAGACGTCGGAATTGCCGCTTTAGGTGGGGGTATTCGCTGTGCCTGTTAGGGGGATCGGGCGGCCTGCGGGGGCTCGATTCTGTTTGAAAAGGAGACTGCCCGCGGCTTGGAAATGGATCCTCGGGTCAAGCCAGGCTTGACCCGAGGATCCACTCACAAGGTGCCCTCACACCCGCTCGACAAACCCGTCCAGCACCCGCTTCTGCCCCGCCCGATCGAAATCGATCGTCAGCTTGTTGCCCTCGATCCCGGCAATGTTTCCGTTGCCGAACTTGATGTGAAACACCCGGTCGCCGACGTTGAATTTCGAGGGTTCGTCGACTTTTGACTTGGCGATGAGTTCGCCGTCGATCGTGCGGGCGCGGGGCCCGGATTCGCCGTAGCCGATGCGCTCGATCGACACGCCGGAGCGGGTGCCCCAGTTGTCGCGGGTGGCGTCGGTCTTGTTGGCCTGGGCGCGTTTCCAGCCGGGGGTGGAGTAGGAATTGGCAAACGGTTCCTGCTTGTCGAAGCGGGACTGGCCGTAGCCGCCGCGGTTGTAGCCGCCATAGGATTGTTCGGCCTCCGACACTTCGACATGGGTGACCGGCAGTTCGTCGAGGAAGCGGGAGGGCAGCGTCGATTGCCACAGGCCGTGGATGCGGCGGTTGGAGACGAACCAGATGTGGCAGCGGCGTTTTGCCCGCGTGAGACCCACATAGGCAAGGCGGCGTTCTTCCTCGAGGCCCGAGCGGCCGCCTTCGTCGAGCGCGCGCTGGTGCGGAAACAGGCCTTCCTCCCAGCCGGGCAGGAAGACGGTTTCGAATTCCAGGCCTTTTGCTGAATGCAGCGTCATGATCGAGACGGCGTCGAGCTCTGCATTCTGCTCGACATCCATGACCAGCGCGATGTGCTCGAGGAAGCCGCGCATGCTCTCGAACGCTTCCATCGAGCGGATGAGCTCCTTGAGGTTTTCGAGGCGCCCGGGCGCTTCGGCCGACTTGTCGTTTTTCCACATGTCCGTATAGCCGGACTCTTCGAGGATGGTCTCGGCAAGCTCGGTGTGCGGCGTGGTCTCCAAGAGGCCCTGCCAGCGCTGGAACATGGTGACGACGTCGAACAGCGATTTGCGCGGCTTGGCCTTCATCTCGTCGGTTTCGATGAGATCGGCGGCGGCGGCGAGCATCGGGATGTTGCGGCCGCGGGCATAGTCGTGAAGGCTGCGCACCGTCGTATCGCCAAGGCCGCGCTTCGGGGTGTTGACGATGCGCTCGAAGGCGAGGTCGTCGGCGGGCTGGCAGACGAGGCGGAAATAGGCGAGCGCATCGCGGATTTCCAGCCGCTCGTAGAAGCGCGGGCCGCCGATGACGCGGTAATTCAGGCCAAGCGTGACGAAGCGGTCTTCGAACTCGCGCATCTGGAAGGAGGCGCGCACCAGGATCGCCATGTCGTTCAGATTGTGCTTCTGGCGCTGCAGCTGTTCGATCTCCTCGCCGACGGCGCGGGCTTCCTCTTCCGAATCCCAGGCGGCGTGGACTTGTACCTTGTCATCGTCGGGGTTCGCCCGATCGGTGAACAGCGTCTTGCCGAGGCGGCCTTCGTTATGGGCGATCAGATGGGCGGCGGCGCCGAGAATATGCTCGGTGGAGCGGTAGTTGCGCTCGAGCTTGATCACCTTGGCGCCGGGAAAATCCTTCTCGAAGCGCAGGATGTTGTCGACCTCGGCGCCGCGCCAGCCATAGATCGACTGGTCGTCGTCGCCGACGCAGCAAATGTTGATACGGCCATTGTCGCTAGCTGATCGTGACGACGAAGACCCCTCCCCAACCCCTTCCCACAAGGGCGAGGGGCTAGATTGCCGCGACCTCTCGTCCAATTCTGCATCCAATGATGATCGCGGCGAGTACGACCCGGCAAACCCCTCCCCCTTGTGGGGAGGGGTTGGGGAGGGGTTCTTTCTAACCGGACGCTGGGCGAGCAGCCTCAGCCACATGTATTGGGCGGTGTTGGTGTCCTGGTACTCGTCGACGAGGATATAGCGGAACTTGTCGTGATATTCCTTCAGCACATCCGGATGGGCGCGGAACATGCGGATCGGGTGGAGCAAAAGATCGCCGAAATCGCAGGCGTTCAGCGTCATCAGCCGGGCCTGGTAGGCGGCGTAGAGCTCGCGGCCTCTGCCGTTGGCAAAGGAGCGGGCGTCGCCTTCGGGGATGTCGGCGGGGCCGAAGCCCTTGTTCTTCCAGCCGTCGATCATCTGGGCGAACTGCTTGGCCGGCCAGCGCTTGTCGTCGATGCCCTCGGCCTGAATGATCTGCTTGATCAGGCGCACCACGTCGTCGGTGTCGAGGATGGTGAACGAGGACTTGAGGCCGACGAGTTCGGCGTGGCGGCGCATCAGCTTGACGCCGATCGAGTGGAAGGTGCCCATCCAGGGCATGCCCTCGACGGCGGCGCCGACCAGAACGCCGATGCGCTCCTTCATTTCGCGCGCTGCCTTGTTGGTGAAGGTGACGGCGAGGATCTGGCTGGGATAGGCGCGACCGGTCGACAGGATATGGGCGATGCGGGTCGTGAGCACGCGGGTCTTGCCGGTGCCGGCGCCGGCAAGCACCAGGACCGGGCCATCCAGCGTTTCGACCGCTTCGCGCTGTTCCGGGTTCAGGCCGGAAAGATAATCGGGTGCCCGATGCTGGTCACGCGCTGCCATGGCGCGGGCGGCGATGCCACCGGTGGGGGCGGGCGGCGCCGGCTGGTGCCCGCGCGTAGGACGCGGCGCCGGCTCCTCGTCGAAGAAGGGAATATCGTCAAATCCATTGCTCATGCGGCTCAATGTAGTGATTCGGAGCCGAAAGGCCAGAATTCCGTTCCTCTTTTATTCCGGGAAGTCCAGCTTCTTTGCGCCAGCAACCGCTTTTGTGCCGCGATCAGGGCCGATGATCGGCATCGAAGACGGGATCGACGGGAACCTGCAGCGCGGTTGCGAGCTGGTTGGTCTTGGCGGCGAGCGAAATGACGCGCAGGAGATCGGCATGCTGCTCGGCAGTCATGCCCTTGGCTTTTGCCGCGGCCGTATGCGAATGGGCGCAGTAGCCGCAGCCATTGGTGACGGAGACGGCGATATAGAGCATTTCCTTGGTCAGCGGATCGAGCGCCGAGGGTGTTGCCATCACCGTCTTGACCTCGGCCCAGGTGTTTTCGAGCAGATCGGCATCGAAGGCGAGGTAGTGCCACATGTTGTTGATGAAGTCGGAGTTGCGGGTGGCGCGGATGTCGTCGAACACCGCTTTGACGCGGGGATCGGATTCCGGGTTCTGATTTCTGGCAATGGTGCTCATGGGGCCTCCGGGCATTGTTTGATTGGCAGCGGCTGCTCTGGACCGAAAATGGCTTTCATTACAATTGCGTAATGATGGTATTCTGGCATTGCCCGGGCTGCGGCAAAAGGGGATAGTTGGCCTTGTTGATGGACCCCGCGCGCCGCTGCGGCCGGGAGCCGTGGATTTCAATGGAGTTCCTTGATGCGGCTTTGGAAGCAGCTGTCGATCAGTCTGGTCATTCTTGCGGTCGGCCTGGGTATCTGGGTTCGCTTCGTGCCGGGCGCCGGCGCGATGCTTGCCAAGGCGGGCGTGCCCGAGCAGCTGCTGGCTTTTGCCGCAAAGCCGGCGGATGGGGCGGCCGACGGCCAGGGGCAAGGTTCGGGCCGACGCGGGCAGGGCGGTGGTGCGCCGCTCGTTGTCACGCAGCCGGTCGATAGCGCCGTTGTCAACGACAGGTTGAACGCCATCGGCAATGGCGAGGCGATCTTGTCCGTCGCAGTGACGCCGCAGGCGACCGGTAATCTGACCGAGGTGCTGGTCCACTCCGGCGATCGGATCGAGAAGGGGCAGGTCATTGCCCGTCTCGACAGCGACGAACAGAAGATCGCCGCCGCACAGGCGAAGGTCGCCGTCGACAGCGCCCGCGAAAAGGTCGAGCGCAACCGCAGGCTCGGCAATGCGGTCTCCGTCGCGGTGTTGCGCGAGGCGGAATTCGCCATGCAGGCCGCCGAGCTTGCGCTGCAGACGGCGGAGCTTGACCTGAAGCGCCGCGACATTGTCGCGCCGTCCGGCGGCATCGTCGGCATCATCACCGTCAATCCGGGGGACTATGTCACGACTTCGACGCCGATCGCCGTCGTTGACGACCGCTCGCAGATCCTCGTCGATTTCTGGGCGCCGGAGCGGTTTTCGACGAAAATCTCCGTTGGACAGGCGGTGACGGCCTCGGCCATCGCCCTGCCGGGGTCAGAATATTCCGGTGCTATTCACGCCATCGACAACCGCATCGACCAGGCAAGCCGGACGCTGAGGGTCCGGGCGCGGATCGACAATCCCAACGATACGCTCAGGGCCGGCATGTCCTTCTCCGTCGCGGTCCGTTTCCCCGGCGACCAGTATCCGACGGTCAATCCGCTGGCGATCCAGTGGAGCGCCGACGGGTCCTATGTCTGGCGCGTCGAGGCGGAAAAATCGCAGAAGATTCCGGTCAAGATCATCCAGCGCAATTCCGACAAGGTGCTGGTCGAGGCGGAGCTTGCCAAGGGCGATGCCGTGGTGATGGAGGGCGTGCAGCGCCTGCGTGACGGTGGCGCGGTGCGCGTGGCGAGCGAAGAGCAGCCGCGGCAACAGAAGCCGCAGCAAGGTGATCAGGAACAGAAGGTCTCCGAAGCGGAGGCCACGAAATGAGCGGCGCAGGCGAGCATCACGAGGCCGGGCGCACGGCCGGTTTTACCGCGCTCTTCATTCGCCGCCCGATTTTCGCGCTGGTCGTCAACACGCTGATCATCGTTGCCGGCCTGGCAGCCCTGAACGGCATCGAGATCCGCGAGTTGCCGCAGGTGGACCAGCCGGTGGTGTCGGTCAACACCCAGTTCGACGGTGCTTCGCCGGAAACCGTGGACCGCGAGCTAACCTCGGTGATCGAGGGCGCCGTGTCGCGCGTCCAGGGCATCAAGGATATTTCCTCGACCTCGCAATATGCCCAGAGCCGCGTCACGCTGCAGTTTTCCGATACGACCGATATAGGCCAGGCCTCCAATGATATCCGCGATGCGCTTGGCCGGGTGGCGAACCAGCTGCCGGAGGATGCCGATGAGCCGCGTATCGTCAAGGCCGATGCCGACAGCCAGCCGATCCTTCGGCTGGCGCTGACGTCCGATACGCTGTCGATGGAAGACCTGACGCTGCTTGCCGAAAACGAGATCACCGACCGGCTCGCCGCCGTCGAGGGCGTTGCCGACGTGCAGATCAACGGCGACCAGGAGAAGATCTTCCGCATCGACGTCAATCAGTCGAAGCTGGCCTCGCGCGGATTGACTGTCGCCAATCTGCGCGACGCGCTGGCAACTGCCTCGCTCGACGTGCCGGCGGGATCGCTGACCAGCGCCGACCAGGACATTTCGGTGCGCGCCACCGCGGGCCTGCAGACGCCGGAAGAATTCGAGAACCTGATCCTCGGCGACAATGTGCGGCTTGGCGACATTGCGACGGTGACGCTGGGCCCCGATATCGGTACGTCGTCGCTCAGGTCCGACGGGCGTCAGGGCATCGGGCTTGGCATCATCCGGCAGGCACAGTCGAACACACTCGATATTTCCGAGGGCGTGAAGAAGGCGGTGGCAACGATCGACGAGATCTTACCGCAGGGCACGCAGCTCAAGGTCACCAGCGACGATGCGGTGTTCATCGATGGCGCCATCCATGAGGTGGAGATCGCACTCGCCGCCTCCGTGATCATCGTCACCATCGTCATCTATCTCTTCCTGCTCGATTGGCGGGCGACACTCATCCCAACGCTCACCATGCCGATCGCGCTGGTCGGCACCTGCGCCGCCATTTATCTCGCTGGTTTCTCGATCAACATCCTGACGCTGCTGGCGATCGTCTTGGCGACGGGGCTGGTGGTGGATGACGCCATCGTCGTGCTCGAAAACATCGTACGGCGACGCGGCGAAGGCATGGGGCCGCGGGCGGCGGCCGTGCTCGGGACGCTCGAAGTGTTTTTCGCGGTCATTGCTACCACGGCAACGCTTGTGGCGGTCTTCGTGCCGCTGTCGTTCCTGCCGGGACAGACGGGCGGTCTGTTCCGCGAGTTCGGCTTCGTGCTGGCCTTCGCGATCCTGCTCTCGGCTTTCGTGTCGCTGACGCTCTGCCCGATGCTGGCCTCGCGCATGCTGAAACCGCATGGCGGGGAGCACGGCCATACGGGGTTCATGGCCAGGATCGGCGCTTTTGCCGCCGGTTTCTACCGGCGGACGCTACGGGCCTGCCTCAACTCACCGCTGATTGTCTTCATGGTCGCTGTCATGGTGACGGCGACGGGTGCCGGCGCCTTCACGCTGTTGAAGTCGGAATTGACGCCGACGGAGGACCGCGCCCGCATCATGTTGCGGATGCAGGCGCCGCAAGGCGTGTCGCTCGAATATACGCAGGCACAGATGCGTCGCGTCGAGGACGGGCTGAAGCCGCTGGTCGACAGCGGCGAGATCGCCAATATCTTTTCCATTTCCGGTCAGGGTGGATCAGTCAACAGTGGCTTCATGGTGCTGACGCTGGCGCCCTGGAGCGACCGCGAGCGTACCCAGCAGCAGATTTCCGCCGACATTACCAAAATGACGGTCAATATTCCGTCGATCCGGGTCTTCCCGATCCAGCCGAACAGCCTCGGCATCCGCGGCGCCGGCAACGGGCTGCAGGTGGCGCTGGTCGGCAACGACTATGGCAAACTCGGCGATGCCGCTGCAAAACTCGTGCGCCAGATGGAAGACAGCGGCCGCTTTGAAAACGTTCGCCTGAACTACGAGGAGAACCAGGCGCAGCTTTCGGTGACGATCGATCGCGAACGGGCATCCGATCTCGGCATCGATATCAAGGGGCTGTCGTCGGCGCTGCAGGCGATGCTCGACGGCAACAGCGTGCTTGACGTCTATGTCGAAGGGGAGGCCTATCCGGTCAAACTCCTGTCGACGACCAACCCAGTCAATGATCCGACCGACCTGCAGAACATCTTCCTGAAGACCGGCGACGGCAAGATCGTGCCGATGTCGTCGATCGCCACGGTCGAGGAAAAGGCCGTCGCGCCGCAATTGGCGCGAGAATCGCAGCTGCGTTCCGTCTCGCTGTCCGCCGGCCTGACATCCGGGCTTGCGCTCGGCGACGCGCTGACGATGGTGGAGGACATGGCCCAGCCGCTCTTGCCGCCGGGCTCACGCGTCGTGCCGCTCGCCGAAGCGGCGACACTCGATGAGAATGCCAACGGTATGTTCGTCACCTTCGGCTTCGCGCTCGTCATCATCTTCCTGGTGCTGGCGGCGCAGTTCGAAAGCCTGGTCAGCGGCCTGATCATCATGTCGACCGTGCCGCTCGGCCTTGCCTGCGCCGTCTTTGCCATGGTGATGACCGGTAACACGCTGAACATCTACAGCCAGATCGGCCTGGTGCTCCTGGTCGGTATCATGGCGAAGAACGGCATCCTGATCGTCGAATTCGCCAATCAGTTGCGCGACCGCGGCGAAGACCTGCGCTCGGCGATCGAAGACGCTGCGAATATTCGGCTGCGGCCGGTGATGATGACGATGATTGCCACCATCGTCGGCGCCGTGCCGCTGGTTCTGGCGAGTGGTGCCGGGGCCGAGGCCCGCATCGCGCTCGGCGGAGTGCTGGTCGGCGGCCTCGGGCTTGCCACGGTCGTCACGCTGTACCTGACGCCGGTCGCCTATCTGGTCATCGCCCGGTTCACCAAACCGCATGTCGATGAAGAACGGCGGCTCCACCGCGAGCTGGAACAGGCCGAAGCACTGCAGCTGGCCGAAGCTGCGGAATAATACCGAGCAGGTACTCCAACGCAGCTCATGATCGCCGCCCGCCTTTCCGGGTCGGCGACCATGGGCTCATTCTGCCCTGTGACCGGACTGTCTCACTTCGTCGCAATTCTCTGCTAAACCCGTGATGTTCAGGACGAGGTTCTGGACAAAGTGATTCCGATTTGCACAGTAGCGCGTTGAAATCTAAGAATTTCCGCCATGTGCAGCGGCAGTTCGGGAGCGAGAGATGGCGTTGAAGGCGATCAAGGCGGGCATCCGCAACGAAACCGGCATAGCTGCCGCCCTGCGGCTGATGAGCGAGCGGTTCGGCGATCGTTTCCAGACCGGCGAGGCCATCCGGGCGCAGCATGCCCACACGACGACCTATATTCCTGCGCAATTGCCCGACGGCGTCGTCTTTCCAGAAAGTGCGGACGAGGTCGAGGCGATCGTCGCGATTGCCAGCGAGCATGGCGTTCCGCTGATCGCCTTTGGCACGGGGTCCTCGCTCGAAGGCCATATCAACGCGCCGCATGGCGGCATCAGCGTCGATATGAGCCGCATGGACAAGGTGCTCGAGGTCAATGCCAGCGATTTCGATTGCACTGTCCAGCCGGGGATCACCCGGGAAGCGCTGAACATCTATCTGCGCGACACGGGCCTCTTTTTCCCGATCGATCCGGGCGCCAATGCCTCGATCGGCGGCATGGCATCGACGCGGGCGTCCGGCACGAACGCGGTGCGCTACGGCACGATGAAGGACAATGTGCTCGCCGTGACGGCGGTGACGGCGGGAGGCAAGGAAATCCGCACGGCGCATCGGGCCAGGAAGTCGTCGGCGGGCTACGATCTCACCCGCCTTTTCGTGGGTGCCGAGGGGACGCTTGGCATCCTCACCTCGATCACACTCCGGCTGCAGGGCATCCCGGACATGATCGCGGGCGGCGTCTGCTCGTTTCCGTCCGTGAGCGATGCCTGCAACACGGTGATCCTGACCATCCAGTCGGGCATTCCGGTGGCACGGATCGAACTGCTGGACGCCGTACAGATGCGGGCAAGCAATGCCTATTCCGGATTGTCCTTCCCTGAAATGCCGACTCTGTTCGTCGAGTTTCACGGCAGTGCCGAGAGCGTGGCGCTGCAATCGAAGCACTTCGGCGAGATAGCCACCGAATTCGGTAGTTCCGAATTCCTCTGGACGGCCAATACCCAGGAGCGCAACGCCCTGTGGAAGGCGCGGCACAATGCCTATTGGGCACAGAAGAGCCTGGCGCCCGGGTTGGCTATACTCTCCACCGACGTCTGCGTGCCGATCTCGCGGCTTGCCGATTGCGTCGAGGCGACGCATGAGGACATTCTCTCCAATGGCCTGATCGCCCCGATCGTCGGGCATGCGGGTGACGGGAACTTTCACGTCGGCTTGCTGTTCGACGACAAGGACGACGCCGACATTGCGAAGGCGGAGGCATTCGTCGCCCGCCTCAACGAGCGGGCGCTGGCGATGGATGGCACCTGCACCGGCGAGCACGGCATTGGACAGGGCAAGATGCCGTTTCTCGAGGCTGAGCTTGGCGACGCGCTCGATCTGATGCGGCAGGTGAAGCGGGCGCTCGATCCAGGCAACATCTTCAATCCCGGCAAGATTTTTGCCATGTGAAAAGCCTGAAGCGGTGTTAATACCAATTATCGATGACAGGAGGCGCCCTCAAGGCCGCCATCTTCCGCAGCAAACGGGTTAGGACTTTCAACTGGTGCTTTCGCGAATTCTGGTTTTCGTCGGTGGTCTTCTGGTCGTGGCTCTATTTGCCGCGCTGATTGCGCCACTGTTCGTGGACTGGACCGATTTTCGCAAGGATTTCGAGCGCGAGGCCAGCCGGATCATGGGAAAGCCCGTGGTCGTGTACGGTAGTGTCGATGCCCGGCTGATCCCGTTCCCCTCGGTCACCCTCAACGATGTCCGCGTCGGTCAGTCCGAGAGCGGAGAGCCGCTGATCCAGGTTGCGCGTTTCTCGATGGATGCGGAGCTTGCACCGTTCCTTTCCGGCGAAGCGCTGATCTTCGACATGCGGCTGGAACAGCCGAAGGCGAAGATACGTCTATTGCCGGATGGCACGCTTGACTGGGCGCGCGGACGCAAGGCTTCCATTCCGGCAAAGATCGTGGTCCTCGAAAACGTTGCGATCACGGGCGGCCAGATCGACTTCATCGACGAGCAGACCGGGCGGACCCGACGGATCAACGGGCTCGAAGCCGATCTCTCTGCCCGTTCGCTCGCCGGACCATGGAAGATGGAAGGCCGCGCGGCATTGGACGGCGAGGCAGGGAGCTTCGCCTTTTCCAGCAGTGAGGCCGATGACGAGGCCGGAACGCTTGGCCTGCGAGCGCGATTGACCCCGGACAAGCGCCCGTTTGGTGTGGAATTGGACGGTGATCTGAAGATCGTCGACTTCAAGCCGGTTTACCAGGGCAAGTTCACGCTGACCGAAAACAAGCCCGCCGAGGCGCATCAGGTGTCCGATCAATCCGGTGCCTTGCGGGTGACGGGCGGCTTCGAGCTGACCAATGAGCGTATCCGCGTGCCTGAATTCCGTCTCGAGATCGGCCCGAAGGACGATCCCTATCTGGTGACCGGCGAGGCGACGCTCGATACCGGCAAGGAACAGGAATTCCTGCTTCTGGCCGATGGCCAGCAGATCGACGTCAGCCGCATCGGCAACACCGGCGAGGCGGGCAAGACCGGTCGCGACCCGGCCATCTCGATCCGCCAGAGGCTTGCCGCGATGATGGCGATCGCGGCGGATATCCCGATCCCGCAGGTGCCGGGGCGGGCGAGTTTGAAGCTGCCGGCGATCGTGATCGGCGATACGACGGTGCGCGATGTCCGCCTTGACCTGAGGCCGGACGGGGCCGGCTGGATGGTCGACAATGCGGTGGCGCAACTTCCCGGCCGCACGCAGTTCGAGGCCAAGGGCAGGCTGCAACTGAGCGGCCAGCGCGCTTTCCGCGGCGAAATGCTCGTCGCGTCCAACCAGCCGTCGGGCCTTGCGACCTGGGTTGCCGGTTCGGTCGATCCGGCTATCCGAAAGCTGAAGACTGCCGGTTTTTCCGCCACCGTCAACCTTACCGACACGCTGCAGCAGTTCGAGCGCCTCGAAGTCGCCGCCGGGCCTGCCGTGTTGCGCGGCCGGATCGAGCGGCAGGCGCTTGATGGCGCGCCGCCGAATCTGTCGCTGCAGCTCAAGGGAAACCGCATCGATCTTGAGGCGCTGCAGGCATTGGCGGGGCTGGTGGCGGGCGATGCGTCGAACGAAACGGTGCTTTCCCACACGATCGCCGCCGATCTTTCGGCCGAGCATTTCTCCGCTTTCAATGAGGATGCCAGCGACGTGCAGCTGGTGGCGACCTTGAAAAATGGCCAGCTGCAAGCCGAACGCCTCTCCATCGGCAATCTCGCCGGAACGCAACTGGCCTTGTCAGGGCGCATGAGCGGCGACCTCTCGACACCTGTGGTTTCGGCCAAGATGAAGCTGGCTTCGTCGGATCCGACGCCTTTTCTGAAGATGATCGAGCGTCATGCAGCCGCCCATCCGGCGCTGGAGCGGCTGGTGAAAAGCGGCCCCTATTACTCGGACGCGGCCCTCGACGTGACCGTGACCTCCGGCGGCCAGGACGGCAAGGCGCCGGTGACCTTCGGCATTATCGGCACCGCGAACGGCACGAAGATCGCTGCCAATTATCAGGCGCCGAATGTGGCGCAGGCGCTTACCGGGCAAGGCATCCTGCTGGAGGCGACGATGGAGAACCCTTCGACGCCGGTGCTGCTCGGCCAGATCGGCTTCGATCCGCTGCCGTTCGACGCCGACGCCAATGCGATTTTCTCGGTCAAGCTGCAGGGTGCGGACGGCCAGAAGGCCAACGGCTCGCTGACCTTTACCACCGAGCGGACGTCGCTGTCGGCCAATGGCGATATCGATCTGTCGCGCGAGAATTTCCTTTCCGGCCAATCGAAGATCACGCTGGAAAGCCGCGACTTCGAGCCGTTCCTGCTGCTGCAGGGGATTGGCCTGCCGCAGATGGGAACGGGTCTGCCGCTGGCGCTGAAGGCCGATATCACGACAACGCCGGAAGCGGTGACCGTCTCGGCAATCGAGGGCAACGCCGACGGCAACGCCTTCTCCGGGACCATCGCCATCGACCGGAAGAACGCCGGCAAGGCGACGGGGCAGATTGCGCTCGATACGCTCGATCTGGCCTGGATCGGCGAAGGCATCGTCGGACCCGTTCAGGATACGGCGAGCGGCGATCTGTCGACGTCGCCTGTCGTGCGGCCGGCATGGAGCGGGCTCGACGTCGCTCTTGATTTTTCCACCAAGCGGTTCTGGCCGGGTGTCTACGGAGCCGTGTCCGACCTGACCGGCAAGCTTATCTGGAAGGGCGACCAGATAGCGTTCGATACGCTGTCCGGCAACTGGCTGGGTGGCAAGGTCGAGGGCCGCATGTTGCTCGGCAACGGCGACGGTTCCGGCTTTTTCCAGACGCGGCTTGACCTAAAGGATGCAGACCTTGCCACGACGGCCTGGAAAACGCGCGGTGCGGCGGTCGCGGAGGGCAAGGCCGACCTGACGATTGCGATGGAGGCCTCCGGCAAGACGGCGCGGGCGATGGTTGAATCGGCCAGCGGATCCGGTACGGCGACACTTAAGGATGCCGTCATTCACGGCCTCAACACAGCGGCGCTGCCGGATATCATGGCGGCTGCCGATCGGTTGGAAGGGGACGTCACGCCGGATTCCATCAAGCCCATTGCCGAGAAGCACGTGTTGACGGGGCAGGTGGTGCTTGGCGCGGTGACGGTGCCCTTCAATATTGCCGGCGGTACCCTGCGGGCGCAGAACGTGACGGCGGGTGACGCTGCTGCCAATCTCTCTGTCGATGCCGAAATCAGCTTTCCCGACGAACGGATGAGCGCGGGCGTAACTATCCAATTCAACCCGGGCGAGGAAGCGTTGACCGGCGCCGAGGCGCAGGTGAAGCTGGAGTATGCGGGCCTGCTTCAGTCCCCCGGCCTGACGCTGGACGCCACCGACCTGTCGAATTTCCTGTCGCTCAGGGCCTTCGAGCGGGAACGCCGTCGTGTCGAGACGCTGCAGGCGAATGTGCTGGAAAAACAGCGGCTGCGGCGGGAAGTGGCGCTCTACAAGGCCAATGCCGCCGAACGCGAGGCGGCTCGGCTGCGGGCCATCGAAGAAGAGCGGCGCCGCCAACTTGCCGTGGAAGCGGCAGCGCGGCAGAAGGCGGAAGCCGACGCCAGGGCGCTTGCCGAGAAGAAGGCCGCGGAGGAGGCGGCTGCAGCCAAGGTGGCGGAAGAGGCGGCTGCAGCCAAGGCGGCGGAGGAGGCGGCGCGCAAAGCCGAGGAAGAGAAGAACCTTCTGCCGTTCGATCCGACCGGTGGCGTGTTGCGGGGCGGCGAACTGCCCGCGCCGCAGGAGGGCGGAACGACCGGAGTGCCTGCTGAGCAGCAGCCGACGGTCCAGACGCCGCAGCAGGGGCTCGACTTTAATACGCTGCCCGGCGTTGCGCCGCAGTAAGACGTTGACCGGTCAATGCCCCTGAAGCGGCTGCGGTCTTTGCTGGTCCACGACCGGTGGACCAAAGGCAAAACGTGAGCAGCCGAATGGCGGGCAGGTGAGCGAAATCTGTCCGGCTTCAAGCCCGGTGCGTCTTGATCCAGTTCAGCACATGGACCCGGAGCGCCGAGGAAAGATTGCTGTCGGCTAGGCGTCCATCGTCAATTTCGGCGATCAGCTGCGCAAGCGCGATTTTCCGGGTGTCGGCGATCGTCTTCAATTCCAGCCAGAAGGGCTCTTCCAGCGAGAAGCTGGTGCGGTGGCCATGCAGTGTCGCGGAATGCTTGCGGATCAACGATCGTGCCTCAGGAAATGAATCAGGTCGTTTGGAATTTGATTCCGGCAGGCTCTTTAACCCATTGATCCGGTTTTGAAATGAGGGCCTTGATCGGGCCCGGAAAGCCTATGCCTTATCGTCGGTCTGACCCGGCGCCGTCTCGCGCCGGCCGTGCTCATGCGCCTTTTCAGCCCTGTCGTTCAGCGTCCTGGTCAGTTTTTTCTCGGCCTTGGTCCGGCCGAAGGAAATACGATTCTGCTCGGCGAGCTTGTCCTTTTCCGTCCGCGCCTTCTGCTTGCGGAACTGACGGAGATTGACGACGTCGCCGGCCATGAGGGGACCTATCTTAAAGAATGGCTTCAGTTCTTCTTGCGGAAGGAATCGAGCGAGATGACCGAGCCGCTCTCCTTCTTGCCGTCATCGCCGGACTTCGCCGCGGTGTCGGTCTCGGAATCGGCCGTCTTCTCGGTCTGCGTGATCGGATAGGCGGTGATCTCGGCGCCTTCATCCTCCTCAGTCGCGGCGACATCGAACTCTAACTCGAAATTGACCGAGGGATCGTAGAAGCCGCGAATGGCGTTGAACGGGATGACCAGCTTTTCAGGGGTATCGGAGAAGGACAGGCCGATTTCGAACTGCGTCTCGGTGACCTTCAAGTCCCAGAACTGATGCTGGACGACGATCGTCATCTGCTCGGCATATTTGGCTTTGAGGTGCTGGGAGATGCGCACGCCCGGAGCACCGGTGAGGAAGGTGATGAAGAAGTGGTGATCGCCGGGAAGGTGGCCTGTGGCTGCGACTTCGGTCAAGACCTTGCGAATGACGCTGCGAAGGGCGTCCTGCGCGAGAATGTCGTAGCGGATATGGTCTTGGCCCATAAGATCCCCGTCTTTCTTGTAACTCAACTCTGTCACACTCTATGCCGTCTGCTCTCTTAGCAGGAAAGTCCTCGCATACGAGTCAGTTGCATCATCTATAGACCATTTCAAGGCAGGGGAGAAGGTGAAGGCTTCTGTTGCCAGGTGCCTTCGGACCCCGCCTAAGAGTGCGACCCCTTAGGACTTGATTTGAAGTGTCACACCGCGATTAAGCAGCGAGACGAGCTTCCGCATAGTTGTCGTTTGCAACTACAATTTTAGCCCGATAACGGTGGTACAATGCCGAGCGAAAAGTCGATCTTTACACCCTTGTCGATCCTATTTCGCCCCCATCAAAAGCCGGTCTGTAAGTCATTGCTGACCGGTTTTTGGTGGAGGCGCCGGGTACCGCCCCCGGGTCCAATAGGTTTATTTCACCGCCTGTTTATCGCCATAGCCGCCCGAAGACGGCAAGTGACATATAGGTCTTAAATGGTTCCAAGAAAAGGGGCTTCCGGAAAATACAGTGTATGCTTGCTGCCAACCGCGGGCTGATTGACCTTGACTAGCCCGTCAGGCGTGAAAAAACTTGGCTTGCGCGCCTTTCATGAAGAACGGCTCTCGGCGTAAGCCCAGCCATGTGAGGAGACACCATGACGGATTATCTCGCAGATGTGCAGAAGTATGACAGAAGCGCCGATGAGGCCGTTGTGAACAAGATTGTCAAACATCTGGGAATCGCATTGCGCAACAAGGATTCCGCGCTCGTCTCCGCCACCGACCAGACGGAACTCGATCGCGTGAAGGAGAAATGGTGCGCCAAGAAGCTCGGTGTCACCGGGCCGGATGCGGACGCGGCCGTCGATGCCGTTGCCAAGACCATGGCCGGCGACCGGTCGAAGTCGCGTGTGACGTTCTATTATCTGGTGGCAAAACAACTCGGCAAGCTCGCGACGCTCTAATCTAGAGTGCCAGTTACAACGGCCTTGGGGAAACCCGGGATTTACCGATTGGTTCGCCGCCAACTTGGGCTTATTTTACCCGCAAAACGAATCGGCGGCGGACCCATGCAACAATATCTCGATCTTTTGCGTCAGGTGATGGAGACCGGTTCCGATCGCGGCGACCGGACGGGAACGGGCACCCGCTCTGTCTTCGGCTATCAGATGCGCTTCGACCTGTCTGAGGGCTTCCCGGTCCTGACGACCAAGAAGCTGCACCTGAAATCGATCATCCACGAACTGCTCTGGTTCCTGAAGGGCGACACCAACATCGCCTATCTCAAGGAAAACGGCGTCAACATCTGGGACGAATGGGCGAACGAGAACGGCGACCTCGGCCCCGTCTACGGCTATCAGTGGCGATCCTGGCCGACCCATGACGGCCGCCATCTCGACCAGATCGCGGCGCTCGTCGAGGGCCTGAAAAAGAACCCGAACTCCCGCCGTCATATTGTCTCTGCCTGGAACCCGGCGCTGGTGGACGAGATGGCGCTGCCGCCGTGCCACTGCCTGTTCCAGTTCTATGTTTCGGACGGCAAGCTGTCCTGTCAGCTCTATCAGCGCTCGGGGGATATCTTCCTCGGGGTACCCTTCAACATCGCCTCCTATGCGCTGCTGACGCTGATGGTGGCGCAGGTTTGCGGCCTTCAGCCTGGGGATTTCGTCCATACGTTCGGGGACGCCCATATCTACCACAACCACTTCGATCAGGTGCGCGAACAACTGGCCAGAACGCCGAAACCTTTGCCGAAGATGCACTTGAACCCGGATGTGACGGATCTATTTTCCTTTAAATTCGAAGACTTTGAGCTGACCGGCTACGAAGCTCATTCACATATCAAAGCGCCGGTTGCAGTGTGACGCGGGCAAGCGAGGCGACGTGATGACGTCGCCTGCATCCGGACGGTTTGGGAGGACCACATGCTGACACTGATCCATGCGCCCTTGTCGCGCTCGGGCCGAATCCTGTGGCTGCTGGAAGAGTTGGGGGCGGAATACGAGGTTCGTTATGTTTCGATCCGCCGCTGGGACGGTTCGGGCGGGCCGGACGACAACAATCCGCATCCGCACAAGCAGGTTCCCGCCCTTTTGCATAACGGCTCGCTGGTCACGGAATCAACCGCGATCGCGCAGTATCTGACGGAACTCTTTCCGGATTCCGAGATGGGGCGGCGACCGGAGCATCCGGAGCGGGGTGCCTATCTGTCCTGGCTTGCCTACTACGCCGGTGTGATCGAACCCGTGGGAACCGCCTTCATCAGCGGCCTGACGCAGACCAGTCCGAACCTTGCGAAAGGCTATGAGGATATGTGCGCGCACGTGGTCGCCACGCTTGACAGGCAGCCCTATTTGCTCGGCGCACAGATCAGCGCGGCCGATCTCATGCTGGGCGGCGCGCTTGCGTGGATGCGCAAGCTGCTGCCGGAAAGCATAAGCGTCGATCGTTACGTGAAAACATTGACATCGCGCCCCGCGCTTGCCCGTGCCCGCGAGATCGACAGCAAGCCGGACGGATTTCATGAGTGAGCCGAAAGTTACCATCGTCGTTGCCGTCTCATCAAACGGTGTGATCGGCCGCGACGGCGGGTTGCCATGGCATCTGCCGACCGATCTCAAGCGCTTCAAGGCGCTGACGCTTGGAAAACCGGTGATCATGGGGCGCAAGACCTGGGCGTCGATCGGAAGGCCGCTGCCCGGGCGGCCCAACATCGTCATCAGTCGCGATCCGGATTTTCGCGCCGAGGGTGCGACGGCCGTCCGCTCGCTGGAAGAAGCCGTCACGTTGGCACGGCAGCAGGCAAGAGCCCTCGGGGTCGATGAGGTCTGCGTCATCGGCGGCGGTGAAATCTACCGGCAGGCCATTGGTGCTGCCGACATCCTGCACATCACGGAAGTGGCTGCGGAGGTCGGTGGCGACACACGCTTTCCGCCGGTCGATCCCGCCGTTTTCGACAAGATCGTCGATGAGCCGTTACCGCAGGGGGAAAAGGACAGCCATGCCATGCGGTTCTCGACCTGGCGGCGCAAAAGCTAAGCAAAGATAACTATTTTGCCGGATTTACGGTGAAGTTGGATGCGCCGCGTTGAAAGCCGTTCTGGAGATACCTATAACGGGTTCACATCACGGTCCGCGGCGTGTCCGCGGGGTGTCGATCCTAGAATTTTTCAGTGGAAGAGGTTTGAATGCCCTGGAGCAATCAGAACGGCGGCGGCGGCGGTCCTTGGGGCGGCGGCGGAAACAAGGGGCCCTGGGGCCAGGGGCCGAACCGCCCGCGCGGTGGCCGTGGCAATGGCGGTCCGCCGGATCTCGAGGAAATCTTCCGCCGGGGACAGGATCAGCTGAAGAACGTTGTGCCGGGCGGTTTCAACGGCGGTGTTGCCGCGATCATCGGCCTTCTTGTTGTCGGCTTTGTGCTGATCAATTCGATCTACACCGTCCAGCCGGACGAGCGCGGTGTCGAAATGCGGTTCGGCAAGCCCAAGGAAGAAATTTCCATGCCGGGTCTGCATTACCATTTCTGGCCGCTTGAAAAGGTCGAACTGGTCAAGATCACCGAGCAACAGCAGAATATCGGCAGCAAGTCGGGCCTCGGCAGCCAGTCGTCGGCCGGCCTGATGCTGTCCGGCGACCAGAACATCGTCAACGTGCAGTTCTCCGTGCTGTTTTCCGTGACCGACCCGAAGGCCTATCTCTTCAATGTCGAGAACCCGGCCGAGACACTGCAGCAGGTTGCCGAAAGCGCCATGCGCGAGGTGGTGGGGCGCCGTCCGGCGCAGGACATTTTCCGCGATAACCGTCAGGCGATCGCGGCCGACGTGAAGACGACGATCCAGGCTACGATGGATACCTACGGCGCCGGCATTTCCGTCAACACGGTTGCCATCGAAGATGCGGCACCGCCACGCGAAGTGGCTGATGCCTTCGACGAAGTGCAGCGCGCCGAACAGGACGAAGACCGTTTCGTGGAAGAGGCCAACCAGTATGCCAACCAGGTGCTCGGCAAGGCCCGCGGTCAGGCCGCCCAGCTCCGCGAAGAGGCTGCCGCCTACAAGGGCCGTGTCGTCAAGGAAGCGCAGGGTGAGGCGCAGCGCTTCATCTCGGTCTACGACGCCTATGCCAAGGCGCCCGACGTGACGCGCAAGCGTCTCTATCTCGAAACGATGCAGAGCGTTCTCGGGAAGTCCAAGAAGGTCATCCTCGACGAGAAGAACGGGCAGGGCGTGCTACCTTATCTTCCGCTCAATGAAATCGGCAAGCCCGCACAGTCGGGAGGGGCCCAGTAATGAACAATCGTCTCCCCTATATTCTGATCGGCCTCGCGCTTGTCCTGATGACGGCCTATTCCTCCGTCTTCATCGTCAACCAGCGCCAGCAGGCGATCGTCGTTCGTTTCGGTGAGATCAGGGACGTCAAGAGCGAGCCGGGCCTCTACTTCAAGCTTCCCTTTGCCTTCATGGATGCCGACCGCGTGCAGTATGTCGAGAAGCAGGCGCTGCGCTTCGATCTCGACAACATCCGCGTCCAGGTCTCCGGCGGCAAGTTCTATGAGGTCGATGCCTTCGTCGTCTACAAGATCGCCGATCCCCGTCGCTTCCGCGAAACGGTTTCCGGCGATCGGGAATCGGCCGAATCGCGGCTGCGTACCCGCCTCGACGCTTCGCTGCGCCGGGTTTACGGTCTCCGCGGCTTTGAATCCGCACTTTCCGAAGAGCGGGCATCGATGATGCGCGAAGTGCGCGCTGACCTGAAGACCGATGCTGAATCGCTCGGTCTCAACATCGAAGATGTCCGTATCCGCCGCACCGACCTGACGCAGGAAGTCTCGCAGCAGACTTTCGAGCGGATGAAGGCCGAGCGTCTGGCGGAAGCCGAGTTGATCCGCGCCCGGGGTATCGAGAAGGGCCAAACGCGCCGCGCGGTTGCTGATCGTCAGGTGGTCGAGTTCATCGCCGAAGCGCAGCGCGATTCGGAAATCCTTCGCGGTCAGGGCGAGGCCGAGCGGACCGGCGTCTTTGCCGATGCCTTTGCGCGCGATCCGCAGTTCTTCGAGTTCTACCGCTCGATGACGGCTTATGATCAGGCGATCGGCAGCCCGGATACGACGCTGGTGCTGTCGCCGGACTCGGAATTCTTCCGCTATTTCAATAGCTCGGACGGGACTTCTGTTCCATCGGTCGCTCAGCCTGCGACAGGAAACTGATCAGCGCAATGAGTGATTTTCTGACAGGAATTGCATTTTTCCTGATCATCGAGGGGCTGGTGTACGCACTGGCCCCTTTGGTTTTGGTGGAAATGGCGAAACGATTGCCCCATATTCCGGAGCAACAGTTGCGGCTGTTCGGACTTGTCTCCGTTGCCATCGGCGTGGCACTTGTCTGGATGGTTCGAGGATAGAAAATGACCCATAAACTGCTGATCCGCCTGGTGGACGCCGAATATGCGATCACGAGGCTCAACATCGGAACGCCGCTGCCGGAATGGCTGATGGGGCCGGGGTTCTGGACCGTATCGAGTTCGCGCGAGGAGATGACGCTGGTCTGTCGTGCCACCCGTATTCCCTCCAACGTCCAGTCATCCGGCGGCTGGCGCTGTCTGCGCATCGAGCAGCATTTCACCTTCGAGGTTCCGGGCGTACTCGCCTCCGTGCTGAACCCCTTGTCGGATGCGGGCGTCGGCATCTTCGCCAATTCGACCTTCAGCACTGACTATGTGTTCATCATCGGCTCGGACCTCGACAAGGCCGTAGCGGCGTTGAAGGCCCACGGTCACGAGATCATGAGTTGAGCAGGGTCTGCGCCAGATCGTCCTTTTCCTCGCTAACGAAAAGATGACTGGACGCGTCCCAAATCCGCCTTATCTTCAAACAGATTCTAGGCCACATTGCGCGGTAGAAAAGACTGGCGGAGACACGATCCCGCAGCCGCGGCGCCGGCACGACGAAACGATTTCCTGCCGGTCCGTCTTTCTCCGGCGTGCCATCCCTAATCGAGAGGACCCCATGGGCTTGTCCATCCGCGCTTCCTTCTTCCGCACCGCAACGCTGGCGGCAGGCGCCGCGCTCATGATGAATTCCGTGTCGCTGCCTTCCATCGCCGCAGCCCAGACAAAGGCGCCGGTGGCGACGCAGCATGGTCCGGATTCGGTTGCCGACCTCGCGGCCGGGCTGCTAGATGCCGTCGTCAACATATCGACCTCGCAGAATGTGAAGAACGATGACCAGGCGCCGATGCCGCAGGTGCCGGAAGGCTCGCCATTCCAGGACTTCTTCGACGAGTTCTTCAAGGGCCAGGGCGGCGAAGGCGGCAACCGCCAGCGCACCGTCAATTCGCTGGGCTCCGGTTTCGTCATCGACCCCACTGGCTTCATCGTCACCAACAATCATGTGATTGAGGGCGCCGACGACATCGAGGTCAATTTCGCCAATGGCACCAAGCTCAAGGCAAAGCTGATCGGTACCGACACGAAAACCGATCTTGCGCTGTTGAAGGTGGAGCCGAAGAAACCGCTGACCGCCGTTCCGTTCGGCGATTCCCGCCAGATGCGCATCGGCGACTGGGTGATGGCGATCGGCAACCCCTTCGGGCTTGGGGGCACGGTGACGGTCGGGATCATTTCAGCCCGCGGCCGCAACATCAACGCCGGCCCCTATGATAACTTCATCCAGACGGACGCGGCGATCAACAAGGGCAATTCCGGCGGTCCGCTGTTCAACATGAGGGGCGAGGTGATCGGCATCAATACGGCGATCATTTCTCCGAGCGGCGGCTCGATCGGCATCGGATTTTCCGTTCCGACGGAACTGGCACAGAACGTCATCAACCAGCTCAGGGAATTCGGCGAGACCCATCGGGGCTGGCTCGGCGTGCGTATTCAGCCGGTGACGGACGAAATTGCCGAAAGCCTGAAGATGGAGACGCCGAAAGGCGCGCTTATTGCCGGCATCATCAAGGGCGGCCCGGTTGATGGCGGCACGATCAGGACGGGCGACGTGATCGTCAAGTTCGACGGACGCGACGTTGTCGAAATGCGCGACCTGCCGCGTGCCGTCGCCGAAAGCGCGGTCGGCAAGGCCGTCGATGTCGTCATCATTCGCGACGGCAAGGAGATGACAGTCAAGGTGACGCTCGGCCGTCTTGAGGATGGCGAAAATCTCGCGGGCGCAGAGGCGGATCAGACCCCGCAAGCCCAGGAAGGAACGGACCAGGCTGAGCCGCCGGCGGCTGAACTGCCAGCTTCCGACATGGTGCTCGGAATGAAGCTCTCGGTTCTCGATGCGGAAAGCCGCAAGACCTATGGCATTTCCGAGGATGTCGAGGGTGTCGTCATTGCCGAGGTGCAGCCGCAGTCGGCCGCGGCGGAACGGCGGATCGCGCCGGGCGACGTGATCGTCGAGATCGGCCAGGAGGCTATGAAGACGCCGGAGGACGTGTCGGCGCGGGTCGAGGAACTGAAGGCCGACGGACGGCGCAACGCGCTCCTGATGATTGCCAACAAGACGGGCGAGTTGCGGTTCGTCACCGTGCGGATGGAATAGGCTCGGGTCCGCAGCGCCGCGCGTCCGATATGACGCGGAGGAGTTCTGCAGTAGTGATCGCGGAAGAAATTGGAAGGCGGGCTGAAAGGTCCGCCTTTATCGCGCCAGCCATTCTTTTCGGCTGATGGCATAGAGTACATGATGCTTGAGTTGCGGCGCCGTGTCCGGCACGCGCGGATGTTCGAAGTCACGCGCCGGGTCTCGCCGCATGCCGATGCGTTGCATCACCGCCGTCGAGCGCGTGTTGTTTGCCACCGCAAAGGAGACGATTTCCCCAAGGCCGTGCTTTTCGAAGCCATGCCGCAGCATCGCTTCCGACGCTTCCGTCGCGTAACCCTGCCGCCAGAAACGAATGGCCAGCCGCCAGCCGATTTCGACTGTGCCGTTTGGCAGGAACGGCTCAAGGTCCGTGCGCGCCAGCCCGAGAAATCCGATCGGCTCATCCGTTTCTTTGAGCGCCAGTGCGAAAAAGCCCAGGCCGGTTTCACTGATCCGGCGCTGGACTTCGTCCATCAGGGCATCGGATTCCTGGCGCGAGCGTTGGCGCGGAAAGAATTCCATGACCTTTGGGTCGGCGTTGATTTCGGCAAAGAGCGGCCTGTCTGTCTCCAGCCAGTTGCGGATGCGCAGGCGCTTTGTTTCCAGAACGATCATAAAACGAAATCCGTTTTCCTGTAGCCCTGGATGTAGAGGAGGGCGGTGAGGTCGGCGTGGTCGATGCGGATTTTCACCTGCGAGGAGACGACGGGCTTGGCGTGCAGCGCGACGCCGGCGCCGGCGAGATGCAGCATGCCGAGATCGTTGGCGCCGTCGCCAACGGCGAGCGCTTCAGCCGTCGAGATGCCAAGCCTGGTGGAGATATCGACGAGCGCATCGACTTTGGCCTGTTTACCGAGGATAGGCTCGGCAACAGTGCCGGTCAGACAGCCGCCCTCTTCGAGGAGGATGTTGGCGCGGTTCTCGTGGAAGCCGAGTGTTTCGGCGATCGGGCCGGTGAAGACTGTGAAGCCGCCCGAGACGAGAGCGGTGTAGTAGCCCTTGGCCTTCATCGTCGCAATGAGTTCCTTACCGCCTGATGTAAGCGTGATGCGCTTGGCAATGACATCGCCGACGACGGTGACCGGCAGGCCCTTGAGCAGGGCGACACGCTCGATCAGTGCCGGTTCGAAGGCGATCTCGCCGTTCATGGCCCGCGCCGTAATGGCCGCGACCTTGTCCTTGAGGCCAACTTCGGCGGCAAGCTCGTCGATGCATTCCTGGCCGATCATGGTCGAATCCATGTCGGCAATCAGAAGCTTCTTGCGGCGCGTCTCGGCATCCTGCACGACGACATCGACCGGCGCATCGCCGACGACGCCACGCAGCAGCGCTTCCTGCCAATCGGGATTGGCACCATCCTTCAGCGCGATGTCACAGGCGATACCGTCGGCGAGCCAGTAAAGGCCGGAGGCATCGACGGCGGCGGCGGCCTCTTCGGCGAGCGCCGGTGTCAGAACGGGATTTGACGGATTGGCAACAAGCGTGGCAACGAAGGCCATGATGAAAAACCTTGAGATTGGACAGGACGCGATCCTGATAACCGGGCCGACCGCCAGCGGCAAGTCCGCTTTCGCCATGGAGATGGCCAAGCGGCACGATGGTGTGGTCATCAATGCCGACAGCATGCAGGTTTACGACACGTTGCATGTGCTGACGGCGCGGCCGTTCGAACAGGAAATGCAGGGCATTCCGCATCATCTTTACGGCCATGTTCCGGCGTCGCAGCTCTATTCCACCGGCGAATGGTTTCGCGATGCGGTCAAGCTCTTGCAGGCCGTGCGCGGCGAGGGGCGCATTCCGGTCTTCGTCGGCGGCACCGGGCTTTATTTCAAGGCGCTGACCGGTGGCTTGTCCGATATGCCCTCGGTT
Source organism: Pararhizobium sp. A13 (assembly GCF_040126305.1). Lineage (NCBI taxonomy): Bacteria > Pseudomonadati > Pseudomonadota > Alphaproteobacteria > Hyphomicrobiales > Rhizobiaceae > Pararhizobium > Pararhizobium sp. A13. The sequence continues at coordinate 3,677,876 of NZ_CP149510.1, read as the reverse complement.
CCCATCGCCATACGCGGCGATGTCCGTAAGCGCCTGCAGGAAGAGGGGGCTGAGGCGCTGCACGCCGTCCTTTCGCAAAGGGACCCGGAAACCGCCGAGACCCTGCGGCCGGGCGATGGCCAGCGCATTGCCCGGGCTTTGGAAATCTTCGAGGCCACGGGGCAGTCGATCCGGGTCTTCCAAGCGCAGCAGGGCCTGGTTGCCATCGATCCGGAAAAAGCGCTCAAGGTCGTCGTCCTGCCGGAACGTGACGGACTGCGCCAACGGATCGACCGGCGCTTTGCCCAGATGCTGGATGGCGGCGCCGTCGAGGAGGTTGAGGCGTTGCTGTCCCTTGATCTAACGGCCGAGATGCCGGCGATGAAGGCGATCGGCGTGCCGCAGATTGCCGCCATGCTGGCCGGGACGATGACGAGGGCCGAGGTGATTGAAACCGCCTCCGCTGCGACGCGCCAATATGCCAAGCGGCAGATGACGTGGTTTCGCAATCAACTGGACGAGAGCTGGCTGCGCTGGGATCTGGACGCGGGTTCGTGAGACCCTGTGGCGCTTCTAGGTGACGACGCGGCCAAACCGGGGATGATCTACTTGCGGATGATGCTGCTCAACGGTTTCTTCAAGAGGCTTTCGCGCAGGGATGGCCGGGGCTGGTCCGATCCGGGTTGGGCAAAGCTTGGGGTGACGCGCGGCGCAGGCGCCCGGTAAGGCTCCGGCTTCGGCTGGGCCGGAAGGTCTTCCGAGAGCAACTGATTGCGGATCTGGTTGAAACGATCGAGTTGTGGGTTGACCGGCTCCGCCCGCGGCAGCATGGCCGGGTTGTATGGTTCGATAGCCGGCGCGTCGCCGTCGCTTCTCGGGACCATCCCGATGCCGCCGGCTTCCTGCTCGTCAGCGAAGTCGTCATCGATGGGCGCGCTGTCTTGCGCAAGCGCGCCCATGCTGGCGGAATAGGCCTGCTGGAAACCGGAAATGTCGGGGCCGTTCAGGGCGCGCATCCGTGCCACCACGGAGCGCAGATCGACGGTGTCGGGGGTTTCGTCCGTTGCCTTGACGCCGACGCCATTGGCTTTCGGCAGGTTCCTTTCGTCGACGCGGGTAAAGCGCATACGCATCGGCACCGCCACCGCCTCGCCGAAGGCGATGGCTTCGCCATTGCCGATCGACGAGATGAAGCTGGTCGTCGAAATCGACGAGTTCGGGATGGCCGAGCGGATGATGTCCTGGTCGCGATCATTGGACAGGCGCATGGCAAAGACGGTCGAACATTGTGACAGGATGGTCGGATCGAGTTCGCCGGGACGCTGTGTAATGATGCCGAGCGAGACGCCGTACTTACGACCTTCCTTGGCGATGCGGGCAATGGCCTGGCGGGTCGGAACGAAGCCAAGGCTGATATCGGCCGGGACGTAGCGGTGTGCCTCCTCGCAGACGACGAGCATATGGACACCGCCATTGCTCCAGAGGCCGATTTCGAACGCCATGCGGCAAAGCACGGAGGCGACCGAATTGACGACTTCCGAGGGGATGCCGGCCAACTGGAACGTCGTCACCGGCCTGCCGTCTCCCGGAATGCGGAAGATCTTGGCGATCGTCTCGAGGATCGTGTCGGTGATGGTGTTCGACGAGAACATGAAATTATAGCGCGGGTCGTTGATCGCGCCGATCACCTTGACCTTGAGCGAGCGCAGATGCGGCTTCTCGTTGCGCCCTTCCAGCCGCCCGATGCGCTCGTCGATCAGTGCCAAAAGATCGGCCATGCGGTAGGGGACAGGGGTGTCGGCGGTGATCGAGCTTTTTTCGCTGGTCCGGCGTGCAAGACCGGATTCCGCCGAGCCCTTGAATGCCTTTTTCGCTTCCGGAATGACATCCCGAAGGATGTCGAGTTCTTCCGGGATGGCCGGCCGGCCGCGAAAAATGACTTCGGCGAACTCCTCGAGCTTCATCAGCCAGAAAGGCAGATCGAGATTATCGGTATCGATGACGACAGCGATATCGGGAAAGGCAGCCGCGAATTCGTTGTGCGGATCGAGAATAAGCACACGCAGTTTCGGATCCGCCGCGATTGCCTTGCGCAGCAGCAAGCTGACGGCCGTCGACTTGCCGACGCCGGTTGTGCCGACGATGGCAAAATGCTTCGAGAGCATTGAGGGTACGTGAATGGTGGCGTCGAGGCTCTCATCCTGGGTCAACTGGCCGATAACGCAATTTTCGTTCTTACCGGTGTCGTAGATGCGGGCAAGGTCGGCCGAGCGAATGCGGTGGGCAATGGCGCCGAGATAGGGATATTGGCTGATGCCGGCGGAAAATTCCTCGCGGCCGGTCGGGCCGACATGGACTTCGCCCATCAGTTCGACTTCGATGCGGAAGGTATTGTCGAGTTCCTCGCCCCATTCGTTGGTAGCGGTCTGCATGGAATAGACGAGGGCGACGACGCGGTTCTCGCCGACACTGATCGAGATCAGCCTGCCGACGGACCATAATTCGGTCAGCGCGGTCTCACCGTTTTCCGCCAGAGCAGCAATCGTTGCCCGCGAACCGCTGCACGCAACGACGCGGCCAAGGAAGCGATTGCCCCGTTTCAGGGTATCGCGCCGATCCTGTTCTCCAGCACTGATCGATGAATGAAGATCGCTGTTCAGCAATACGAAACCTCTACCCAAGAGTTTGTCATATTACGGGAAGGGATTTAACAAGTTGTTTCTTGGGCTTGGGCCAGTTTGTGCCGTTTTGGACCCGCGCCGGTTGTTTTCGGGAAAGGCGTTGACGGGGTCTGCATTTCTGGTTATCACTGCGCCCCATGAAAAAGATCGTTGCAATTCTTGTGGTGGGACGGCGCATGGGCAGGATGGTTTAACCATCCGGCGATAGCCACCCATGCGCAAACACGAGGCCCTCACAGGGCCTTTTTTTATGCCTCCAAACACGATACTCACAGCCAAAATCGCGAAACATGGACGGAAACAGGCCAATGAGCGGCACAGACAACCAGACGCAGGGCAACCAGACGCAGGGCAACCAGATGACAGGGGCGGAAATTGTTCTTCAGGCACTGAGGGACAATGGCGTGCAGCATATTTTCGGCTATCCTGGCGGCGCCGTCTTGCCAATCTATGACGAAATCTTCCAGCAGGACGATATCCAGCACATCCTGGTGCGCCACGAGCAGGGCGCTGGTCACATGGCCGAAGGCTATGCCCGCTCGACCGGCAAGGTCGGCGTCATGCTGGTGACCTCCGGTCCGGGTGCGACCAATGCCGTCACGCCGTTGCAGGATGCGCTGATGGACTCGATTCCGCTCGTCTGCCTGACCGGCCAGGTTCCGACATCGCTGATCGGCTCGGACGCCTTCCAGGAATGCGATACCGTTGGTATCACGCGGCCCTGCACCAAGCACAACTGGCTGGTCAAGGACGTCAACCAACTGGCCGGCATCATCCACGAAGCCTTCCGCATCGCCCAGTCCGGTCGTCCGGGGCCAGTCGTCGTCGATATTCCCAAGGACGTCCAGTTCGCCACCGGCACCTATACGCCGCCATCGGCCGCCAAGGTCCAGCACAGCTATCAGCCGAAGGTGCAGGGCGACATGCGCCGCATCGAGCAGGCCATCGAACTGATGAAGGGCGCTCGCCGCCCCGTCATCTATTCCGGCGGCGGCGTCGTCAACTCCGGTCTGGAAGCGTCGCATCTGCTCCGTGAACTGGTGGAGTTGACGGGCTTTCCGATCACCTCGACGCTGATGGGGCTCGGCGCTTATCCGGCTTCCGGCAAGAACTGGCTCGGCATGCTGGGTATGCACGGCACTTATGAGGCCAACATGGCGATGCATGATTGCGACGTCATGGTCTGCATCGGCGCCCGCTTCGACGACCGTATCACCGGCCGCCTCAATGCCTTCTCGCCGAACTCGAAGAAAATCCATATCGACATCGACCCGTCGTCGATCAACAAGAATGTTCGTGTCGACGTACCGATCCTCGGCGACGTCGGCTCCGTTCTGGAGGACATGGTTCGCCTGTGGCGCGCGTCCACCGCCAAGGAGGCGGACAAGAGTCGTCTTGAAGACTGGTGGACCAGCATTGCCCGCTGGCGTGCGCGCAATTCGCTCGCCTACAAGCCGAGCGACGACGTCATTATGCCGCAATACGCCATCCAGCGGCTCTATGAACTGACCAAGCACCGCGATACCTACATCACCACCGAAGTCGGCCAGCACCAGATGTGGGCGGCGCAGTTCTACGGTTTCGAACATCCGAATCGCTGGATGACCTCGGGCGGCCTCGGCACGATGGGCTACGGCTTCCCGGCGGCGGTCGGCGTGCAGGTCGCGCATCCGGAGAGCCTCGTCATCGACATCGCCGGCGACGCCTCGATCCAGATGTGCATCCAGGAAATGTCCTGTGCCGTGCAGTATAACCTGCCGGTCAAGATCTTCATCCTGAACAACCAGTACATGGGCATGGTGCGCCAGTGGCAGCAGCTGCTGCATGGCAACCGCCTGTCGAATTCCTATACCGAAGCCATGCCCGATTTCGTCAAGCTGGCGGAAGCCTATGGCGGCGTCGGCATCCGCTGTGAAAAACCGGGCGACCTCGACGCTGCGATCCAGCAGATGATCGACAGCCCGGCGCCGGTGATCTTCGACTGCCGCGTGGCCAATCTCGCCAACTGCTTCCCGATGATCCCTTCGGGCAAGGCGCATAACGAGATGCTTTTGCCGGACGAGGCAACGGACGAGGCGGTCGCCAACGCGATCGATGCCAAGGGCCGCGCGCTGGTTTGATGAATAGGAAAAGGACAAGATCATGAACGCACATCTTCAGCCGACCGGCTCGGCCTATTTCATCGCCAAGGAAACCGAGAAGGCGGAAAACCACACGCTTTCGGTTCTCGTCGATAACGAGCCGGGCGTTCTCGCCCGCGTCATCGGCCTGTTTTCCGGCCGGGGCTACAATATCGAGAGCCTGACCGTCTCGGAAACCGAACATCAGACGCACCTCTCGCGCATCACCATCGTCACGCGCGGCACGCCGCATGTGCTGGAGCAGATCAAGGCACAACTGGAGCGCATCGTGCCGGTTCACCGCGTCGTCGACCTGACGGTAAGGGCCGCCGAACTCGGCCACGACCGGCCGATTGAGCGCGAAGTGGCGCTGGTGAAGGTCAGTGGGCACGGCGAGAGCCGGGCGGAGACGCTGCGCCTTGCCGACGCCTTCCATGCCAAGGTGATCGACGCGACGCTCGAGCACTTCATCCTGGAGATCACTGGCAAGTCGTCGAAGATCGACCAGTTCATCGCCATCATGAAGCCGCTTGGCGTCATCGAAGTCTGCCGCACCGGCATCGCTGCGATGAACCGCGGCCCGCAGGGAATGTAAGAAAAGCGGGGCGCCGGTCACCGTCAAGGTCCGGCGTCCCATTCCTTAAAGTTCTATGCCATCGGCCGCCGGCGCTGTAGTTTTCATTCCGGGAGCCGTGAACAACAATCTGAACTGCCCGATATATTCGTTGACTGTCATTTCAAGCCCTCTGGGTAGGTCGCCTGTATAGAAGGTCACCTTGGTCGAGGGCGTGCCGGAAACCACGATCCGGTGCTTCATATTGTGGAAAAAGCATTCCTTTTCGCAATCAATCTCCGCATACGATTCCTGTCTAGGTTCGCCGGAAATGGTGATGCTGATGATAAAGCCGCGATCTCTATCGGCATCTTGGTAGATGGTGCATTTTCTGTCGAGATGACATGTCTTTCCTGACAGAATAGGCGTGACGTTTCTGAAGGAAATCCAATATTTTAGCGACACTTCCTTGGAGTTGGATTCATCTACGGCAAGAGTGGCGCCTGCTGTCGCCCCGACTATGGCAAACATCAGCAATCGCAACAAGAATGCGGAGCTTTGCTTCGCCACGCTCAAATCATCTCCAGCGGCATTTTTCGCTGAGGCGGCGGGAAAGCCTTGTCGAGCATCGCTAGGTCGTCCGCCGTCAGATGGACCTCCACAGTCGCCCGGTTTTCCCGCACGCGTTCCGGCATCCCGGTCTTCGGGATGACGATGACACCAGGATTGCGGATGAGGAAGGCAAGCGCGATCTGCGCGACAGTCGCCTGGTGCGCCTTGGCGATGTGGATGAGGTCCGGGTGGCGCAGGAGCCGACCTTCGTCGAGCGGTGAATAGGCCATGACCGGGATGCCGCGGGCCAGGCTGTCCTTCAGGAGATCGTATTCGATGCCGCGGCGGTTGAGGTTGTAAAGCACCTGATTGGTGGCGACCTTGCCGCCGTCCGGCACGGCGAACAGTTCCTCCATGTCGTCGGAATCGAAATTGGAGACGCCCCAGGCGCCGATCTTGCCCGCCTGCCGCAGCGTCTCGAAGGCTTCCACCGTTTCAGAAAGCCGGTAGCGGCCGCGCCAGTGCAGCAGATAGAGGTCGATATGGTCGGTGCCGAGCCGTTTCAGGCTCGCCTCGCAGGCTTTGATTGTACCGTCGCGGCTCGCATTGGTGGGCAGAATCTTGCTGACGACGAAGGCGTCGCCGCGCCGGCCCTTGATCGCCTCAGACACGACCCGTTCGGCGCCGCCATCCGCATACATTTCTGCCGTGTCGATCAGCGTCATGCCGAGATCGAGGCCATGCCGCAGGCTCCTGGCCTCCTCGGCGGCACTCGCCTTGCGCTCGCCCATATGCCATGTGCCCTGGCCGATGACGGGAACAGTCCTGCCGTTGGGAAAGGGGGTGGTCGGAATGGCGTCGTGCATCGGAATCCTCTTTGGCTTGCAGGTCGGCCCAGTCGTATGAACGGTCGATGTCTCATTTAAGGCGTATCGTGGCCGCGCAAAGACCGTGTGTCAAAACTGCACCGCTGATTGTTCCCGCTTCTTGTCACCGTGACAAGTTTCGGGTGGCCTGCATCGATAGGTCAGCTAGATTGACCTAAAATTTCGGGAGGGTTCCATGCAGGCCGACACGTTTCTGGCGTTGTTTCTCTTTGCTTTTACGACATCGATCACGCCGGGGCCGAACAACATGATGCTGTTCGCATCGGGGGTGAATTTCGGCTTTGCCCGCACCATCCCACATATGTTCGGCATCGGCGCCGGCTTCCTCTCGCTGTTGATCGCCGTCGGTCTCGGCCTTGGTGCGCTCCTGCATTCCGTGCCTCTGCTCTATACCGTGCTGAAATTCGCAGGCGGCGCCTATCTCGTGTGGATCGCCTGGAAAATCGGGACGTCGCGGAGCCTTTCCGAGGGGAAAAGCAATGCCGTGCCGATGACCTTCCTGCAGGCGGCCGCCTTCCAGTGGATCAACCCGAAGGCCTGGGTCATGGCCGTTACCGCGATGGCGACCTATACGAGCCAGCAAAGCTATCTCGCCAGCGTGATATGGGTCGGCATCGTCTTTGCAATCGTCAACGTGCCGAGCGTCTCGACCTGGGCCGGTTTCGGCTCGGCGCTGAAGCAATGGCTGTCCGATCCGGGCCGGCTGAAATGGTTCAATATCACAATGGCGGTCTTGCTCGTCGTTAGCCTTTGGCCGATGCTGCGCTAGCCGGTGAACCGCCGCCGAATTCTGGGCAGATGGGGATTTTGAGCATGCCGGGGGGCCTTATTACCTCGATCGTCGTCGGCTTCGCTTTCGTTTCCGGGGCGCTTGCGATCGTCTTTTTCTGCTATTTCCTGGCCCGGACATTGCTCAATCCTGGCCTGGAAGGCGATCGAACCCATGATGCGGCGGCGACCGTCGCCGTGCGTATCGCCGCCTTGCACGGCCTTATCCTGGCTCTGGTCTATGCCCAGGAACTCGACGACTACAAGGGTATTCGCAACAACCTGATGGAAGAAGCGGTGGCGATATCGGATGTCTACAACGATATTGGGCGATACGGCGGGGCGGAGGTGGCGCCGATTCAGCATGACCTGGCCAATTACGTGGCGACCGTTGTCGGCGAGGAGTGGGACATGCTCGGGGCTCGTCAGGGCCTGTCCCCCAAAGCGTGGGTACAGTGGAACGACGTTTATGATCGTCTGCTCGAGCTTACGCCGGAGACGGACCCCCAACGTTATTTGAGCAACAGGATGCGTGATCGGGCGACCTCTATCGCGCGTTTCCGCCAGATCCGGGAAGAAACCGCCGCGGGAGGGTTTGGAGGGATGTTCTGGGCACCGGCACTGATCGGGCTATGCCTGCTTTCAATACCGTTCTATGTCTATCGTCCGACCCGGACCCACATGTTTCTATTGTCGATTTTCGGTGCCTATTCGGGTGTCGTTCTCTTCTTCATTTTTGCCTTTTCCAACCCGTTCGAGCAACCGGGAAAGCTGGAGCCTATCGCTTTCGAAAATCTATTGCGTGGAGATATGGGCAAGAGACTGCCGCCCGTCGCACTGAGCACAGAAACCAGCCAATGACATCCGAGGACGCCATGCACGATCACGACGACCACGACCATCACGACAACCATTTTTCCGATATGCAGGCGCGGGTAAAGGCGCTGGAGACGGTGCTGACGCAGAAGGGGCTGATCGACCCGGCGGCGATCGACGCGATCGTCGAGACTTACGAAACGAAGGTCGGCCCACGCAACGGTGCCCGTGTCGTTGCCAAGGCCTGGAGTGAGCCCGATTTTGCCGATTGGCTGGCCCGCGACGCGACGGCGGCGATCGCCAGCCTCGATTATACCGGTCGGCAGGGCGAACATATGCGGGCGGTGTTCAACACCCCGGAGACGCACAACCTTGTGGTCTGCACGCTATGCTCGTGTTACCCTTGGGCGGTGCTTGGCCTCCCGCCAGTCTGGTACAAGGCGCCGCCTTATCGTTCACGCGCAGTGATCAATCCACGCGGCGTACTTGAGGAATTTGGGCTAACCCTGCATGAAACAAAGAAAATCCGCGTCTGGGATTCGACGGCAGAGCTGCGTTACATCGTCATTCCGGAGCGGCCGGAGGGAACGGAAGGGCTCGATCAGGAGGCGCTTGCCGATCTGGTGACGCGCGATTCGATGATCGGAACGGGTCTCGCGAAACAAGTGGGAGACACCCAATGAACGGCGCGCAGGACCTTGGTGGGCAGCATGGTCTCGGCCCGGTCGCGCCGGAAAAGGACGAGCCCTATTTTCATGCCGAATGGGAAAAGCGTGCGCTCGGGCTGACGCTCTCCTGCGGCGCCTTCGGTGCCTGGACGATCGACGAAAGCAGACATGCCCGCGAAAGCCTGCCGCCGGCGACCTATCTCTCTGCCAGCTATTATGAAATCTGGATACGGGCGCTGAAAACGCTGCTGAAACGGCATGGTTTCGTCTCTGCGGAGGAACTGGCGCAAGGCCAAATGTTGGAAAAGGGCCGGAAACCGAAGCGGATTTTGACGGAGGATATGGTGCCGGGCGTATTGGCCAAGGGCGGTCCGTGTGACCGGCCCGTGGCTCATGCCCCGGTATTCGCGGTCGGCCAGCAAGTGCGGACCAGGAACTTCAATCCCGAGACCCATACGCGGTTGCCGCGCTATGCGCGCGCGAAAACGGGCCTCGTCGAGGCGGTGCAGGGCTCGTTCGTCTTTCCCGACGACAATGCGCACGGAAAGGGCGAGAACCCGCAATGGGTGTATACGGTTGTCTTCGACGCCGGCGAAATCTGGGGCGAGGGCGCCGATCCGTCGCTGACGGTTTCGATCGATGCCTGGGAGAGCTATCTTGAACGCGCATGAACCTTCAAACCTTCTGGCGGGTTCGCCGCAACTGCCGAAGTCGCCGGAAGGCGATCCGGTCTTTGCTGAGCCATGGCAGGCCGAAGCCTTCGCCATGACCGTGCGCCTGCATGAGAAGGGCGTGTTTTCCTGGAGCGAGTGGGCCGAGGTGCTGTCGCAGGAGCTTTACAGGCCGGGCCGCCAGGCGGATGGCAGCGATTATTTCGACTGCTGGGTTGCGGCCCTGTCGCGCCTGGTGACGGAGTTGTCGATCGCGTCAGAGTCACAGCTCGACCAACTGACGCGAAGCTGGCAGAGAGCGGCGGAAGCGACGCCGCACGGCCAGCCGATCCTTCTGGAAAACGACCCGGCCCGCTGAGGCGAATTTTCCCCGTTCAATCAGCAACATGTTGCAGCAAGTAACTCGCACAAAGCGGGCTTGCCAAAGTGCTGACTTTGCATTTATATATAACCAAGTAGTTTTAGAACTGATTGGTTATTGAAATGCAGGCGACCCATCAATTGGACATGACGTTTGCGGCTCTTGCCGACCCGACGCGCCGGGCCATTCTCGCGCGCCTGGCTTCCGGCGAGGCTTCGGTGCTGGAGCTTGCAGCGCCGTTTTCGATAAGCCAGCCGGCGATTTCCAAGCATCTGAAGGTGCTGGAAGGCGCCGGCCTGATTTCGCGCGGCCGCGAAGCGCAGCGCCGGCCATGCCGGCTGGAGGCCAAGCCGTTGTCGGAAGCGACGGCGTGGCTCGAAAACTATCGTCATTTCTGGGAGGGCCAGTTCCAGCGCCTCGACGCCTTGCTGGACGAAATGAAGGCCATTCAACCGGGCGTCGCAACGCACGGAGATGAGGATACATGACACAGGCTTTGACAATCACCGCCGATGGCGAGCGCTGCATCGTCATGACACGGTCGTTCGATGCGCCGAGCCAACTGGTCTTTGACGCCTTCACCAAGCCGGAACTGGTCAAGCGCTGGCTGAAGGGTCCGGATGGCTGGGAAATGCCGGTCTGCGAGATCGACCTGCGGGTCGGCGGACGCTTCCGCTACGTCTGGCGCCGGAATTCCGATGGTGTCGACATGGGCATGGGCGGTACCTACCGCGAGATCGAGGCACCGAGGCGCATCGCCCATACCGAGCTTTTCGACCAGGACTGGACGGGTGGCGAGGCGGATGTGACGACAAGCTTCGCGGAGACGGCCGGGAAAACGACGGTGACCACGGCGATCCTCTATTCGTCCGCCGCCGCCCGCGATGCCGTCCTGAAGTCGCCGATGGAATCGGGCGTCGCCGCAAGCTACGACCGGCTTGAGAAGATTCTGCCGGAGTTGAAAAAGCGGGCAGCCTGAGCGGGAAGGCAGGGTGCTTCTGTATCCTGCCTTTTCCCTACCGCTAAAGTCTGTTTTCAAACGCCGATCGCGCCCATGCCGATGGCGATGAGGCGAGGCATTCACGGCCATTGGCGAGAGCTTCGCCGGCATGAGACCATGAAGCGCTGGAACAGTTCTTGTTCCGACGCCGCTCATGCCCGGTATCGTACTCATCGCCGGGTAAATACTGCCGTGTTTAAATAAAAATGAAGACATTCGCCGCTAATGTAGGGTGATCTATTGTAACGCCGCCTAAAATCCACTCTGAGGGAACGAGCCCTGACGCAAATTGTACCCTTAGCTAAACTAAAAGATGCTCTTCGCCACAGCCGGTTCGAACCCGCGTTTCAGCCGCTTGTGGATCTATCGAACGAGTCGGTCGTCGGTTTCGAGGTTCTGGCGCGATGGGTCGACCCCGCTTTGCCAGCGATTGGTCCTGTCCAATTCATTCCGGCTGCTGAACGGTACGGCTTAATCGGGCCGCTTACGCGGCAAATTCTTAGCAAGGGATGCACTGAGGCTCTTCAATTTCCCGGTGAACCGATCCTTGCATTCAATCTCTCGCCGATTCAATTTCGCGATCCGGATCTTTTCGATTTCGTCATTGCGGTTATCGAACCGACAGGATTTCCTTTGCGACGCGTCCATATCGAGATGACCGAAAGCGCCTTGATCGGCGATGACGGGGTTGCTCTTACGACCGTCCAGCGGTTCAAATCTGTGGGAATAGCCGTCGCACTGGACGATTTCGGAACAGGGTTTGCCAGTCTAACCAGGCTCCATGCGTTTCCGTTTGAGACGCTTAAGATCGATGCCAGTTTCGTCCAGACGATGGAAACCGACCCAGGCAGTCGTAAGATTGTGGCCTCTGTCATCGGACTCGGCCAAAGTCTAGGGATGACGATTGTTGCAGAGGGTGTAGAAACCGAGCAACAAGCCACCATCCTCCGGCGCCTGGGATGTGACATCGCTCAAGGCTGGCTATTTGGCAAACCAGCGCCCGCGCCGGAAATCGTCAGATCGTTTCCGTCCCACGCTGGAGGCATGCCGAGGAAATCGACGTGCGTTTCGCCCTTGCAAAGATTCCATCAGTTGGAAGCATTGTACAAAGACGCGCCAATCGCGCTTGGATTCGCAGATCTCGATCTCAGATACGTCAGCGTCAACGACCGGCTGGCGCAAATTCTTGGTCTGCCGGCAGCCGACATAGTCGGCCATCCTGTATCGGAGAAATTGCCTGCGCGTCACAAGATGGCAATGACTCGTCTGCTTCAGCGCGTCATAGACGAACGTTCAATCAAATCCCACGAATACAGCGACAGGGCATCGGGGCGCTCTTATCTCATCTCCTGCCAATGCGTTTGCGACGACGTGGGTGATGCGATTGGATTGTCAATCGCTGCAATCGACATTACGCAACGCAAAGCGGCACAGGTCGCACTGAAGGCAGACGAGGAACACTTCCGTCGTTCCGTGGAGCTTAGTCCGAATGTCGCATGGGCGGCGAAGCCATCAGGTGAAGTGGACTACATGAGTCCGGCGCTCGGGGCTGGCGAAGCAAGCGCGATGGCTGATAGAATTACTGACTGGTATGCGCGAATGCACGAACAAGACAGGGCGAGGGTAAGGCAGGAATGGCTCGCATGGCTCCCGTCTCAACAGCCGTTTTCAACCGAATTCCGTATAAAATGGAACGACGGCGAATGGCGTTGGGTGTTGAGCCGGGCAAAGCCTTTTTTCAATTCAAGGGGTCACTTGGAACGATGGTACGGTGTCATCAGCGATATCAGCGACCAAAAGATCCTGGAGGCGACAGTCGCTCGAATGGCAAGCTTGCCTCAGGAAAATGCCCCAGCCGCACAGATCTTGAAGTTGTTTCGCTGAAGAAACGCGGCACTTTGGGGAACACGCCGTTTTGTTTGAGCGATTAGCTCTCGAACTGCCGGTAGCATTCCTCCGCGATCGCCTGCAGTTTTGCGCGGGTGACTTCGCCGGTGACCGCGTAGCCGATCTCGCCGTCGATCCAGTAGAATGTCTCAACGGACCCCGAGGATTCGAATCTGAAACTGGTTTCGCCGTTTTCCGGGTTCTTGCCGAGAAGGACCGTGAGCCGTTGCCCAGCGGCGTCCTGATACATCAGCATCGCGCCGGCCCTGCCATTGACGGGCACAAGCCTGCCGCCGACAAGCGAGAAACCCTGGGACCGGAGATCGGGCGCGACGAGTTTGTAGTCGAGGCGTTTGCCGAGCCAGGCGACCAGATGGGCCTCTTCGTCGGCGCCGACCTCGACCGGATGACGCTTTTCGCTGGCATAGACGAGAAATGCCGTTTTCGACTGGCCCGGAAGGCTTTCGAGTGCCGAGGCGGTCTCGACCGGCGGGCTTCCCGCGTAGAATCTGTCGGCGTAGATGCCCGCAGCGGCACCGGACAGGAAGAGCAGCAGCGATGCGGCAAGCAGGCCGGCGCCGCGCCGGAAGGATGCCAACGTCGCGGGTTGCGTCTTGGAATTCAGGAGGGTGCGATCGTTCTCGCCGAAACGGGCATAGCTGGAAAACGCAGCCTTCAGGTCCTTGGCCTGCGCCTGCCATTGCTGAACCTCGGCGGCTTCTTGCGGATGGTCTTTCAGGAAGAGTTCGACCCGACGCCGGCGGTCATCGTCGAGACGTCCATCGACGAAGGCATGCAGGTCGGCTTCGGTGACCGGGGTGTGTTCGTCTGTCATTTCGGTCTCCGCAGCGTAACAATATTGTCCTCAGCAAGGTGCGCGGCCATCTGCCGGCGTGCCCGTGACAGGCGCGACATAACGGTGCCGATCGGGATCGACAGCATGTCGGCGACGTCCTGATAGGCATATCCCTCGACAACCACGAGCATCAGTACGGCGCGATAGTCCGGCGTCAGCGCGTTCAGCGCCTGCTGCAGCCGCGTTTTTTCCAGCGGATCGCCGGAAACATCCTCCGCCGTCAGACCCAGCGTATCGTCCAGTTCGACGGATGGATGCTGGATGAGGCGGCGGTGGCGGTCGCGGTAGAGATTGGTCATGATCGTAAAAGCCCAGGCACGCAGGTTGATGCCGCGCCACTGGCCGCGGCGGACAAGAACCTTCTCGACGCAATCCTGCAAAAGGTCTTCGCCGTCACTGTCGGACTTGGCAAGGCTGCGGGAATAGCGGCGCAGCGACGGCACCAACGACAGGACCTGGTTTTCAAACGTCTCCGCGTTAGGGGGGCTTGCCCCCCTCACGCGAGAACCCTCATCAGGGGCGTGCGGCATCCCAGACCTTTCCTACGCCGTCACCGGTGGCGTCGCCCTTTTTCGCGTCCTTGATCCAGAAGTAGAGCGGCATGCCCTTGAGCGCCCATTGTTTCTTGCCGTCCTTGCGATCAACGAGCGTGTAGTCGCCTTCGGCCTTGGCGGATGCACCGCCGAGATAGGGTGGCCAGTTGGTGGCGCATTTATCAAAGCAATAGGATTCGCCCTTTTCATCCTTCTTGTAGGTGTAGAGCGTCATGCCGTTTTCCGCGGCGATGACCTTGCCCTTGTCGGTTTCGACGGTCTGGACCGGCGGAGCGGCAAAGGCGGAGGTGGCCGCCACGATGGAAAAGGCAGTAACGAGCGGCAGAAATCTCATCGGATGTGTCCTCTCTAAAATCGTTCCGAACGAACCGCCCTTTTTGAGTCGGTTCAAACGTAAGACACATCCGGGCCGCTTCTTATTCCCGCCATTTCGGAAAAACTTATCGCGGCGGTGTGGCCTTTGAAGCGACAAACCGTGCGAGCGACGGGCCGACGGCCATGACGAGCAGCAGCCGCGCCGTCTGCAGCGCCATGACGAAAGGCACGTCGACCTTGCTGGAAGCGGCGATGATGGCGATCGAATCCATGCCGCCGGGGCTGGTGGCAAGATAGGCTGTCAGCGGATCGATCCCGACCGTCTCTACGAGGATGAATGCGAGCAGTCCCGAAAAGCTCATCAGCACGAGGATGGAGATGATCGTCGGTAGCAGCGCGCGGCGGGCATGCGCGAGGATCGGCCGGGTAAAGCCGAGGCCGATGTTCCAGCCGAGCATGGCATAGCTGATGGCAAGCAGCCATTCGGGAATTTCGATCGTCAGCATGCCTGAGGCGCTAAGAACGGAACCGAGCAGGAAGGGCAGGAGGAAGACGCCGGCCGGGACGCGCAGCCATTTGCCGAGAAAACCGCCGACAATGGCAACGGCAAGCGTTTCGAGGAAGGGTATCAGATGGATCGGCCCGAACCAGATGATCTCCTGTCCGGCCGCGTCGACCTCCGCCCAGTACCGCGCGACCAGCGAGGCGGCAGCGGCGACGAAGACGACGCGCAGATATTGCATGAAGGCGACGAGCCGGATGTCGGCGCCGTAGGCGTCGGCCATGACCAGCATCGATGTCGCCGCACCCGCCGAGGAGCCCCAGATCGCCGTTGTTCCCGGCAGGATCTTCAGTCGGCTCATCACGAAGCCGCTCAGCGTGCTCATCGCGATGACAGCGGCGACGATGGCGAGGAACAGCGGCCAGTTGGCGAAGAAGGTGACCAGAATGCCGGGGCTTATGGTCTCGGCGATCATCGTGCCGATCAGCGCCTGGCCACAAAGAAGCGCCGGCCGCGGCAGGCGGATCGTGCCGCCGTTCATGCCGACGACGGCGCCGGCCACCATGGGGCCCATCAGGAGAGCTGCGGGAATGCCGGTGAGTTCAAGACAGCCGGCAAGAATGGCCGAGAGAAGGAGCAGCAGACCCCATTGCAATGCGGCATGCCAGCGGCCGATACCCGACGTTACGGGTGCGGACGGGTCTTCGGCAGGATCAGGTCTCACATCGGCACTTTCGGAATTCAGAACAGGCAGCGCTTGGGAGGCGGCTCGGAGGGGATTATTATCATGGGCGGTATCCTTGCGATATGCGCGGCGTGTGGCAGTTTCTTGCGGTGTTTCGCTACACGTCCGAATTTTTTGAACGCGCGGGCGGGGTGCCGGCAGAGGCTTCAGGTGCAAGCCGGGCGACAGGCCCGCCCGAATCGGGCAATAGATCGACGATGGAATTCGCACCGCAACAGGATGAGGCCCTCAAGGCCGTTTCACGCTGGCTGAAGGAAGGGCGCTCGCCGCTCTTCCGGCTGTTCGGCTATGCCGGGACGGGCAAGACCACGCTTGCGCGCCATTTCGCCGAGCACGTGGATGGCGATGTGCTGTTTGCCGCCTTCACCGGCAAGGCCGCACAGGTGCTGCGCTCCAAGGGGGCGACCAACGCCAGGACGATCCATTCTCTGATTTATCGGCCACGCGGCGAGGAGGAGGTCTCCGACGAGGAGACCGGCAAGACCTCGATCGCGCCGATGTTTGCCATCAACCGGCAGTCGCCCGTCGCCAAGGCGGCATTGATCATCGTCGACGAGTGCTCGATGGTCGACGAGGCGCTCGGCAAGGATCTGATGAGTTTCGGAACGCCGATCCTGGTGCTTGGCGACCCCGGCCAGCTTCCGCCCGTGTCCGGCGGCGGCTACTTTACCAACGAGGAGCCGGATTACCTGCTGACGGACATTCACCGCCAGGCGCGCGACAATCCGATCATCCAGCTTGCCATGCATGTGCGCGAGGGCAAGGAGATCATGCATGGCGACTACGGCACGACGGCCAAGGTGATTTCGAAGAACGAGGTGACGCAGAGCCTGGTGCTCGAGGCCGACCAGGTGCTGGTCGGCACCAACAAGACACGGCGGCGCTACAATATGCGCCTGCGGGAATTGAAGGGATTTACGACCGACTATCCGCAGTCCGGCGACAAGCTCGTCTGCCTGCGCAACGACCCGGCCAAGGGGCTGCTCAATGGCTCGCTCTGGCAGGTGATGACCTCGTCCAAGGAGACAGTGAAGCCCGGCATCAATCTGATGATCCGCCCGGAAGACGACGACATGGATCGGGGTGCCGCCAAGATCAAGCTGTTGAAGACCGCCTTCGAGGATGTCGAAGGGGAAATTCCGTGGTCGACGCGCAAGCGCTACGATGAATTCGACTACGGCTATGCGCTGACGGTGCACAAGGCTCAAGGCTCGCAATGGAACGACGTCGTGCTGTTCGACGAGAGCTGGGCCTTCCGCGATACACGCGAGCGCTGGCTCTATACCGCGATCACGCGGGCTGCCGAAACCCTGACGATCGTGCGCTGACGGTCACTCGGCGGCGACGAAGCCCATTAGCACCGCCTTGGCGACCGCCTGAAAGCGGTGGTGGCCGTTGAATTTGCGGATGATGTCGGATTCAAGCGTCAGTACAGCGGTCAGGTCCATGTCCATCAGGTTCGCGATGCGGTTTGCCGGATAACCTTCGGCCATGAAGGCAAGACACTTCGCTTCGATCGGCGACAGATGGACAGGTGTAACGGCGGCACGCCCGCTGGAATCGCCATCCGCGGCCGATTCCAGGAGTTCGCTGACCCGCTGCATCTGGCGCCGCAGGATCGATTGCTGGGCTGCCAGTTCCCGCTTGCGGGCATTGAGCGCATTTTCGAATATCTGCGCGGCGTCATCCTGACTTTCGCAAGCCGTCAGCGCCTGCATGAGGTCCTGAATTTCGGCGATCGGCATGTCGATCTCGCGGCAGGCGTTGATGATGGTCATCCGCCGGATGTCCTCAAGGCCGTAGACCCGCATCGGCCCCATTCTATCGGCGGTCAGCAGGCCCTTCTCCTCGTAGAAATGCAACGTGCGATGCGTGACGCCGAAGGCGTCTGCCATGTCGGCGATGGCGACGTGGTTGTCGGAAATGGCTCCCGGCAAAGGCAGATGCGGCAGGAAGCCGGAAACCGTTCGGCGGCCCGGTGCAGGATGTATGGTCTTCGACTGTTCTGGCATCTTGTGAACGGCCCCTCGCTGGTCATGCACGGGAGAAATTCCTGGAGATCGCAATCTGCCGGTTACGCATCGAAATGACGCGGCGGTTGCCTCCCTTTATGCCACTCGATGTCATGCACACCATCCGCCCGGGGATGGATACTCGCGACCATTGTGCCTGTTTGACGAGCGACCAGGCCTTTACCTCACTTGCCCGGCCAGGATACACGCGGGGCGCGAAAATTGATAGCTAGCAATATTAGGGATAAAATCTGGGATTTTTGATCAACTTCATGCGTTTCGGGCGGCTAGCGAATGAGCGTCGAGGGCAGGGCGGCCGCGCTTATGACGAAGGCCAGCTTCCGACGATGATCGGCAGACAGTTTTTCCTGGCAGGCCTTGGCCTCATGAAAGGATTCGCGCGTCTGCAGATGCCGGTAGGTGTCCGTCAGCACCATGCATTCCATCAGCGGGCTGTCGATTGCAGCACCGCTCGCATAGCGAAAGATGTGGCCGTCTGCAGCCAAAGTCTTTGCCGCAAGGGCAAGGCTCTCGTAAAGAATATCCGCTTCGCCGGCCACGCGCGCATCGTCGAGAAACCCATCGTGGAGCGTTTCTAAGGAAGCGTCATGCGTGAGCAGAATTCGCAGACCGGCCGGCGATTTCTGCTGGGAGATGGAAATCGTGAACGCCAGCGGGTCGATTGCGGCCGATTGCGACTGTTGCCAAAGCGCGGTACCGGGCACGGAGTTGATTGTCCGGTAGTGCGACGCGGCGGTGCGGAACGCGTCGGCAAAGCGCGCGGCACTGCTCGTGCGCGGCCATTGGGACCGCACGGTTATCTTTGGAAGATCGTTGGCGAATTTACGCTCCAGGACCGCATCGTGCAGACGCGACTGTGCCGGGATATTCACACTCATGGCAGGTGAGGACAAGGGCACGAAAATCAACAGCGGCAGGGCGGAAAGCAGAGCCAGGGGCGAGGACAACGGCGCCGGCAGCCAGGGAACCCGGCGGGACGCGGCCCGGCGCGGCTGTACCGGCAGGCGTTCCGTTTCGGTCTGCGTGAACGGCGCTACCCACTGGCGCAGGTATTCAGGCACATAGGTGCCCTTCGGAATATCGATGCGCCACGCGTCTCCGGCGCCGTCTGCGGCATAATAGGCCGCGAGCAGTTTCCTCAACTTGCCGGCATGGACGCGCACAAGGGGGTCGCTGTCAGCGTTGAAGGCCTGCGGCCGGTCGAAGACATCTATGCCGATCGTATAGCCTTTCAACTGGTGGCCATTGCCCTCGATTTCCCTTTCGACGACATATTTCAGGAAGGCGCGCAGTCGCTCCGAGCGCGCGAACTGAGCACTCGACAGAACGCTGTCCAGCGCATGGTGGATGGCATGATCGTCGGGCCTGTCGTGCTCGTCCGTCAACGCGTTCTCCCCGAAAAACACACCGATGCCCGCGCTCCATTGTCCGGAGCGACAGTCGATTCGGTGATGTCGCGGCAAAAACGAAGGCTCATTGGTCTCGGCTTGGATCTTTCCGTGGGATTTCAGCACCGCCGCTCACCAACCGGGAGCGTATGGCTTGTACTTGAGTCTGCATTAAACCGGACTTTTGCTGGTTTGTCAGGTACTCCAATCATGAAACTTGAGTTTCCTATGAAATAGGCAGGGGAGCCAGGCTCGCGGTTTATTGTGACAGGGACATTTTCGGGATTGCCGATTTGTTGCGGGCCGAACAAGGAACCGCTAGAAAAGGCCACCCACGACGCCATCTCCCATCGAAAGTGCTGAAATGCCTGCGAAACTCTCGGTAAACCTGAACGCGATCGCCATGCTTCGCAACCGGCGTGATCTCCCCTGGCCATCGGTGACGGGACTGGGGCAAATTGCGCTCGAGGCCGGCGCAAGCGGCCTGACGGTGCATCCGCGTCCGGATCAGCGGCATATCCGTTTCTCAGATCTCGCCCCGATCCGCGCTTTGCTCGACGATCTTTATCCTCAGGCCGAATTCAACATGGAAGGTTTTCCGAACGAGGAGTTCCTGGAACTTGTCGAGCGCCATCAGCCCGAGCAGGTAACGCTGGTACCGGACGATCCGGCGCAGGCGACCTCGGACCACGGCTGGGACTTCCGCAAAAACCACAATCTGCTCGGCAATGTCGTTGGACGCCTGAAGAAGAAGGGGTTTCGGGTGTCGCTGTTTGCCGATGGTGATCCGGACATCGAGGCGCTGACGATCGCCAGGGAGACCGGCGCCGACCGGATCGAGCTTTACACCGGCCCCTATGGCGGCTGTTACGACGATCCCGAGCGGGGTGCCGTGCTTCTCGAGGAGCTGGGGCGCACGGCCGATCTTGCAATTGGGCTTGGTCTCGACGTCAATGCCGGGCACGACCTGACGGTTGCCAATCTGCCGGCGCTGGCGGCGCGGATTTCCAACCTCGCCGAGGTCTCGATCGGCCACGGTCTGACTGCGGATGCACTGCAATACGGCATGGCGGAAACCGTTCGCCGCTTCTGCTGCGCTTGCGGGCAGGGTATTTGAGACGTTGTTTGTTCTCATGAAAAAAGGGCCCCGTTCGCGCGGAGCCCTTTCTTCGATCAGCCGAGCAATACTGATTTGCTGGCGCTCAGGAAGCTTTCCAGCGTCGCCAGCTTCTCGCCGGAAAGCGTGCCGGCATCCTCGGTGACCATATCGATGTGGCCTTCGCGGGTATTGGTGTCGAAGGAGACGATGACGGGGATGAGGAAATCGGGGAGGCCGGCGGCCTTCAGCCCGCCTGCGAGCTGCTCGTCGGTGACATGCACGACGTCAAGCGGCTTGCCGGTGACCTTCGATACGACGTCAGCGATTTCGTTCACCGTGCGCTTGGTTTCGCCGGTCAGCGTGTAGGTCGCACTCTCGGTCGCGCCGGAGGCAAGCGCCGCGGCGGTCGCCCTGGCAATGTCAGCCCGCGCGATATGGGCAAGCTGGCCTTCACCGGATGCGCTGTACCACTTGCCATCGGCGACCGCATGCGGCAGCGCCAGGAACAGGTTTTCCATGTACCAGCCGTTGCGCAGGATGGTGTAAGGGATGCCGGTCGCCTTGATCGCGTTTTCGGTGCCGAGATGGTCCGGCGCAAAGGGGATGACCGAGGTTTCCGGGCTCGGCATCGAGGTGTAGAGGATATGCTTGGCGCTTGCCTTCTGCGCGGCTGCCACGGCCGTCTGGTGCTGGCGCAGGCGCTTGCCGGCTTCGTCCAGTGCGTCGGTGGAGATGATCAGGATGCGGTCGGCGCCCTTGAAGGCGGCCTCCAGCGAGGCGGCATCGTCGAAACTTGCCGAGCGGGTCTGGACGCCCTTGGCGGCATAGTCGGCGAGCTTGGCGGCATCGCGGCTAGTGGCGATGATGTTGGCCGGCGAGACCTTGCCGGAGGCGAGGAGTTCATCGAGGACGAGGCGGCCGAGCTGGCCGGCGGCACCGGTGACGAGGAGGGTTTCGGACATGATGCTTCCTTTGCTTGTCAAACGGCGCCGCAGCGCGTTGCTGAAGCATCCGGTTTGAGATATGGTTCCCAAATGAGACCTTCTCTTATTTCGTTATCGTCTGGCGGATGTAAAGGAGGCAGTTTTTTCTGCGGTGGTTACGTGAAGGGAACCGGCCCATGAACAAGGTGGCAGGCAAGACGGTGGGCGAACGGGTGATCGTCGTCATGGGGATGGCTTTTTCCCGTGAGGATTGCCCGGTGCGCGACGTCATCGACAATATCGGCGGCAAATGGAACACTCTGATGATCCTGGCGCTGGCCGACGGACCGATGCGCTTTTCGGCGTTGCGCCGGCTGATCCCGGATATCTCCCAGCGCATGCTGACCCAGACGCTGCGCGACCTGCAACGCGACGGCTATATCGGCCGCGAGGTCTTTCCGACCCAGCCGCCGAGCGTCGAATATCGGCTGACGCCGCTGGGGCAGTCCTTCCTCGTGCTTGTCAAAGGGCTGGTCGACTGGTCGAAGGCGCACCATGATGCGATCCGGGCGGCGCGGTCCGAATATGACGCGACGGCTGTGTGACGATCTGACAGCGCTGATGCGGCTGGACGGTTCGCGGCCCGGACTGTTACAGATGCCGACGGGGACGACATCTGGATAGGCATTGATGAAACAACTCGATATCGGCGTGGCGGGAGCGGGACCGGCAGGTCTTGCAGCGGCCCTTTTCCTGTCGCGCGCCGGTCATCGGGTTGAAATTCTCGAACGGTTCGAGACGCCGGCGCCAGTCGGGTCCGGACTTTTGATGCAGCCGACAGGGCTGACTGTTCTGAACGCGCTTGGGCTGTTCGATACCATCCATGCCATCGGCAGCCGCATCGACCGGCTGCACGGCGCCGATGCCAACAGCGGGCGGACCGTACTCGACGTGCGCTATGACGCAGCCCCGGGCGGGCGTTACGGTCTTGCGGTGCAGCGGGCCGCGCTCTTCAGCACGCTGCATGATGCGGCCGTTGCCGACGGCATCCGGATACGCACCGGCACCGATATTGCCTCAACCGGAATGCGCGGTGATCGCGCCGTGCTGAAAAATGCCGAAGGTGTGGTTGGCGACTACGATCTGGTGATCGACGCCAGCGGCGCCCGGTCCATGCTGGCTGCCAAAGCCGCTACCGCGCCTTCCATTCGCGACCTGACCTATGGCGCCTTCTGGGCAACGCTCGACGGCCAGGGCGCGGCCTACGACAAAAGCGCTCTGTCGCAGCGTTACGACAAGGCCAAGGTGATGATCGGCTTGCTACCGACCGGGCGGATACGGAGGGATGAGCCGGAGCGAGTGGCTTTCTTCTGGAGCCTGAAGGTTGCCGATGTCGAGGCAGTCAAGGCGGCTGGACTTGAGCGGTGGAAAGCGATCATCCGCGGCTACTGGCCGGACTGCGTGTCGTTTCTCGACCAGATCGAGGATTGGGATCAGCTGACGCTGGCGCGCTACGCGCACCGGACCGCCTTGCCGCCCTTTTCGGACCGGCTGGTCTTCATCGGCGACAGCGCCCATTCGACCAGCCCGCAATTGGGGCAGGGCGCCAATATGGCGCTGCTCGATGCGGCGGCGCTCAGCCACGCGCTGGCGCGCTACGCTGACATCCCGTTGGCGCTTGCGGCCTATGCCCGGGCGCGCCGCAATCACGTGCGGCTGTTCCAGCTCCTGTCGCTCGCGTTCACGCCCTTCTACCAGTCGGATTCCAACGCCATTGCCTGGGTGCGCGACTGGCTTGTCTCCACCATCGCGAAGGTGCCGCCGATGCCCGGGCTGCTGGCGTCGATCGTGGCCGGCACGTTGATCGATCCCTTCGGGCCCGTCGGCCTGACGGAATGCAAGTGGCAAGAGGACCTCAGCCTGCTCAGCGGTATGGCGTAGTTTCTGCTCGACCTCCCCGCGGCTATCAGAGACCGAGCTGCCAGGTCTGGCCGTTCAGGTGCTTTCCGAAGCTGTGATGCCTTTCCTCTGCAACAAGAACGAAGCCCTCGGCCTCGTAGATCTTGCGGGCGCTGACGAGAACGTCGTTGGTCCACAGCGTCAGCGTCTCGTAGCCGGCATCGCGGGCAAAGGCGACGCACTGGTGAACCAGCGCGCGGCCGATGCCGAGGCCGCGGGCGAAGGGCTCGACATAGAGCAGCCGCAGCTTGGCCGTGCCGCCGCCAGCATCGACCAGAAACACCGAACCGGCGATCTCGCCGCCGAATTCCGCGATCCAGCAGAATTCGCGGCCGGGTTTGAAATTCTGGATGAAATCGGCGGCGATCCGCATCGCCAACCCTTCATATTCGCCGTTCCAGCCATATTCCTCGATGTAAAGCTTCGTCTGTCGGTCGAGAACCCAGCTGATGTCGCCGGGCTGGTGCGGGCGAAGGATGAAGTCTCTCGTCGCCGGCGCCGAAAGGAGCGTCTCGATCCGGCCCATGGCGGTAGCGATCGTTTCCTGCTGTGCGGCGTTGAGCAGCGAGAGCATGGCCGCGATCTCCTCACGGGAGCGGACGGCAAGGATGCGGGCCTGCGACACACCCTCTGCGGTCAGTTCAAGCAGCTGGCTGCGCTGGTCCTGCGGGTCCGGCCTGGTAAGAAGCAGCCCGTCGTTGCGGAATTTTTTCAGGATGCGGCTGAGATAAGCGGGGTCGAGATGCAGTTCCTCGATCAGCTTTTTTGCCGGCAGACCGGGTCGGGCCGCCAGTTCGTAGATGATGCGCGCTTCGGTCAGCGTAAACCGGCTGTCGAGGAAGGCGCGGCCGAGCAGGCCCAGCTGATTGGTGTAGAAGCGGTTGAAGGCACGCACGGTCTCGATGCGGTCGGCCGGCTGCGGATCATGCAAGGTCGCGTGTGTGTTCATGGCATTCTCCTTGTTTGGGAGATTGCCATGAATTAGTTGACTGAGTCAAATAATTACAACGACGTCAGGCCGCCTGTTGACCGAGCTGCGATAAACCTTTCAGCGCAAAATCAACGGCCGCCTCGGCATGGATCGCGGTGGAATCAAAGCCGGGCAGGGGCAGGTTGTGCGGGTCGAGGATCAGGCAGATCTCGGTGCAGCCAAGGATGATCGCGTCGGCGCCTTCACTTTTGGCGCGCTCGATGACTGTCATCAGCGCCTGACGGGAAGTGTCGAGGACGTCACCGGCGCAGAGCTCGTTGAAGATGATGTCATGCACGAGGGTGCGGTCCTCGGCGTTCGGAACCATGACGTCGATGCCATGGGTCGCCATGCGGCCGGTGTAGAAGCCATGCTCCATCGTGTAGCGCGTCGCCAGGAGCAGCGGGCGCTTGATGCCGGCGGCCTTCATCGATGCGGCGGTCTGGTCGATGATGTTGATCAGCGGAACCGAGATCGACGACTGAACCGCGTCGGCGATCAGGTGCATGGTATTGGTGCAGATCAGCACGCAGGCGGCACCTGCGGCCTCGAGGCCCTGTGCGACTTCCGACAGTCGCTTGGCGGCGTCGTCCCAGCGGCCGGCCTTCTGCAGGTCGACAATGCTCTGGAAATCGACAGAATGCAGCATGACTTCGGCGGAATGCAGGCCGCCGAGCCGTTCGCGCACGGCTTCGTTGATCATGCGGTAATAAACTGCCGAGCTTTCGAAGCTCATTCCACCGATGAGGCCGATCTTGCGCATGATGCTGTTCCTGTTCCGCTTTGTTTTCCGATGAAGAGATTGTCGCCGAGGCGAGGCGGAAAGTGTTCGCTTTGTTTCGTGACATTGCGGCCTTTTGCGCCTACTTTTTGCACGATGTTTAACTTTGGTGCAAATTTTTCTCGCTTGTGCCAACCCGCAAAGGAGATCATGGCGTGCTGGACGAAAGAGACCGGAAGATTCTGTCGTTGTTGCAGGAGGACGCTAGCCTGTCGGTCGGTGAGCTTGCCGAAAAGGTGAACTTGTCGCTCTCAGCCTGCTCGCGGCGCATTCAGCGGCTGGAGGAGGCCGGTTATGTCGCCCGCCGGATCGCGGTGCTCGATCGCGACCAGATGGGCGTACCGACAACCGTCTTCGCCCTCATCAAGACCGCTCACCACTCCGACGACTGGATCGACATCTTCCGCAAGGTGATCGCCGATATTCCCGAGATCGTCGAGGCGCACCGGCTGACCGGCAACTACGACTACATCCTGAAAGTCGTACTGCCGCGTGTCGAGCATTACGACGTGATCTACAAGCAGATCGTCCGCAAGGTGGAACTGTTCGACGTCTCGGCCTCGATTTCGATGGAGGTGCTGAAGAGCGGGATGGCGGTGCCGGTGGATTACGCGCGGTGAGCCGAGTACCGCTTCTCTCTTTCGCTCCTCATCGAGTGCGTCCGGCGCGATTTCCTCGCGCCTGCTGCCGGGTTGGATGACGTTTCAACAGGGCAGCCATTCCGACAGCGCAGTTGTGCGAGGCTAACTGAGCGCAGACACTGGGGGCGAATGGAGATTGCGTCATGCCAGCATCGAAGCCTCATCATCTGGTGGTCGTCGGAGGCGGATTCGGCGGCCTTCAATTGGTCAATGACTTAAACGGTGCGGCCCTCGACATCACGCTCGTCGACAAGCGGAATCATCATCTTTTCCAGCCGCTTCTCTATCAGGTGGCCACGACGCTTCTGGCAACCTCGGAGATCGCATGGCCGATCCGCCGGCTATATCGCGATCGGCCCGACGTGACGACGATTCTGGCGGAGGTCGACGGTGTCGATGCGGCGGCGAAAACCATCAGGCTGACGAACGGCAAGGCCATCCCTTACGACATGCTGGTGCTGGCGACCGGTGCGACCCATACGTATTTCGGCAAAGACGAGTGGGAGGCGGTCGCCCCGGGTCTGAAAACGCTGGAGGATGCGACGACCATTCGCAGGCGCCTGCTGCTCGCGTTCGAGCGGGCGGAAATCGAGACCGATCCGGCGGTGCGCGAAGCGCTTTTGACGTTTACCATCATCGGCGCCGGCCCCACCGGCGTCGAACTGGCGGGCATCATCTCCGAACTCGCGCAGTCGACCCTGCCGAAGGAGTTTCGCCGCGTCGATACCCGGACAACGCGGGTGATTCTTGTGGAGGCCGGGCCGCGTGTGCTGCCGGGATTTTCCGAAGACCTATCGGCCTATGCGCATCGGGCGTTGAAAAAACGCGGCGTCGAAGTGCGCACCGGCCAGAGGGTAACGTCGTGCACCGAGGCCGGAGTCACGATAGACGACAATTTCATTGCGTGTCGCACGATGGTCTGGGCAGCGGGGGTTCAGGCCTCGCCCGCCGCCCGATGGCTCGGCATCGAGGCGGATCGTGCCGGCCGCGCAATCGTCGAGAAGAACCTCACCGCATCCGGGCATCCGGATATCTTCATCATCGGCGATACGGCTTCTGTCTTGCGGGAGGACGGCACCCCGGTGCCGGGTATCGCGCCGGCGGCAAAGCAGCAGGGCGCTTTCGTCGCACAGGTCATCCGTGCCAGA
Organism: Pararhizobium sp. A13; assembly: GCF_040126305.1. Lineage (NCBI taxonomy): Bacteria > Pseudomonadati > Pseudomonadota > Alphaproteobacteria > Hyphomicrobiales > Rhizobiaceae > Pararhizobium > Pararhizobium sp. A13. The sequence goes on along the minus strand of NZ_CP149510.1, from coordinate 3,651,019 downwards.
TTGAATGGCCAGACGGAGCCCGCCGGTTTCCGCTATCGCCACCAGGGCAGCCTGGCAACGATCGGCAAGCGATCAGCGATCATCGATTTCGGACGCATCAAGGTGAACGGGACGCTCGCCTGGTGGATATGGGGGATCGCCCATATCTACTTCCTCATCGGCACACGCAGCCGCTTCGCCGTTGCCTGGAGTTGGCTGTGGAGCTACCTCAGCGGCCAGCATAGCGCGCGGCTGATTACGCAAAAAGAGGCCATGCGCGATGGATCGGCTGACGGGCACGCCGAGCGATAGGCGTCGCGGTGCCTTATTTGACGCGCTTGCACTCAAACTGATCGCCGCTCGCCATCGAGAGCCATGGCATCGCGGTGTCGGTGACGCCCGACAGGCTGATCTGGTACCCGTCGTCGAAGGACAGGACGTAGCTGCCATCGACTTTTTCGACCTTGCGGATCGGCATCGGGCCTTCGCCTGCATCATAGGTGTCACCGGTGAAGGTGAAGGTCGAAACCTCGCAATCCCAGGTGCCGGCATAGGGCGCAAGATCGGCGGCAAAGCCTGTTGTTGCGGTGACAAGGGCGATCACGGCCGCCACGGCGATGAAGTCAGGACGCATGGTTCCTCCCGGCAGCCTCAGTTGTTGATGCTGGTCACAGCCCAATGGGATGAACTGCAATCGTCGTTGTCGCAGATGCCGCTCATCCAGACCGCGCCGTCCGCCAGCATGACGCCGTCGCTGTTGACGAAGAGCTGGTCATATTTCTGATTTGCAACGGCCTCGCGCGTTTCCGGCGTGATGAGAGCGTCAAAATTTTCAACGAAATCGTCGGCGTTCTGAATGTCGTAGCTTTCGCCATTGGCAGCGACCCGCAACGGATATTCGGCGAGACCGGCGATTGTTGCCGCATCGCCATTGCCCATGGCTTCCACCAGGCTCAACAGCGGTTCGGCGAGGTCTCCGGCATTGCCATGCAGGGCTTCGATCCGGTTATAGACCTCTTCATCGGATTGAGCCGCGGCCGACACGGGCATCAGCATCAGGGCAGCGGTCAGGAGCGTGGCGGCTGTAGTCAGGTGAGGCATGAAAACTCCGGGGAGAGGGCATGTTGGCAGCCGCAAACTAGCGGAGCCTGTCTTGAAGCGAAACCTGGATGGAAGGATGCCAGGTATCCATTTTTGGGGTTTGTCTTGGCTGTCTTCAATACGTTTGGCGGTTGGGCAATATTCGGCATCAAGGCGCGCTGTCTTCGTAAGAAAGTGGGGCTCAATTTCCTTCTCTAAGAGCCTTGACCGCCCTTACGCTTTGCGGCATAAGCAGCGAACCGTACCGTACGGTACTGTGAATGGAGATGGATTTTTGCAGCTTGCCGCCCACCCGCATCAGCCGGATTATTCGCCGCGCCAGAACGCCGTTCTGGACAGCGCGTTGCGGTTGCTTGTCGATGGCGGCGAGAAGGCCTTGACGACGGCAGGCGTGGCGCGGGCGGCCAACTGTTCGAAGGAAAGCCTCTACAAATGGTTCGGTGATCGCGACGGTCTGTTGTCGGCGATGATCGGCTACCAGGCGAGCAAGGTCCGCACGTTCGAAGATAACGCCGGGATATTGACGGCAGTGACGTTGCGGGAGCATCTGGTTCTCTTCGCGAGCGACCTGCTGGAGGTTCTGGCGGGCGACGTGTCGCTGGCGTTGAACCGGCTGGCGATCGGGCAGGCGAGCCGGGAAGGCTCCAGGCTTGGATCGATGCTGCAGGAACGCGGCCGGCGGCAAATTGGCAAGCGGGCGGGGGCGTTGCTGGAAGCGGGGCGTAGTGCCGGGTTGCTTGCGTTCGACGATCGTGACGAGGCCTATGATACGCTCTATGGCCTGATCGTTTCCGATCTGCATCTGCGCATGCTGCTCGGCGAGGATAGCGGCCGCATGGCCAAGGATTTCGGACGAAGAGCGGAGCGGGCGGTTTCGGCCTTCCTGCGCCTCTACGGCCGTGAAAAGGGTTCGGTCCAGCCCTAGAGGATGGCCGGAAGTATCTGGAAGAGACAAGCAAAGGGAAGGAAATTACAATGCGCGTCTATTACGATCGTGATGCCGATCTCAACCTCATCAAGTCCAAGAACGTCGTTATCGTCGGTTATGGTAGCCAAGGCCGCGCCCATGCGCTGAACCTGAAGGACTCCGGCGCCAACAACGTCGTCATCGCCCTGAAGGCCGGTTCGGCCACCATCAAGAAGGCCGAAGCCGATGGCTTCAAGGTCATGACCGTTGCCGACGCGGCCAAGTGGGGCGACCTCATCATGATGGCGACGCCGGACGAACTGCAGGCCGACATCTACAAGGCCGAAATCGCTCCGAACATCCGCGACGGTGTTGCAATCGCTTTCGCGCACGGCCTCAACGTTCATTTTGGCCTGATCGAGCCGAAGGACACCCTCGACGTCGTCATGATCGCGCCGAAGGGCCCGGGCCACACGGTTCGCGGCGAATACCAGAAGGGCGGCGGCGTTCCGTGCCTCGTTGCCGTCGAGAAGAATGCCTCGGGCAACGCGCTTGACCTCGCTCTCTCCTACGCCTGCGGCGTCGGCGGCGGCCGTTCGGGCATCATCGAAACCAACTTCAAGGAAGAGTGCGAAACCGACCTCTTCGGCGAACAGGTCGTTCTTTGCGGCGGTCTTGTCGAATTGATCCGCGCCGGCTTCGAAACCCTGGTTGAAGGCGGTTATGCCCCGGAAATGGCCTATTTCGAGTGCCTCCACGAAGTAAAGCTGATCGTCGACCTGATCTATGAAGGCGGTATCGCCAACATGAACTACTCGATCTCCAACACGGCCGAGTGGGGTGAATACGTCACCGGCCCGCGCATCATCACGGCTGAGACGAAGGCTGAGATGAAGCGCGTCCTGCACGACATCCAGACCGGCAAGTTCACCTCCGACTGGATGCAGGAATACCGTTCGGGTGCCGCCCGCTTCAAGGGCATCCGCCGCATGAACGATAACCATCAGATCGAGGAAGTCGGCGCCAAGCTGCGCGGCATGATGCCGTGGATCGGCAAGAACAAGCTGGTCGACAAGGCGAAGAACTAATTTTGCTGCAAGGCAGCATTAATCTGTTGCGCCTGCTCTATACTGAACGCCGGAGAGAAATCTCCGGCGTTTCCATTTGTTTGTAGCCGTCAATCGGTAATATTTGGAACATTTAGGCTTTTGCAGTATTATAACCGGCAGGAGGATACTGTGATGGAGACGTTCTTCTACCACTTCGCCTTGTTCGACGCCTTGATCCTCGGCGCTATCGTGTTGCTGCTGGCCTTGAGCATGTTTGGGCACCACGAGGCCTGATCCAATCCTCCGCAACCGAGGAGGTTTCGCAGGCAGGTGCCCGAAGGCAGTCTTGCCCGGGCGATCAAATCGCCGTTGAACGCCATGCCTGTCCTCATGAATTGTCATCATTTCGAATTGGCGCCATTTGGCGCATTTTTTCGCTGGTCAATGGCGTTGGCCGGCACCGTTGCACATTGCGCTGAGAACAGCTGGCACGCCCGTCATCGAGTTGTTTTGGCTACCACCATCAGCAGAACAGGGCGAGAAAAGGTGGCTAGGCGTCGAAATATAGGTCAGTATTATTGACTTAATAGGCTGGTCGTGTTGTGTTCCAGCAAAATCATAATCTGAGGAAACTTCCATGCTCGATTGGGAAAAGATATTCGCGACGCGATCTTCACGGATGCGCGCTTCGGAAATCCGCGAACTGCTGAAACTGCTGGACCGGCCGGACATCATCTCGTTCGCCGGCGGTATTCCCGACCCGGCACTGTTTCCGGACGAGGACTTCAAGGCTGCCTATGCCGACATCTTCGGCGGACCGACCGTCAGTGCTGCCCTGCAATATTCGGTGAGCGAAGGCTACCTGCCGCTGCGGCAATGGCTTGCCGGTCGCATGGCCGCCATCGGCATCCCTTGCGAACCGGAGAACATCCTGATCACCTCCGGCTCGCAGCAGGCGCTCGACTATCTCGGCAAACTCTTTTTGTCGCCGAACGATACGGCGCTGGTGACCTGGCCGACCTATCTCGGCGCGCTGCAGGCCTTCAATGCCTATGAACCCGCCTACGACCAGCTGTCGCCGTCCGGCAATCGCACGCCGCAGACCTACCGCGATGCGGCCACTGAGGCCGGCGGCCGGGCGAAGTTCGCCTATATGTCGGCCGAGTTCGCCAACCCGACCGGTGAAACGCTCGACCTGGCTGCGCGCGAAAAGGTTCTTGAACTTGCAGAAGAACTCGACATCGCGGTTATCGAAGATGCCGCCTATCAGTCGCTGCGTTACGACGGCGAAGCCGTGCCGCCGATCCTGGCGCTCGAGATCGCCCGCAAGGGCTCGATCAACGAAACCCGCACGATCTATTGCGGCAGTTTCTCCAAGACGCTGGCGCCCGGCCTGCGCGTCGGCTGGGTCTGTGCCTCCAACACCGTCATCCGCAAGCTCGTGCTGATGAAGCAGGCGGCCGACCTGCATTCCTCGACCATCAACCAGATGGCCATCTGCCATGTCGCCGAGCGGGGCTTCGACAAGCAGGTGGCCAAACTCAAGGCCGTATACAGCAAGCGGCGTGACGCGATGCTGGCCGCCTTGGCCAAATACATGCCGAGCGGTGTCAGCTGGACCGTGCCGGAGGGCGGCATGTTCGTCTGGCTGACCTTGCCCGCCGGCATGGACGGAGCCGAGCTGCTGGCCAAATCGCTGGCGACGGCCAAGGTCGCCTTCGTGCCCGGCAAGGCATTCTTTGCCGATGGTTCCGGCGCCAACACCTGCCGCGTCAGCTTCTCCTGCGCCGACGAGGCGATGATCGAGGAGGGGATTTCCCGCCTCGGCGGGCTGATCGGCGAGGAAGCTCTGGCGGCCTAACTTTGTCTTCGAGGCAGGCGACGGCCGCCTCGAAGATTGCATCCGGGAGCACGTCGAACGGCATAGGGCATGTGGACGCGCTCCCATTTGGATGCCGTTCCGCCAATCCGCGGCGGCCGACATCTTCGAAATCGGAACTAAACCTGCTGCTGACGACGATTTGACCCGGTTTCAGATATGCGGTCCCAGCAGCGATAAATCCGCGTCGCCGAGCCGGTCCTTGGCGGTGCGTAGCTGGTGCCAGTAGGGATAGAGCACCGGCGGGGCGCTGACGGCGTCGAGGCGGCGGCGTTCTTCGTCGGTGAGCACGAAGTCGGCGCTCGCGAGGTTGTCCTTGAACTGGGCTTCGGTGCGGCCGCCGATGATGACGGAGGTGACGGCCTTGCGGCCGATCAGCCAGGCGAGCGCCACCTGTGCGGCGGAAATGTTGTGGCTTGCAGCGATATCGACGAGGGTGTCGACGATGATCCAGAGGCGGTCCTCGTCGCGGATCGGCGGCTCGTCCCAGCCGGCGAGTTGCCGCGAACCTGCGGCCGTCTTGTTGCGCCGGTGTTTGCCGGAGAGAAGACCGCCGGCCAGCGGGCTCCAGACCAGGACGCCGAGGCCCTGGTCGATCGAGATCGGCAGGAGTTCATATTCGGCGTCGCGCGCTTCGAGCGTGTAGTGGATCTGCTGGCTGACGAAGCGCGGGAGGTGATCGACCGCGCTGACCCCAAGCGCCTTCATGATGTGCCAGCCGGAGAAATTCGAGCAGCCGATATAGCGGACCTTGCCCTGGCGCACGAGCAGGTCGAGCGCTTCCATTGTTTCCTCAAGCGGCGTCTGACCGTCCCATTCGTGCAACTGATAGAGATCGATGACATCGGTCTTCAGACGTTTCAAACTCGCCTCACAGGCGCGGATCAGATGGTGCCGGGAGGAGCCGGCGTCGTTCGGGCCGTCGCCCATCGGGAACCGGGCCTTGGTTGCGATCAGCACCCCGTTCTTGCGCTTGCCGCCGGTGATTTCACCGATGATTTCTTCCGAGACGCCTTGCGAATAGACATCCGCCGTATCGATCAGGTTGACGCCGGCATCGAGGCAGAGATCGACGAGCTTGTGCGCGTCGTTGACGCCGAGGTCACCGACGGTCTTCGCCCAGCCTTTGCCGCCAAAGGTCATAGTACCGATGGTCAGTGTCGAAACCTTGAGGCCGGAGCGGCCGAGAAGACGATATTCCATGATGATATCCCAATCGATTTGAGAAGGCGCAGACGCGGCGAAGCTAGCGCCGCTCAGCGAAAAGGAAAGGGGCGGCCACTGGAAAACCGCCGCCCATCATCGCGTCGCGCCTGTTCAATCCTTGGCAAGGACGATGACACGGTCGATTTCGCTGTAGAGCAGCTTTTCCGATTTCGCAGGATTGACGGTAACGCCGCCGAGCTTGCGCAAATCCGGGTCGCCGCCGCGCTGCCGGCGATAGCCGATCGCGACTTCGCCGCGGCGCAAGGCGGCGAGGCAGATCGTGTAGAAGGTCACCGGTTCGCCGATCGCCACATAGTCGCTGACCGGGCGCATGTAGATTTCCGACCCGTCCTCGTCGAGCAGTTCATCGAAGATGGCGGCCATGGATTCGTTTTCGGAGGCTTGGGCCAGCATCAGGCTCACCAGCTTGTTGCTGACGACGAAATCGTCGGCGCGGGTTACTTCCGCCAGTTCCCGGTTGCGCACGTCGGTCATCTCGCTGACGACGCTGATATGCCGGCCCGCCTGTTCGGCGATCTTGCGCAACTGCAACAGCGTCACCAGCGTGCGGGTGTCAGCCGGCTGCGGTGCCATGTGGTCGCTGTAGCCGAGAACGAGCACATGGTCGTAGCCGGGAATGTCGAGCGCCTCGAGTTCGGCGCGGCTACTCGTGTCTATCACGTGGTAGTCGACGGCCATATTGCCGTTGGCAACCTTGAGGGCCTTGATGTCGTCCTCCAGTTCCGGCGTATCGGCTGCGATCGTCAGCAGAGAGCCGGGGGCGACATAGCGCGACAGTTCGAAGGTAATGATCGGTCCGCGCCGGTTCCAGCCGAGGAGCAGCGTTCGCTCCGGTCCCGCGTCGCGTGCTTCGGCGGGCAGGATCGCGTCCTTCTCGATATGAATTTCACTGTTGCCGGATTTGATCGCCGCATCGTCCTCGGCGATGATGACGGCACGCTCGCCCTGCTTGAACATGCGGCCCGGCGGCGGATTGAGATGCACCTTGCCTTCTTCGTCACAAAGCCCGATCAACGTCGAGGTCTCATAGGCCATGACGGCGGCGGCAAAGCTCTTGCCGGTGATGCCGGGCTGCTCCAGCGTGTAGATTTCGCAGCCGTCGAAATCGAGCAGTTCGGAATAGACGGCGCTGAGCCCCGATTGCCGGCTGGAATGCACGACGATGCGGGAAATCAGGTCGTCGGCCAGGATGAGCTGCAATTCGTTGCCACCGACGATGCGGGCGACGTCGGCATTCTTGCTGTCGCGGATTTCGGCGGCGATCTGATAGGGTTTGGTCCGGCGGTTGGGATCGTTGACGAGCGCGAGCACGCTCTTGATCACCTGCGAATCCGGATCGTCGCCCTCAGGCGAGAGTACGATGACGGAGCGGGATGTCTGCGGATTGACGATGCTGAGGTCATAGAGGTCGGTCGGGTCGCCGCTGCGGCAGATGATCTTGGTGTTCTTCAGATCAGCCACCTTGGTGGCGATCTCGTCTTCCATCTCCACCTTGTCCTTGCTGGCCATGATGACGATGCGCGGCTTCCTGCGGCTAGTGTTGGCGATGACCAGTTCGGAGATGACGTCGAAGATCGAAGGAGACCAGTTGAGGATGATGGTGTGGTCGTTCTCCAGCACCTGGGAGCGCCCCTTGCGCAGTTCCTCCAGCTTGTTCTCCAGACCGGAACTGAGCACGCCGATCAAGGCGGAGAAGACGAAGATGCCGGCAACTGTAACGACCAGCGAGACGCCGCGAAAACCCCAGCCCGTATCGCCGCCCATCGTTCCCGCGTCGAAGGTTCGCATCAGCGATTCCCACGTGCCTTCGATGAAGCTCACGGGCTCGCCGCCCTCCGGCGCGATCCTGGTGATGGCGAGAAAGGCGCCGGCAACGACGATGACGAACAGCGAAATGACCGTCAGCCAGCCGATCAGCGCGATCGGCCCGGCGGCCATGCTCTTGTCGAACTCATAGCGCAGCCGCGCGCCCCATGGCGTACTCTTGCTCATCGATGTCCCCCTGACCCCGCACGCTGCGCCCGACTCTCGAGTCGCAGATATTACTAATATTATCAACCGGTTTAGCCGCTTGAAGCCGAATCGACCCAGATATGTCACCTGCCACGCCGGCTACGGTATCCTCCGACCCTTGTGCGACGTTGGTGCACGCTGCCGAGAGCCGTTGGTGTCACATCCCTGTCAACTGCCGCCACTATCCATCGGTGCTCTCCGCTCAAGAAGGATCAAGCCCGATGAAGAAGCTGCTTTGCGCATTCACCGCACTCGTCGCCTCCAGCCTGATCGCCGTTTCGGCGCAAGCTGAAAACCTGGTTCTCTACACCAGCCAGCCGAACGAAGACGCGCAGGCGACCGTCGACGCCTTCAAGGCCGCCAATCCGGGCGTGGACGTCGAATGGGTGCGTGACGGAACGACCAAGATCATGGCCAAGCTGCTGGCCGAAATCGAAGCCGGCAACCCGGTCGCCGACGTGCTGCTGATCGCCGATACGGTGACGCTCCAGCGCATGAAGGAAGCCGGCCAGCTTCTGGAGTACAAGTCGCCGGAAGCGGTGAATTTCGACGCTGCGCTCTATGACGCCGACGGCGCCTATTATTCGACCAAGATGATCACCACCGGCATCATCTACAACACGTCGGTGGCGATGAAGCCGATGGGCTGGAAGGATCTGGTCAAGCCGGAGGCCAAGGGTCTGATGACCATGCCGAGCCCGCTGACTTCGGGTGCAGCCCTCATCCATGCGCAGACGCTGACCGGGATCGACGGCTTCGGCTGGGATTACTACAAAGCGCTCGCCGAAAACGGCGCGACGGCTGCAGGCGGCAATGGCGGCGTCCTGAAGGCGGTCGCGACCGGCGAGAAGGCCTACGGCATGGTCGTCGATTTCATGGCGATCCGCGAGAAGGCCAAGGGCGCGCCGGTCGAGTTTGTCTTCCCGACCGAGGGTGTCAGCGCGGTCACCGAGCCGGTTGCCATCCTGAAGACGGCAAAGAACGTCGAAGCGGCCAAGAAATTCGTCGATTTCCTGCTGTCCGATGAGGGCCAGCAGGTTTCCGTCAAGCTCGGCTACATCCCGGCACGCAACGGCGTCGCCCTGCCGGCAGGTTTCCCGGCACGCGACAGTATCAAGGTTCTGCCGATCGATGCCGCCGCTGCGGTCAAGAACTCCGAGGAAGACTTGAAGACCTTCTCCGGCATCTTCGGTACCAACTGACCCGTCTTGATGCCCAAGCTTTCCGCCCGCGGGAGCAGCCAGCCGGTCTGGCTGCTCCCTGTTGTCGTCATCGCCGTCTTCCTGTTGAGCGGGCTGCCACTCGCGCGTCTGCTCTATGCCGGCCTGCGTTTTACGCTTGAAGGCAAGACCACTGGCCTGTTTGCCGAACCGGCGACCTGGGCCGCGATCCGCAATACATTGACGACGTCCGTCGGCGGCATGGTGATTTCGGTCCTGCTGGGCGCGGCCTTCGCCTTCGTGGTCACGCTGACCGACTTTCGCGGCAAGGGCTTCTTCAGTTTCGCTTTCGTGCTGCCGATGATGATCCCGCCGCAAGTGACGGCTCTTGCCTGGGTGCAGATGTCCGGTCCCGCCAGCCCGTTGTTGAAGACGCTGGGGATTGCGCCGCCGCTCGGCAGTCCGCAGCCGCTTTATTCGCTGGGTGGGATCGCGCTTCTGCTTGGCGTCCAGCATGCGCCGCTGGTGTTCCTGGCGCTGAAGGCCGGCCTTGCCTCCCTGCCGCGCGATGGCGTGGAGGCGGCGCGGCTGGCCGGAGCCTCCCCCTTGCGGGTTTTCCGCGACATCATCCTGCCGCTCGCAATGCCCAGCCTGATTGCAGGGGCGGCCATCGCCTTCGTCTCCGGCGTCGGCAATTTCGGCATCCCGGCCATCCTCGGCATTCCCGCTTCGATCTTCGTTCTACCGACGCTGATCTACAGCCGGCTTTCCAGTTTCGGTGCCGGGACCTTCGCGGAGATGGCGCAACTCTCCATGGTGATTGCCATGATCGCCGGCCTCGGTCTGACCGTTCAGCAATGGGTATTGAAGGGCAGGGATTACCGGATCATCGGGCTTTCGGGCAAAAATGCCGCCTTTTCGCTCGGTCCTTTCCGCATCCTGACGGAAGGTGCCTTTTGCGCCATCCTGTTCTTCGTGCTGGTCGCGCCACTTGCTGCGCTGATCGCCAGTTCCCTTGTGCCAGCCTACGGCGTCCCGCTGAATTTTCAGACGATGTCACTGGGGGCCTATCGGGAAATCCTGTTCCGGCAGTCGGTGACGGTAACGGCCTTTGCAAATTCGCTGTTTCTGGCTGGAACGACCGCCTGCGGCCTGCTGTTGACGACGGTGCTCACCGCCTATCTTCTCGCGCGCCGTCCGGGAAAGCTCGCGAATATCATCGCCGGCCTGATCGAAATTCCCTACGCGCTTCCGGGCATCGTGCTCGCGGTCGCCTTCATCCTGTTGTTCGCAGCGCCGCTGCCTCTGCTGAATGTCTCGATCTATGGGACGATCTGGATCATCCTGATTGCCTATTTTTCCAGTTTTTTTGCGGTCAGCCTCAAACCGGTGGCAAGCGCCTTTCTCCAGGTCGACCCCTCTCTCGAAGAGGCGGCCCGGCTTTCCGGAGCAGGCTTCCTGCGACGGATGCGCGATATTCTCGTTCCCCTCATCGCGCCAGCGGCTGGTGCCTCCGTCGTTCTCGTCTTCCTGATTGCCTGCAGTGAACTGACGGTCTCGGCTTTGCTCTGGACGGCGGGCACGCAGACGCTTGGCGTCGCGATCTTCAATCTGGATGACAGTGGCAGCTCCGATCTCGCCTCGGCGCTGTCGGTTGTCGTCGTCGTGATGGTCATCCTCCTGATGCTGGTGCTTGAATTGCTGGCGAAACGTCTGCCGAAAGGTGTGCTGCCGTGGCGAAACTGATTCTCAATCACCTCAGCAAGGATTTCGGCACCGGCAGGCCTGCGGTTTCCGACGTGTCGCTGCGGGTGCGTGAAGGCGGTTTCCTTGCCTTGCTCGGGCCGTCCGGCTGCGGCAAGACGACGGTGCTCAGGATGATCGCCGGGTTTGAGCAGCCGACAGATGGATCGATCGTTCTCGGTGAGCGAACGCTTGCGGATGGCGGCGGATCGCTGCCGCCGGAAAAACGCAATATGGCGATGGTCTTCCAGTCCTATGCCCTCTGGCCGCATATGACGGTGGCGGAAAATGTCGGCTATCCGATGAAGGTCCGCGGCGTCACCGGTACTGCGTGGGAAAGCCGGGTTCGCGACGCCCTCGGCGTCGTGCGGCTGGCGGATTTCGCGACGCGACGGCCGGCCGATCTCTCCGGCGGCCAGAGGCAGCGCGTGGCACTGGCTCGCTGCCTGGTCAGCTCACCCGACGTGGTCCTGCTGGACGAGCCGCTCGCCAATCTCGACCGGCACTTGAAGGCGGCGATGGAGGAAACGTTTCGCGAATTCCACGCCCGTTCCGGTGCGACGATGATCTATGTGACCCACGATCAGAGCGAGGCGATGGCGCTGGCAACCGATATCGCCGTCATGTCCGAGGGCCGGTTGATGCAGGTGGCTTCGCCAGAAGAAATCTACGCGCGGCCGCAAGGGCGGATCGTCGGCGGCTTGATCGGGCAGGGGGGCATCCTCGATCTGGCTCTGGCTGATCAGCGCTCGCGTCTGGTGCCTTGGCAGGCGATCGAGGCAGCCTTCCGGCAAACCGCCGGGCCGAGCCGTCCCCTGCTTGTGCGCCCGGAACACGTCGTCGCCGATCCGCAAGGGATACTGCTGCGGGTGGAGTGCTGCGTCTTCGAGGGTGAGCGTTTTGCCCTGTCGTTGCGCACGGCGGGCGGGCAAGGCCTTAAGGCCTATTCCGCGACTGCCGTTCCTTCCGGGGCTCTGCAGCCCTTTGTCATCCGGCAGGGATGGCTGCTGTGAGCATCCGGAGCTTGCGGTCAGTATCCACCAGAACATTGCCAGCGGATCACCTCGCAACCATAGGAATGGTTGGAACATGCCGCCACGGCCGCCCGTTGGGCCTGCCTGCGTCCGGTTGCCCAGTCTGCGCCCCAGCCGCCGTCCGGTCCGCGTGCCACCGCGCCGCAGGCGTTCTTGAACCAGATGGCCACGCGGCAATCACCGGCATTTTTGTAGCAATGGGACTGCGCTACCTCTTCGGCCTCCCAGCGCGAAGAATAGTCATGCGACCAACCGGTCGCGCCGGTTGCCGGCGAGATCGAAATTGCACCAAAACTGTCGGCGTGGGCCGCCGCGGCGCCCGTGCCGAGAAGAGGTATGATGACGAGCGCGGTTTTGAGTATCGGTTTCCAATTTCGCATTGCGGATCCCCCCTTCTGCACGTTTCGGACCGCGGATCGATCTTGTGTATGCGGAACGGCTCATCAAGCCCGATTATTCGCTGGGAACCGACCAACCCAATTTTGGTCACGGTTGTGGCGGTGGGAACCGTCGTGGAGAAAGGCGTTCGACTTTTGCCGGTGATTGTCTAAAGTCTCGGCGATTGCATACGGAATCGTCTGATGTCCCTTCGCCTCGCCACGTTCAATATCGAAAACCTGATGAGCAGGTTCGATTTCTCCGGCTTTCGCAATAACCTCAAGCAGGACCGTGTTCTGCGGCTTTTCGACGTGAAGAGCGAGGCGGAATATCAGCGGCTTGAGGAAGCGCGCACGATCGCCCATACCGATGATACGCGACAGATGTCGGCGCTGGCGATCGCCGATTGTGACGCCGATATCCTCTGCCTGCAGGAAGCCGACAACATGGCGGCGCTACAGGCCTTCGAATATGGCTACCTGTTTCGCATGGTCGGCAGCGGCTACCGGCAGAAATATCTGATCGACGGCAATGACAGCCGCGGCATCGATGTTGCAGTGCTGGTGCGCGAGGAAACCCGCGACGGCCAGAAGATCGAATGTGTCGATGTCAAATCCCACGCCGCCGTTACCTATGCCGATTTCGATCTCTTCAACGACGCGCTGGCTGCAACCAACGTGCCGGGCGACCGCGTTTTCAAGCGGGACTGCCTGGAACTGGATTTCCGCATCGGCGGGCGGCCGCTGACGCTGTTCGTCGTGCATTTCAAATCGATGGGGCCGGCGCGCGAAGGGCTTGACGGGCGCACGGCGACGATGCCGGTCAGACGGGCAGAGGCCGCCGCTGTCCGCCGCATCATCGAGAACCGCTTTGGCGCTGACAACATGGCGGGCAAGATGTTCGCCATCTGCGGCGACATGAACGACTATCAGGAGCGGATCGACGTACTCGGCGACCGGCGCAACGGCTATAGTTTCGTGCCGCGGCAGGAAACGCAGAGCGCGCTGGACATTCTGAGCCATGACGGCTTTGTCGAAAACACCATGCGGCGGCGGCCCGAACTCGATCGATGGACGCTGTTTCACAGCCGTGGACCGGAGGAACGACACCTCTGTCAGCTCGACTATATCTGGCTCTCGCCGGCCCTTGCCAAACGCAATCCGGCGAGTGTGCCGGAAATCATCCGTGCCGGTCAGCCCTACCGCACAATCTTCCCGAAAGGGCAGGAGGTCGAGCGCTATCCGAGAACGGGATGGGACCGGCCGAAAGCCTCCGACCATTGCCCCGTCGTCATTTCCCTCAACGTGTGATCCCGATGCTGCAACTGACCAGCAACATGTCCGAGTGGCCCGATGAACGCCTGATCTTTCCCATCCGCCACGTCGACTTGCGCGTGACGGAGGGACCGCATCCCTATTTTCTCGCCGAGCGGGACAAGATCGCGGAAAACTGGGCGCAGGAGATTTTAGCCAATCCCGCCCTTTATGACGGCCGCATGATGCTATCCCGCGCGGTGCACATTCGCGACGGCGTGATTTCTGGAGAGGCGCACATCGTGCGGTTCTCGACATTCCTGTTGTGGAGAAAGACACGGCCGGTGACTTCGGCAATCCACCTATTCGCTCTCCCGGTTATTGTTTCGTCTGATGGCGCGGTGATCGCAATTCGTATGGGCAGACACACAGCCAATCCGGGGCGCGTCTATTGCGCGGCCGGGTCGCTGGATCCCGAGGATATCCGCGATGGCATCTGCGACATGGACGGCAACATGGCGCGCGAAGTGATGGAAGAAACAGGGCTTGCATTGTCCGATGCCGACAGCGTGTCGGGATTTCATGCGCTGCACGACAGGGGCGTCATCACGGTTTTCCGTTCCTACGGGTTTTCCGCGACCGCCGCAGAGCTGATCGAACGCATCGCCGGTCATATCGCTCAGGATCCGGATCCGGAAATCGACGAGGCCTTGGCCATCCGCAGCGCCGATCCGGGTCTGCATCTCTATCAGCCTTTCATGGCGCCGATCCTGAAATGGGTTTTCAAGAATAGGCGGTGACACTTTTACACTTGCCGCAAGTTCTCTGCCGTGCAAGGTCTGGCACTAAAAGACATACAGGGAGATTACCGTGGCGCGGCGTTATGCAATTTACGACGTCTTCACCGCCAACAGGCTGGAAGGAAATCCGCTGGCCGTCGTTTTCGATGGCGACGGCCTGAGCGATGCGGCGATGCAGGCGATTGCCTGCGAGTTCAACCTGTCGGAGACTGTGTTCGTCAAGCCTGCAGAAAACCCTGCACATACCGCCCGGCTGCGGATTTTTACGCCTGGTTACGAGCTGCCCTTCGCCGGCCACCCCACGGTTGGCGCGGCAGTCGCTTTGGCCGAGGCCGCGCGCGCTACTGACGACGAGGACTATGATCTCGTTCAGATGCTTGAGGAAAATGTCGGTCCCGTGCGCTGTGCCGTGCGGAGCCGGTCCCCATCGGCAACCTTCGCGGAATTCGACGTGCCGAGGAAGTCGGTGCAGCTCCACGCGAAGTTCGATCGGCAGGAGATTGCCAATGCCTTCAGCCTGAAGGCGACGCAGATCGGTTTCGAGAACCACGTGCCGACCTTCTGGAGCGCCGGCGTTCCGTTCGTGATGATCCCCGTGCATGACGTGGCGGCGGCAGCTGCCGTTGAATTCGACGCTGCACTCTGGGAGCAGATCACGCCGATGGCCGAGGGACGGCTCGCCAGCGCCTATGTCTACTGTCGCGGCGGGATCAATCATATCGCCCGCTTCCACACCCGCATGTTCGCGCCAGCCATGGGCATCGTCGAAGACCCGGCGACAGGCGCGGCCGTTGCCGCCTTTTCCGGGGCTATCCACCATTTCGACCAGTTGATCGACGGGCATCATCCGTTCCTGATCGAACAGGGCGTCGAGATGGGCCGGCCATCGCTGTTGCACCTTCATCTCGACGTTTCCGGCGGTGAAATCGTAACCGCGCGCATAGGCGGACAGGCCGTGAAGATTGCGGCCGGCGAACTTTATCTTTGAAAAACAGGCTCTAAACGGCCAATACAGATTTTTTTGAGAAATCCCGAAAGAAAATCGCTGTGGGGGTAGACAAGCCCGGCGAAGGCCATTATACGCCCCATCAGACCGCAGCAACGCGGTTCTGGACGGGTGATTAGCTCAGTTGGTAGAGCAGCTGACTCTTAATCAGCGGGTCCACGGTTCGAGCCCGTGATCACCCACCAAAAACCTCTTGATATCATTGGAAAATTATCAATTTTCTCAAAGGGTCATTTTGGCCGGTTTCCAATAGATTGGAAACGGTTTCCAATTCACGTTCCGTTCCTGTTCCGGAACGCGGCCGGCTCGATCTCGCTCCATCGTGCCTCCATGAGCTTCATGGCGTCCTTGGCCAAGCTTCTTAAAGCGACCTCCCTCCCGTAGTGCTGAACCATCTGCGCCGACATGTTGCAGATCGATCCGACCTGGTTCTCGGTGCAGCCGACCTCCAGCAAATTGATAACCGCGTTTTTGCGCAGACCGTGGAAGACGATCCGGTTTTCGCGGAATCGTTTGAACTCCTCCTTGGCCATCATCTTCTGCCATTCGGTGCGGAAGCCATCGGGGGACTTGTAGGAGAGGGCACGGGCGCCGGCATGCAGCATAACGCTGTCATTCGACGGAACGCGATCGATCCATTTCCGGTAGGCGAAGTGAATCGGTATCCAGACCGTATTTCCGGTCTTCTGCGCTTTGACGGCAATCGTGTTCTCGCCGGTCTTCGGCTTCGTCATCGCCGTCCCGACGCGCTCGAGGAAATCCTCGACGTGCTTTTCCCCGCAATAGCCGGCGGCGAGATCGGCCGACATTCTCGGCGGCCAGCTGCCGATCGGGATGGATGCTAGACGGCGCGCTGTCATTGTCACTCCACCCTCTGCGAGGGTGGAAGGTTCGATTCCGGCCCATAGCCGCCATGGCCTCTCTTCCGAGAGGATGGTTCGTGAAGTAAGATATTTCCATGAAAAACGAACTGATTCACGAAATCTGGCTCGACCCCGAGCCTGACGGTCAGATGCTTCCAGGCCTTTGTCTTGCAGGCCCTATGGGGAATGGCTTTAGGTCGCTGCTTAACAAAGGCGCCGTTAAAGCTGGTGAAATAGTTGGATATAGCCATTTCGATGTTATGACGAAATACTGGAAGCTTCAGGGCTGGGGTAAGTACGAGACGCAACATCAGCAAGATCACGAGCCGTACCCTGACGAATGGGTTTCGATCCAACGGGCGCATATCGATAGCGTGTGAGCGTGAAGATGACGCGCTTATAGCGCAATCGGACCCAACCACATGATCCGAGGGCGCTGGTGTTCCATGACAAAATTCCTCCAGGCTCATGGCTCAATCCTTTGATAAAGTGATCGTCTCGGCAGTTCCGGCAATCCCTTGTTAGATTCGCGCTTGGCGGTTTTTTCGGCCACGGGGAAGCCGGGGGATTTGATTGTCTGCTTCGGACGCGAGAAACCGTGAAACTTTGCCTCGCGGCGCTTGGCCGCGGCGACTGGGTGAAGATCAAGTGCAAGCGGCGAGACGCCTTCATCGTCGTCGGCTACGAGGCCGCAGGCGACAGCATCCGCAGCCTTCTCCTCGCGGCGCGCAAGGGAGAGAATGATCTGGTCTATGTCGGCTCAGTCGGGACCGGCTTTTCCCAGGTTGTCGCGCGCGAGCTGAAGGCGTTGCTGGATCTCCTGATGGTGAAGAAGCCGCCTATCCCGATGAGAAGCGGAACCAGCGTGCTGTTTACCCAGCCGACGCTCATCGTCGAAGTCGAATACCGAGCGTGGACCCACGACGGCAAGGTGCGCCATCCGTCCTACAAGGGACTGCTCGAGGTTCAGGATAATGCCGCGATCTATCGGGTGGACAGTTATTCCCCTGTGGAAGGCTGACGGATTTCGAGGCCGTTGTGAGCCATCAGGCGCTCGTAATAGTCTTCGACCATCGCAGCGGCTTTGCGGGCAGTGTCTTCATAGCTCTGATGAGGCAGTAACCGTTCTCGCACGTGCGGGCCTAGGCCGCTCCATTGCCATGTGCCCTTCTGTAGGCCATTCGGTTCGAACCGAATCCTCCCGATGCGGACATCTCCATCCCAGCCACTGAAATCCGTCTTATGGCTACCAGCGTCTTCCGGGTCGGGCCAGGTCACGCGCCATCTGTATTTTGGGGCATATTCGTCGGGCATGCGGGTACCTTTCCCCGGTGCATAAGCCGGTGGATAACCTGTGGACACGCTTTCAGATTGGCGGCCGCCTCGCCGAGGATGTTCTAGTTTCGTTCCGGCATGCTTAGAGAGTTAAGTTTGGAAATTCAACGCCGCTTGTTTTTTGCCATCGGCCAGACTCACCATCGTCCAGAACGCACGAGTTGGGGGGGCGATTGGTGCGCCCCATATTTTATCGCGACCTGTGGCGGATTTTCAATCGAAGTCAAAAAAGTCCCACTTATGATCGCGCCGGATAAGCGTGAGTGAGCGGTCCGGCTCTATCCTGTAAGTCTCAATGGCCATAAGGCCGTACTCGTCGATGATCTGGTTAGTGAACGTGCTGCCAATTGGCGCTTTCGTCAATTTCGTGCGCGGTTGATGGCCGCCATAGGTGATACTTCCGGGTATAGGTCGAACCGGCCCCGCGTCGTATGCTGCTACACAACCCGTTAGTGTGAGTAGGATGGCGCAGCCTGAAATTAACTTTTTCATATTACTCGCCCTCCGGTTCATTCGTTTTTGGCGGCCTTTCCAACATCCTCGAAAAAGACCCCGTGCCAAGGAAAGCGATTTTCTCAAGGAGTGACCGGTGCTGATTACGAGCGAGCGTAAGGGCGACGATCACAACCTAAACCAAGTTCTGGGATGAATGTTCCGAGAGCCGTTCGACAGCGCAAAGCTCATTATCGCTAGTTGACAGGTCCGGCCTTTCCGAGCGACGCCAGCCAGGCATCCAACTCCTTCAGCACTATCCGAATTTTGCCACGGCCGCGTATTATGTCGTGCCGTCTTTCAGCGATCTCGGCGGCGTGCTCCGGCGCCGGTCAAGGCCACGGACAGGCGGGGGAGTCAACACGGCTCAAAGAAAAGGGCCGGGTGACTACCTGACCTTCCGTGGTCGTCTCACGCCGCTGCCAGTACATCCGTGGTCAACGGCGCGAGGGACTGCCTGATTTTTAATGTAGGTCAGTTTGCGATAGCGGCAAGACTGGCAGAGTAGCAATATGCCCGGTCGATGCCGATCTCTTCCGGCCACGACTTGCAGCATTTGAATTAGAGGGAGGGATCTGTAAGATGGCTCTCTGGGGTAGTTTCCAATTCCCGTTTTGTTCACGGGCTTTCTAGTGCCATGTAGAGGTGCCGTTGGAAACCACAATCCCTGTTTTTCAGGGTGCGCAGAAATATATTGATTACTCTTAATCAGCGGGTCCACGGTTCGAGCCCGTGATCACCCACCATTTCCCTCTTTTCTTTGAAGAGGTGAAATCAATATTCAAGTTGGAAGCCATATCACGATCTTGTCGCCACGTCACCGCTAGGTCCCGGTCGTTCGGGCGACAGCTTCGTGTTCTCAGTCCGTTCCCGCTTCTGTCTGATTTCCATTTGCCGTGGGGTGATTCGGCCTGCCCAAATCACGGCAGGTTACTCCCGCAGCGTTGGAAGCTCCTTTGGCCCGCACAGTTCGTCATGCTTGGCCTGAAGGTCTTCGGTTTCACCGACCACTCGACTGTGACGTCGGCCTGCGATGTCGGCCGGCATCCTCATCTGGAGCGACATCACTAACTCTTCTCCAAGTTGAGAGGCGACCTTGCGGCGCAAGCGTGTATTTGCCAGGGCATTCCATACCGGAAAGCGTGGCGCCGGTCTCGGCGGCCATCAGGTAACCGCGGCCGGTTAGGCCTGTGGTTCCGAGACTTGTCGGTTCCGATAGTATCGCTTCTTGCCTCCTAAGCGCGGTGACTTTTTCCCCCTACCTCTCCCCAAAGAGAATGTCATTTCTTAAAAACCATATTGTCTACTGATTTTATATACTAAGTTTTGCAACCTAGTGAAGGGATCGGGGGCTTTATGCCATACCTCCTCAGTCTTCTCGACAAAAGCCCTATCGAAGAGGGCGGTACCGCGGCAGATGCGCTGCGCACAACGGTCAGGCTTGCGGTAAAGGCGGAGGAACTCGGTTACCACCGGTTTTGGGTCGCCGAGCATCACAACATGTCCAATGTGGCAAGTTCTGCGCCGGAGACACTGATTGCGTATCTTCTCGCCAAAACGGCGAGGATCCGCGTCGGTTCAGGCGGCGTCATGCTTCAGCACTACAGTGCCTATAAGGTTGCTGAGACTTTCAATCTTCTGGCTTCGCTCGCCCCCGAGCGCGTCGACCTGGGCGTCGGCAAGGCGCCGGGCGGTTTTCCACTCTCGACCAGTGCTCTGCAGGCGGGGGTCGATCCGGCCAGAAAGCCGGATTTTGCCGATCAGCTTTCCGACATCAATACATATCTTGCGGCCGATCTTGACCACGAAGGCCCGCATGCCACCCCGTTTCCGCCGGCCGCACCCGAGCGTTTCCTTCTTGGCGCAAGCGTCGAAAGTGCCGAACTGGCCGCAGCTAAGGGCTGGCGACTGGTCTTTGCCGGTCAGCTGAACGGTGATCCGGAAAACCTGAGCAAAACCTTCGATGCATATTCGCGGGCAAGTGGCGGCAAAACTCCGATCCTGGCGCTTGCGGCCTATGCAGCTGAAAACGCGAGTGTCGCGCGAAAGGCGGTTGCGGATCTCCGCATTTTCAAGGTTTTCCTCAGCGACGGCAGAAGCGTCAATGTCGGCAGCGAGGAACAGGCCGCCGAATACGCACGCCAGGCAGGCGTCGGCATCGATCGGCTCGAAGCAAGGGTGCCGAGCGTGCTTCACGGTACCGCCGCGGAGGTTCGCGCACAGCTCGATGACCTGCACAGCCGGTACGGCGTCGCCGAATTCATCATCGAAACGCCAGCACTCGGCGCGGCCGAGCGCTTCGCCTCCATCGAACGTCTCGCCAAGGAGCGGCTTTCGCTCGCCGCCTGATTTTTCGCAAAAGGATTGATCCGATGGTTCAGAAACATATTTCGTTCGGCATCATGCTGCAGGGTCCCGGTGGCCATATGAATGCCTGGAAGCACCCGAGTGGACCTGCCGACGCGAGCGTCAATTTCGAGTTCTTCGTCAATATCGCCCGCAGAGCCGAAGCTGCAGGGATCGCATTCGCATTCGTCGCCGATGGCCTCTACATCAACGCACAGTCGATCCCGCACTTCCTCAACCGGTTCGAGCCGATCTCCGTTCTTTCCGCCCTTGCGGCATCGACCTCGAAGATCGGCCTCGTCGGCACGGTTTCGACGTCCTACAGCGATCCGTTCACGGTCGCCCGTCAGTTCGCAACGATCGACCTGATCAGTGGCGGAAGGGCGGGCTGGAACGCGGTAACGACTCCGCTCGAAGGGTCGGGGCGCAACTACAGCCGCGAGCATCCCGAACACGAACTGCGCTACGAGATCGCCGACGAATACCTCGACGTCATCAAGGGCCTGTGGGATTCCTGGGACGACGACGCCTTTGTCCGCAACCGGGAAACGGGTGTCTATGCCGACAAGTCGAAACTGCACAGGCTCGACCACAAGGGCCGCTTCTTTAGGGTCGAGGGGCCGCTGAATATCGGCCGTTCGAGACAGGGCCAGCCGGTCGTCTTCCAGGCAGGGGCCTCCGATTCCGGCATAAAACTGGCCGGCAAGCATGCCGATGCCGTCTTCACCAATGGCGGGCCAATCGAGGACGCGAAGGTCTTTCACAAGCAGGTGAAACAGAGCGCGATCGCGCAGGGGCGCCCCGGCGCCGCGATAGGCATCTATCCCGGCATCGGGCCGATCGTCGGCGCAACGCCGGAAGAGGCGGAGCGGAAATATCAGTCGATTCGCAACCTCGTCACCATCGAGGAGGCGCTGCTTTATCTGGGCCGCTTTTTCGATCATCACGATTTCAGCGTCTATCCGCTCGACGAGGCCTTCCCGGATATCGGCGATATCGGCAAGAACAGCTTCCGCGCCACCACTGACCGCATCAAGAAGACCGCGCGCGAGCAGAACCTCACCTTGCGTGAAATCGCCCTCGATGTCGCAACCCCGCGGACGGCCTTCATCGGCACGGCGGACCATATCGCCGACGAGATCATCCGCTGGGTAGAGGAGGGGGCAGCCGATGGCTTCATCCTTGGCTTCCCCGTGATCGCCCAAGGGCTCGATGATTTTGCGACACACGTCCTGCCGATCCTGGACGAGCGTGGCTATTTCAATCCGGAGCTCAAAGGCGAGACGTTGCGCGACCATCTGGGCCTTCCGTATCGCGAGAGCCGCTACGCTGCCCCCGCGGAAGACATCGAGCGCGGAAAGGCGGTCGGCGCCTGAGGCGCCGGGAAACGGCCATGAACGTCATCGCACAGACACCGCGCCTGAACGATCCGATAGAGCGAGGCATCGCTGCCTATCTCGATGAGATTGTCGCGCTCCGCCACGATCTGCACCAGTATCCGGAGCTTGCCTTTCAGGAGCGCCGCACCAGCAAGCTCATTGCCTCCCATCTCTCCTCCTGGGGCTATGAGGTCACAGCGGGCATTGCTGGAACGGGACTTGTCGCCACGCTGAAGCGCGGTAACGGCGAGCGCCGGATTGGTATCCGCGCGGACATGGATGCGCTGCCGATCGAGGAGGCGACGGAGCTTGCCTATGCCAGCAATAACCCCGGCGTCATGCATGCCTGCGGCCATGACGGTCATACGACGATCCTTCTCACGGCCGCGCGCTATCTTGCCGAAAGCGGCACCTTCAACGGCACGCTTCACCTGATCTTCCAGCCGGCCGAGGAAATCGGCGCCGGTGCCCGCAAGATGATCTCGGAAGGGCTGTTCGAACGCTTTCCCGTCGACGCGGTCTTCGGGCTGCACAACTGGCCGGGCGTGCCGTCAGGGCAGTTCGGCTTCGTCGCCGGTGCCGCGATGGCCTCGGTAGACCAGGCCAAGATCCGGATCGTCGGCAAGGGCGGCCATGGGGCCGAACCGCATCGCGCCGTCGATCCGGTACTTGCCTCCGCCTCGTTTATAACCGCGCTGCAGAGCGTGGTCTCGCGCAATGTCGATCCGCAGGAAATGGCGGTGGCGACGGTCGGATCAATCCATGCGGGTTCGGCTTCGAACGTCATCCCCGAAAGCGTCGAGCTGAAGCTCACTATGCGGGCCTTCACCGAAACCGTCCGCCAGCAACTCCAGCAGCGCATTCCGGCGCTTGCGCGAGCGCAAGCCGAGAGTTTCGGAGCCGTGGCGGAGGTGGACTACAGGCTGGGCTTCCCGGCGCTGATCAACCATGGCGGCGAGACAGGTTTCGCACGGCAGGTCGCCCTCGACACGTTTGGTCCGGCGAGGGTGGAGGAGGGGTTCAAGCCGCGCACGGCCAGCGAGGATTTCGCCTTCATGCTGCAAGCCAAGCCGGGCAGCTACCTGTTCGTCGGCAACGGCGACACGGCGCCTCTGCATAGCGCCCACTACGATTTCGACGACGCGATCATCGCACCCGCCGCCCGCTACTGGGTGCGGCTGGCGGAAACCTTTCTCAACTGAAGACATCAACAGGATTGGCGACATGGTCGATACGTTTCTCTACACGACGCCCCTCGATCCACGCGCAAAGCCTCTGATCGACGAACTGACCTTCGAATATGACAGCCGTTACGGGTCTTACTTCAGCGCAGCGGGGGCTGCCGAAGAGATGAACCGCTATCCGGCCGAGGCTTTCGCGCCGCCGCATGGCAATTTTCTGCTTCTGCTGCGCAATGGCGAAACGATCGGCGGCGGAGCCTTCAAACATTACGACGATCACACTGCCGAGTTCAAACGCATCTGGACACGTTCCGATCTGCGCCGGCAGGGGCTGGCCGTGAAAGTTCTGGTCGAACTCGAGGTGCAAGCGGCACGCCAGGGCTATTCCCGGGTCTATCTGACCACCGGCTTTCGCCAGCCGGAGGCGGTCGGGCTCTACCTGAAATACGGCTACACGGCCCTGTTCGACATCAAGGTCGATCCGGAAGTCTACAGGACGCTGCCGTTCGAAAAGCAGATCGGCCATCTCGCGACCGCAGGTGCGGCAGGGATCGTGCGGGCAGAACGGCCGCTTCAGCAGGCCACTGGACATCGCTGAATATTCGGCAGAATCCACAAGGGGAAGGCCATGGCACTGACGACAGATTTCGCGGGTATCGAACCCGGCCACAGGACGGCGGACCACAAACAGGACTACTCGCTCTACCGGATCGTGCCCGCGCGCCATCCCGGCCGCCTTGTCGGCACGGTGTTTGCGGCGATCGTCATCGCCGCCGTGCTCTACTCGACGTTCACCAATCCACGCTGGGGCTGGAGTGTCTTTGCCGAGTGGTTCTTCGCCGAACCGGTTCTCGCAGGCCTGGGCCGGACCTTGTTGCTGACGGCACTCGCCACGATATCTGGTTCGGTGCTGGGGACAGCGCTGGCGCTCGCCCGGGTGTCGAAGTCACCGCTGCTGTCAGGCCTGTCATGGGGGTATGTCTGGCTGCTACGCTCGATCCCGCTGATTGTACTTCTTCTGGTGCTTAACAATCTCGGCTATCTCTACGAGACGATCCGGATCGGCGTGCCGTTCACCGATACGGTACTAATTGATTACCCTACCGTGCAATTGCTGACACCCTTTGCAGCCGCGTTCCTCGGCCTGACGCTGAACCAGTCCGCATTCTTCTGCGAAATCGTGCGTGGCGGCATCCTGTCCGTCGATCAGGGGCAACTCGAAGCAGCTGCGGCCCTCGGGCTTCCGCGCCGCCGCCAGGTGTTCCGCATCGTGTTGCCGCAGGCCATGCGATCGATCCTGCCGACCGGCTTCAACGAGATCATCGGTCTGGCGAAAAGCACGTCGATGGTCTACGTGCTCGCTCTGCCGGAGCTCTTCTACACGGTGCAGGTTATCTACCGCCGCAACCTCGAAGTCATCCCGCTGCTGATGGTGGCGACGGCCTGGTATCTGGTCATCATGACCGCGCTCTCGATCGCGCAGCACTATATCGAGCGCTATTTCTCCAGAGGCGCCGTCCGCAATCCGGCGCCCCTGCCTTTCGAGGCCTTCTTCGCCCGTTTCCGAGACCGGCTGCCGCAACAGACGGGCGGCACAAGCAGGCAGATCGAGCGAAAGGCCGGTTTCAGCGATGCGCCCTTGTTCAGAGCCGGCGGAACGGTGCGCGTCCATGGCATCTCGAAAAGCTTCGGTGCCCTGAAGGTGCTGGATGCCATCGACCTGACTCTGCCTGCCGGCAGCGTTACGGCCATTCTCGGCCCATCCGGATCAGGGAAATCGACGCTGCTGCGCGCCATCAATCATCTGGAGCGCGTCGACAGCGGCTTCATCTCCGTCGATGGCGATCTCGTGGGCTACCGCCAGAACGGCGAGACGCTTTATGAGCTCAAGGAAAAGGACATCCTGAAACGCCGCGCCGACATCGGCATGGTCTTCCAGAATTTCAATTTGTTCCCGCACCTCACCGTCCTGGAAAACCTGATCGAAGCACCGATGCAGGTCCGGGGAACTGATCGCAACGAGGCGGCCGAACTGGCGCGGGAGCTTCTCGCCCGCGTCGGCCTCACGGACAAGATTGATGCCTATCCCCGCCAGCTTTCCGGCGGTCAGCAGCAGCGCGTTGCCATCGCCAGGGCGCTTGCGCTGAAGCCGAAGGTGCTGCTTTTCGATGAGCCGACCTCTGCCCTCGATCCGGAGCTCGTCGGCGAGGTGCTTGACGTCATCAAGGAGCTGGCGCGCACTGGCACGACGCTCGTCATCGTCACCCACGAAGTCGGGTTTGCCCGCGAGGTCGCCGATACGATCGTGTTCATGGAGGGTGGCCACATTCTGGAGGTGGGCCTGCCGGCCCGCATCTTCAGCCAACCGGACCATCCGCGCACGCGCGAATTTCTCGCAAAAGTTCTTTAGCAAATTCCCGGTCGCTTGAGCGGACGGGATGGGACTATCAGCATTCACAACCATAAGATGAAAATGGAGACGGGAATCATGACATTCTTACATCATGCTAAACTTCTGATGGCAGGCGTGGTCACCATTACAGCGCTGGGCCTCGGCTCCGCGCTGGCGGCCGAGAAATTCGACCTGAGCCCGGATATCTCCAACCGGGTCGGTGCCAAAAGGGACGAAGCGGCGATTAAGGCGATCTCGCCCGATTTCAAGTTCGTGACGCCGGGCAAGTTCACCGTCGCCATCAGCGCCTGGGATCCGCCGGTAGCGACTTACGCTTCGGACGCGAAGACCGTCGTCGGCGCGGATCCCGATCTTGCTTCGCTGCTGGCGGATTCCCTCGGATTGGAGCTGGAACTCGTGTCCGTCGCCTGGGCAGACTGGCCGCTTGGCGTTGCATCCGGCAAATACGATGCGGTGATCAGCAACGTCACGGTCACGGAAGAGCGCAAGGAGAAATTCGACTTCTCCACCTACCGCAAGGACGTGCTCGGCTTCTACGTCAAGGCTGACAGCAAGATCGCCGAGATCAAGGAGCCGAAGGATGTCGCCGGCCTGAAGGTCATCACGGGCGCGGGCACCAACCAGGAAAAGATTATTCTGGAATGGGACCGGCAGAATGTTGCCGCCGGTCTGAAACCGGTTGAGGTGCAGTATTATGATGACAGCGCTGCGGGCGACCTTGCCCTCCAGTCCGGCCGCGCCGATGTCGAATTCAATCCGAACGCGACACAGGCCTACAGCGCCTCCGTCAATAACCAGACCAAGCTCGTCGGCATCGTTAGCGGTGGCTGGCCGCTGACCGCCGATATTGCGGTCACGACCCGCAAAGGCGCGGGTCTTGCCGATGCGATCACCGTGGCGATCAACGATCTAATCAAGAGTGGCAAATATGGCGAGGTGCTGAAACGCTGGAGCCTGGACGCCGAAGCGGTCGACCAGTCCCAGACCAATCCGGCCGGCCTGCCGAAGAGCGGTTCCTGACGCGGCACGAGGCGGCCCTGCGTCGTTTCGCGGCGCCGGGCCGAACACGCTATTCAAATGGAGACGATGACAATGACAATGACTGGCAGACCCGCCTTCCGAAACTTCTTGCTCGCCGCCCTTACGTCCACTCTGACCCTTTTCGGGACCGCGCATGCGGACGACGCGTTCGACCTGAGCCCCGAGCAACCGGCCCGCGTTCGCGCAGAGAAAAACGACGCGGCCATCGCGGCGATCTCGAAGGACTTCACCTTCGTGATACCGGGCAAGTTCACCGTCGCCGTCAGCCCCGGCGGGCCGCCGCTGGCCACCTATGCGACCGATGCAAAGACCGTCGTCGGTGCCGATCCGGATTATGCGTCCGCCATTGCCGATAGCCTCGGGCTTGAACTGGAACTCGTGCCGGTCGCGTGGATCGACTGGCCGCTCGGCCTGACATCGGGCAAATACGATGCGGTGATCTCCAATGTCGGCGTCACAGAACAGCGGAAGGAGAAGTTCGATTTCTCGACCTACCGTCAGGGACTGCACGGCTTCTTCGTCAAGTCCGACAGCCCGATTACGTCTATCAGGGAGCCGAAGGACGCCGCGGGTCTGCGCATCATCGTCGGCGCCGGCACCAACCAGGAGCGTATCCTGCTGCGGTGGAATGATGAAAACGTCGAGGCCGGATTGAGGCCGCTGGAACTGCAATACTACGACGATGAGGCTGCAAGCCTGCTCGCGCTATCCTCGGGCCGGGCCGATGTCATCGTCCAGCCGCATGCACAACTCATCTACATCGCTGCCCGCGATCACAACATCAAACGCGTCGGTACGCTCAGCGCCGGCTGGCCCGATCGCTCCGACGTGGCCATCGCCACGAAAAAGGGCAGCGGACTGGCGGACGCGCTGACTGTTGCCACCAACGGCCTGATCGAGAGTGGCGTCTACGCCAAGATTCTAGATCATTGGCACCTGGCCGAGGAGGCGTTGCCGAAATCGGAAACCAATCCGCCCGGGCTGCCGAAAACCTAAAGGAAAGAACGTAAGATGAGCAGCATCGCCGTCAGCCATATCGGCTTTCTCACGCCAGGCAATTATCCTGCGGACGATCCGCTGTCCGGACTGGAAAAGACGTTGCAGCTTCTCGAGTATGGCGAGGCTCTCGGATTTCAAAGTGCATGGGCACGCCAGCGGCATCTGGAGCCGGGCATCTCGTCGGCGACCGCCTTTCTGGCCGCAGCAACCCAGCGCACCAGCCGTATCCAGCTTGGAACGGCCGTCATCCCCATCGGTTACGAAAGCCCTTACCGCTTGGCCGAAGATCTTTCGACAGTCGATGTCCTGTCGCGCGGACGCCTCAACGTCGGTTTGAGTGCCGGCCGGCCGCTGCATGCCGATCTGATTGCACCGCTCGTCTTCGACGGTGATTGGGAAAACTATGACTTCTCCCACGAGCGCGTCCTGCGCTTCGTGGACAATCTGAAGAGCAACCCCGTCGGTGACGAGGCAACCATCATCAAGACGCCCTTCGGCCCGCAACGGCCGCGGCTTCAGCCGCATGCCAAGGGGCTGACAGATCGCATATGGTACGGCGGCGGTTCGCTGCGGTCTGCCGGCTGGGCGGGGCGAAACGGTTTCAACCTGCTGATCGGCAACGTCACGACCGGCGAGGAGACGGATGATTTCTTCGTCGCCCAATCCCGCCAACTTGAAACCTATCGGGCGGCCGGCAGCGGTGAGAAGCGGGTCGCGCTCGGTCGTGTCATCGTTCCTCTCGATAGCGCGGATGTTGTGACCTGCAAACGCTATCGCGACTACGCGGCGGGGCGCCATGAACGTACGCTGACGCCGCAGGGCGAGCGTCGCACGCTCTATGCCCGCGACCTCGTGGGCAGTTCCGAGCAGATTCTGGAGCTACTCCTTGCCGATCCGATCCTGCCGCATGTTAGCGAACTCAGGCTGGAACTTCCCTACGAATTCGAAGACGAGGAATATCGGCAGATTATCCATGACTTTGTCAGCTTCATTGCGCCGAAACTGGGCTGGATCAACACAAATGAACGAAATCCAAATGCACTGAGCAAACATAGTTCAGCAAGGCATTGACGAAGACGCGATGCCGCCTGTCCTTGATGACGTCGGCCCAGCGCAGCGGTTCGAGCTTGCAGGCACGCGATCGACGCTCAGGGCCCACAATCTCGCCCGCTTCTGGAGACCCACACGCTCCACGATCCGGTCCGCTGGAAATTCCACGCCGTCGGCCAGTATTGCCTGAACGGCGTAAAACCGCCTTTGCACTCCTTGATCTGAGGTCAGGTCATCGCCTTGCCTGTCATCCCGGCAAGGCTGCTCCAGCCGCAATGACGAATAAAAGTGATTTTTCAATTTCCTATTTTATATAGAAAATCTATTCTTTTAATAGATTATTGGTCTCGTTACCCGTTGTAAATGGCTTGCAGGCGCAGATGAGGAGCCCAGGCCGCTCAACAATGGAGATCGGTACGAAATGCGCATTCTGAATTCTGCCGTAAAATCGGGCGTCGTATTTGCTGCCCTGCTGACGGGTTCGGCAGAGGCCGGCGAAACCCTTGACCGTGTCCGTGCAAACGGTGTCGTCGTCGACGTGCTCGTTAACGACTATCCGCCTTTCGGTTTCATCAACGCTGAAAATCAGCTCGACGGGTTCGATGTGGATGTCGCCAAGGCGTTTGCAGAAGGGCTTGGTGTCAAGCTGAAGCTGGAAACGCCGGGCTGGGAAACGATTATCAGCGGCAAATGGGCTGGCCGTTGGGATTTGGCGATTTCCTCCGCCACGCCGACCGAGGAGCGGGCAAAGGTCGTGAATTTCCCCGTCAACTACTATAGCGTCCCGGCAGTTCTTGTCGTCAACAAGGACGAGGAAGCGATCAAGTCGATCGCCGATATTTCGGGCAAGCGTGTTGGCGTCGGTACCGGCTCTTCCTACGAGGCTTATATCAACCGAAACTTCGCGATTCCCGGCCAGGCGAAGATCGAATTTCCGTTCAGCGAGGTCCAGGCGGTTCCTGGAGACGAGACCGTCAATTTCCAGAATCTGTCTCTGGGGGCAGGCGTTCGTCTTGATGCAATCGTTGCCTCGCTGGCGACGGCGCAGGGCCAGATCGATGCAACGAACAAGTTGAAGGTCGTTGGCGATCCGCTTTTCGCCGAACCCAATGCCGTTGTGACGGACAAGGGCGATCCGGAATGGGATGCCGAGGTCAAGCGGGTTATCACCGAGCTGAAGGCTGATGGCACGCTGGCCAAGATCTCCGAGAAATGGTTCGGTGTGGACATCACCAAATATGCAGAATGAGGCCCTCTCTGTGGTGCTGGCGGACCGAACGGAACCGCAGGCGCCTCCCGCCGGATTGAAGCCGGCGGGGCTTGGCTTCCGCGAAAAGGTCTGGGCGACCTGGGCCGGGCTTCTTGCGCTGCTGTCGGCAGCACTGGTTAGTCTCGGCCTCGATTTTCAGCTGATCGGGCAGAAACTGCCATTCATGCTGGGCCTGCGGCTGTCTCCGGACGGCTTTGTTCAGGGCGTCGTTCTGACGCTGCTGGTGACGCTCGTATCGATGGCATGCGCCATGATTCTGGGTGTCCTGACAGCGCTCGGCCGCTTGTCGCTCAATCCGCTCGCTTTCGGGGTTGCCACGTTTTACGCCTCGTTCTTCCGCGGAACACCCCTTCTGGTGCAGGTTCTATTGATCTATCTCGCGCTGCCGCAGTTCGGGATCGTCCTATCGGGCTTTTTCTCGGGCATCCTGGCTCTGTCTCTGAACTATGCGGCCTACCTCGCGGAGACCATCAGGGCCGGCATTTCGTCGGTTCCGAAGGGGCAGCGTGAAGCCGCAATGGCGCTTGGCCTGCAGCGGCCGGTCATTGCATGGAAGATAATTGCGCCCCAGGCCATGAGGATCATCATTCCGCCGGCCGGCGCTCAGTTCATCTCGATGTTGAAGGATTCCTCGCTAGTATCTGTGATGGGGCTTTGGGAGCTGAATTTCCTCGCGCAGTCCTATGGACGTGCCACCTATCGGTACATGGAAATGCTGCTGACGGCCGCGGTGATTTACTGGGTTCTGTCCATCGCTCTGGAACTGCTCCAGCACAGACTTGAAATCAGATTTGGCCGCGCCGAAGCGCTGGGCCGTGCGTAACGGAGACGAAATGAGTCTGGACAACACAAACTTCGCCATTCTCGACGGTGGCATGGGGCGCCTGCTGGAGCGGCTGGGAGCGCCATTCCGGCTGCCGGAATGGTCAGCCCTGTCGCTTATCGAGGCGCCGCACTATGTTGCACAGGCTCACCAGGCCTATGTCGATAGCGGCGCGGAGATTATCACCACCAACTCCTACGGTCTTGTGCCGCATATGATCGGTGACGCCCGTTTCGCGGCGGAAGGAAAGCAGCTGGCAGACAGGGCCGGCCGTATCGCCCGCGAGGTCGCCGCAAAAGCCAACCGCAAGGTGCAGGTTGCCGGTTGCCTGCCGCCGCTCTTCGAGAGCTACCGGCCCGGCAATTTCAAGGCTGCCGAGGCGCCGGCGATTCTTGAGGTTCTGATCGACGGGCTCAAGCCGCATGTGGATTTCTGGCTGATCGAAACCCAGAGTTCCACGGCAGAGGCTCTGACAGCGCTGGCCGCAGCCAAGGTGACAGGGTTGCCGGTCTATGTGTCCTATACCCTCAAGGATGAGGACGGTCGCACGCAGCCACCGGAATTGCGGTCGGGAGAAGCTGTTGACGAGGCCGTGACTGCTACTCTGAAGGCTGGAGCAAGCTCTGTGCTGTTCAACTGCAGTCAGCCGGAAGTCATGAGTGCGGCCGTTGTGGCGGCGCGCGAAAGTATCGGGCGTTCCATCAACCCTTCGGCTGGGCTTGGAGTCTACGCCAATGCATTCGTGCCGGAGCCTCCGTCCGACGAACCCTATGCCGGTATATCAGAGATCAGGCCGGACCTTGATCCTGCAAACTACCTGAAGTGGATACGGCGCTGGATCGATCAGGGTGCGACCATCGTCGGCGGATGCTGCGGGATTGGACCGGAGCATATTGCGGCGATCAATGCGAGCCGCGTCTCTTGACGGTTGCAGAAGCCATCGGGCGCCAAAGCGCGTTGCGCCGCGAGTGATAGCTTTGCTCCGGATGGCCGGGTTGCCTCGGCTGCCTTCGCATATTGCCTCGGCCATCCGTCGCTGGTCTGATTTTTTCTCCCCCGATCGCCTTTTGAAAATCCATTCCTCGGCAAGCCAATACATCTATATAATCTATAGATATTATTTTAATCGAGCCACAGGCTCGTTCATAGGAGAGCGGGATATGACGGATACCGAAAAGAAGTCCGGCTTCGGCCGGCGTGAATTGTTGAAGCTTTCCGCCGTTGCGGGGGCTGCTGTTGCAGGCGCGAACCTGCTGGCGTCGCGACCCGCATTCGCGCAAGCCGAGGAGCTTTCGCTCAAGGGCAAGCGTATCGGCATTAGTGCAACGGGCACGGATCATTTCTTTGACCTGCAGGCCTACAATGCCCAGATCGAGGAAGTGAAACGGCTGGGTGGCGAGCCGATCGCAGTCGATGCCGGCCGCAATGATGGGAAACTGGTGGCCCAACTCCAGACGCTGATCGCCCAGAAGCCGGATGCGATCGTCCAGCTGCTCGGAACGCTGACGGTCATCGATCCCTGGCTGAAGAAAGCGCGGGATGCGGGCATTCCGGTCCTGACCATCGACGTTGGCTCGAACAACTCGCTCAACAACTCGACCTCCGATAACTGGGGTATCGGCAAGGACCTCGCGCTTCAGCTGGTCTCCGATATCGGTGGCGAAGGCAACATCGTGGTGTTCAACGGCTTTTACGGCGTGACGCCCTGCGCCATCCGCTACGATCAGCTGGTCAATGTAGTTAAGTATTTCCCGAAGGTGAAAATCCTCGAGCCGGAACTTCGTGACGTCATTCCGAACACCGTTCAGGATGCCTTCGCCCAGATCACCGCCATTCTCAACAAGTATCCGGAGAAGGGATCGATCAAGGCGATCTGGTCGGCATGGGACATCCCACAGCTGGGCGCGACGCAGGCGCTCGTCGCGGCGGGCCGAACCGAGATCAAGACCTATGGCGTCGATGGCAGCCCGGAGGTTCTTCAGCTTGTCGCCGACCCGTCCTCGCCGGCGGCCGCCGACGTTGCACAGCAGCCAGCCGAGCTTGGCCGCATCGCCATCCAGAACGTCGCTCGCCTTCTGTCCGGGCAGACATTGCCTCGCGAAACCTACGTGCCGGCAATTCTCGCCAACAAGGCGAACATCAATGAGGTCTCCAAGAGGCTCGGCATCGGCTGATCCGGCCGGTTCATTCCGTGTTGCCTGGACGCCGCGGCGTCCAGGCACCGTCCTTCCGAACGATCATCGATGTCTGGGAACACCATGAGCGAAGCAGCTTCGCAGGCCGATACGGATCTCGCCTTGAGTTTTCAGGGCATCGTCAAACATTTCGGCGGCGCGCGCGCCCTGTCCGGGGCTTCGCTTTCGGTCCGGCGCGGGACGGTTCACGGGCTTGTGGGCCAGAACGGCGCCGGAAAATCAACCTTGATCAAACTGCTGGCGGGGTTACATCGGCCGGACGAGGGGCTGATCGAAATCGATGGGCAGGCTCATGATGCCTTGACGCCGCATCTTGCGGAAGAACTCGGCATTCATTTCATCCA
Organism: Pararhizobium sp. A13; assembly: GCF_040126305.1. NCBI lineage: Bacteria > Pseudomonadati > Pseudomonadota > Alphaproteobacteria > Hyphomicrobiales > Rhizobiaceae > Pararhizobium > Pararhizobium sp. A13. The sequence continues at coordinate 3,617,759 of NZ_CP149510.1, read as the reverse complement.
TCAGGACCGCCTCCTGGTTCCGACATTTACCGTGGGTGAAGCGCTGTTTCTCGGCCGCGAACCGCGCATTCCGGGGACCCCGTTTCTCGACCGGCGCTCGATGCAAAGGCAAGCAGCCGACATTCTCGATCGATACTTCGGCGTGCGGCTGCCGAACAGCGCGTTGATTGCCGACCTAACCACCGCCGAAAAGCAGATCATCCAGATTACCCGTGCCCTTCTTCATGGTCCGAAGATTCTGGTGTTCGACGAGCCGACGGCGGCGCTGGTGCGCCGGGAAGCCGATATCCTCTTCGGGCTCATTCGCCGTTTGAAGGAGGAGGGGATCACGATCATTTATATCTCGCACTATCTCGGCGAGATCGAAGCGCTTTGTGATGAAGTGACGGTCTTGAGAAACGGCGTCGATGTCGCCACGCTCGCCGTCAAGGATACCTCCGCATCAGCCATCGCTTCGCTGATGATCGCTCGGGACATTGGCGAGATGTTTCCCAAGCGGAAGGTCGCTATCGGCGACCCGGTTCTGTCGGTCAGGCATCTTTCCTCGCCGGGAAAGTATCAGGACGTTTCGTTCAGTGTCGGGCGTGGCGAGGTCGTCGGCGTGACGGGTCTGCTCGGCTCCGGGGCCAAGGAACTCCTGCGCACGCTGTTCGGGCTTGAAGCACCTCTATCCGGTGAGATCGCAGCCGATGGCGAAACCGTGCGCTTCAAGCGTCCTGCGGATGCCGTACGGGGACGCCTTGCGCTGGTGCCGGAAGACCGGCGCGGCAACGGCATCGCGCTTGATCTGAGCGTCGCGGAAAACACCACGCTTGCGAGCCTCAAGCGCTTCACGCGTCTGGGCTTTCTCGACCGGGCGGGCGAGCGGACCGAAGTCGATGGGCTGATCGAGCGGCTGCAGGTCAAGACCAGCGGGCGCGATGCGTTGCTGCGCACCCTTTCGGGCGGCAACCAACAGAAGGTGGCGATTGCCAAGTGGCTGAGCCGCCAGTCGGAAATCTATCTGCTCGACGAGCCGACGGTGGGTGTCGATGTGGGCTCGAAGGTCGAGATCTACAAACTGATCGGAGACCTGGCGGCGCGGGGTGCCGGGCTCCTCGTCCTGTCCTCGGACCTCGCCGAACTGGTCGGCATCACCGACCGGATTCTGGTTCTCTACAGGGGACGCATCGTGAAGGAGTTCATCTCGTCGCAAACGACGCCCGATACCGTGCTTGCGGAAGTAACCGGTTCGCTGGAAGGACGCCGCCATGTCGGTTGATGCACCATTCACGCCTGCTTTTGGCGCGGAAGAGCCCGTGACGGAACAGAAACGGCGAAACTGGGGCGGCGACGCAGCCGCATTTGCCTTGCGTGCGGGATCCTTTTTGGCCTTTGCGGCCATCCTCCTCTATTTCTCGCTGACCGCGCCGTTCTTCTTCACCATTGGCAATATCGGCAATGTTCTGGGGCAATCGGCGATTCTCGGCGTTCTGGCAATCGGCCTGACCGTGGTCATCATTGCGGGCGGCTCGAATGTCGTAACCGGCGGCATCGATCTTTCCGTCGCGGCCAACATGGGATTGAGCGCCGCAGTCTATGCCAGCCTGATCCAGCTTGGCTATGGTGATGGTGTGGCGGCGCTCGGCGCACTTTCAACGGGAACGCTCATCGGTGCCGTCAATGCCGGCGCCGTGGTCCTGGTCGGAGTGGTGCCGCTGCTAGCAACGCTGGCCGTCATGAACGTCGTGGCCGGGCTGGAACTGGTCCTGACGCAAAACACCGTGGTGCCGGCTGCGACGGATTTTCTGTCGTTTCTCTCGGCCAGCGGCCCGTTCGGTCTGCCGGTTCTGGCCTATGTCCTTCTGGCATTTACTGCTATCGCAACGGCGGTCGTGCAATTCACCGCCACGGGCTTGAGGCTTTACGCGACCGGCGAATTTTCGGATGCGGCTCGCGCTGCCGGGCTTCCGGTCAGGCGCCTGATAGCCGGATCGTTTGTCGCCAGCGGCGCCTGCGCCGGTCTGGCCGGTATCCTGTCGGTCTCCTATCTCAGCGGCAGCACGACAGGTGCCGGCGAAATGCTCCTGCCCGTTGTGGTGACGGCACTTCTGGGCACAGTCTTCTCGCGCCGGCTGGTACCCACCATCACCGGCACGCTGCTTTCGGCGCTTCTGGTCGGATTCCTGGTCAACGGCTTCCAGCTTTTGAACATTTCCAGCACGCTGGTGAATGGGGTTCAGGGGCTCCTCATCATTCTCGTGGTCTCCGCGACCACGCTTCTGCGCAAACAGGAGAGCTGATTTCATGACTGCAAATCTTGCTTCCGGCGGTGCAAGCAGCGGCGGGTTCGTTCTGAACCATCTCGTGCGCTACGCGCTTGTCGTGGCCATCGTCGCCGTCTTCGCGGCATTCTCCGCAGCCGCACCAACCTTTCTTACGCCGGCCAACCTGCAGAGCATTCTCGTCAACAACTTCACGCTGCTTGCCATCGTCGCCGTCGCGATGACGTTTACCGTTTCGGCTGGCGGCATCGATCTGTCGGTCGGGACAGCGGTCGATTTTGCCAGCTTTGCCTTTGTCTCCCTCGTCCTTGCGGGGCAGCCGGTTCCGCTGGCTCTGCTTGCCGGGCTTGCGGGCGGTGCGCTCGTCGGTGCCTTCAATGCAGTCCTGATTGCCGGGATTGGAATCTCGCCGTTCCTCGCCACGCTCGGCACCCTTTTCATCGGGCGCAGCATCCAGCAGCTTCTCACCAACGGCGGCAATCCGGTCTATCTGCCGCCCGTCGGCGTCCCAGAAACGTTCCGGTTCGTTGGACATGGCACGGTGTTCGGCACTCCCTTTCCGCTGATCGTCGTTCTTGTCGTGGTATTCGTCAGTGCCGTCGTCTTGTCGAAGACGCGCTATGGCCGCGTGCTCACCTCGATCGGCATCCAGGCCAGCGTAACCCGCTATTCCGGCGTCGCCGTTCCGGCCCATGTTGCCGCGACCTATGTTCTGACGGGTGTGATTGCGGCGATTGCCGGACTGATCCTGACATCGACAGTCACCGTCTACATTCCCTCTTCCGGCAATGCTTTCCTGCTCAATGCCATTGGAGCGACGTTTATCGGCACGACGCTCAGTCCGCGCGGACGTCCCAATGTCCCGGGAACCGTCCTCGGCGTTCTGCTCCTGAGCATCGTTGCCAATGGGTTGCTGCTGACGGGGCTGAACTTCTACTGGCAGCAGGTGGGCACGGGCCTTTTGATCTTTGCGGTGCTTTCGATCAGCTTCATCAATCAGAAAGCCAATCGGCAGGCGTGAGCCCACCGCTTGCTTGACGCAGGACTGGCAATGGTGAAACTTTGCACCTCTAAACCGAGTGACCTCTCAACGCATTGCCAGGAATAACGTGGCCAGACCCATCCAGCTCTACGCCTTCGACATGAATTGCGTCGGGCACATCAATCATGGGCTCTGGACGCATCCGCGTGACAGTTCGGTGTGCTATACGGATCTCGACTATTGGACCGATCTTGCCAAAACCGCCGAACGCGGCAAGTTCGACGGGATATTCCTGGCGGATATTGTCGGAGTCTACGACGTCTATCGGGGTCGTCCGGACGCGGCCATGCGCGCTGCTGCCCAGATTCCGGTCAACGATCCGCTGATCCCGCTCTCGGCGATGGCTCTCGTTACCAAGCATCTCGGTTTCGGGGTAACGGTCAACACGACATACGAGCCGCCCTTTCTGTTCGCGCGCCGGATGTCGACGCTTGACCATCTGACGAAGGGCCGGATCGGCTGGAACATTGTCACGGGTTATCTCGATAGTGCCGCCCGCAGCATGGGACTGGCGCAGCAACCGGACCATGACGCGCGTTACGAGGCAGCAGAGGAATATCTCGAGGTCCTCTACAAGCTCTGGGAAGGCAGTTGGGCGGACGATGCCGTTTTGCGCGACCGTGGAAAGGGCATCTTCGCCGATCCCGCGCGGGTTCGCGCCGTGCAGCACGAGGGGCGTCATTACCGGGTCGATGGGATCCACCTTAGCGAACCCTCTCCGCAGCGCACCCCGGTGCTCTTTCAGGCCGGGGCTTCCAGCCGCGGGCAGGACTTCGCGGCCCGCCATGCCGAATGCGTCTTCATCGCTAGTTCGTCGCCGAAGTTGGCGCGAGGGCTCGTCGATGGCCATCGCAAGCGTGCCGCCGGGTTCGGTCGACCGGTCGATGCAATCAAGGTGTTGAACCTGGTGACGGTCGTTACCGGTCGCACGGAGCGGGAAGCACAGGAAAAAGTTGAAGACTATCGTCGCCATGCCAGTGTCGAGGCATCGCTTGCGCATTATTCAGGTTCGATCGGCATCGATCTCTCGCAGTTCGCGCTGGACGAACCGATCCTCCAGACACGGACGAACGCCAATCAATCCGCCCTTGCTGCCCTGACCGGCGGCAAGGAGGGCGCGACGATGCGGCAGATCATCGACCAGATGGTGCTCGGTAGCAGGCAGAAGCCGATTGTCGGCAGCCCGGAACAGATTGCCGATCATTTCCAGACATGGATGGAGGAGGGCGGGATCGACGGTTTCAATCTCGCCCGGACGGTTGCGCCGGAAAGCCTGTCGGATTTTGTCGATCTGGTGGTGCCGGTGCTGCAGGAGCGCGGCCTGTTTAAACAGGATTATGCGCCCGGGACCTTGCGGCAGAAGCTTTTCGGCGGGGATGCGGGACGCTTGCCGGAAAGCCATCCAGCCGCAGCCTACCGTTTCCGATAGGCTGCGGCTGGCAATCAGGCGCGGTGATCGATACGGGCCATCAGCCGGTCGCCCAGCCACTGGATGCCGCAGACCATGACGATGAGCACGATGACCACGGCGATCATGACGCCTGTCTCGAAGCGTTGATAGCCGTAGCGGATCGCGAGATCCCCCAGCCCGCCGGCCCCGATCGCGCCGGCCATCGCCGATGCGCCGATGAGGGTGACGAGCGTGACGGTGAAGCCGGCGACGATGCCTGGCAGGGCTTCCGGCACCAGCACTTCACGGATGACGGTCCAGCGATTGCCACCCATGGCGCGCACCGCTTCGATCAGGCCCCGGTCGACCTCCCTGAGCGACACCTCGGCTATCCGGGCGTAATAGGGTGTCGCAGCGATCGCGAGCGGCACGATCGCCGCCCAGGTGCCGAGTGCTGTGCCGACGATCAGCCGCGTGATGGGGATGAGCGCCACCAGCAGGATGATGAAAGGCACGGAGCGGAAGCCGTTGACGATGGCGCCGAGCAGCCGGTTGACCCAGAGATTTTCGGCAATGCCGCCGCGATCGGTGGCAATCAGCGCCAGACCGAGCGGAAGTCCCGCCAGCAGGGAAATGAGGCCGGAGGCGCCGGTCATCAGAAGGGTTTCCCAGATCGAACGGAGAAGCAGATCAAGCAGAACGGGCGTCATAACCAAGGACCTCCACGCGGGCCGAGCAACCCTTCAGAAATTGCAGGACGGGATCCAGCCGGGATGGATCGGGCACGCCGATGAAGAAACGCGCAACCGGCTGCTCCTGGATGTGGTCGATGCCGCCATGGATCAACCGGAAGGAATTCGGCAGCGCGGCCGAGAGATCGGCAAAGAGCGGCGAATTGGCGTCCGGCCCGGCCAGATCGACGCGGAGCACCGCTTCGCCGCCCGGGTTTTGGCTGAGGCGGCGTGCGATATGGTCGGGCAGTCGCGGCCGGATGGTGCTGAGAAGGCTGCGCGTGGTCTCGCTGCGGGGATCGGCAAAGACCGACCAGACGGCGCCTTCCTCGACAATACGCCCGCCGTCAATGACCGCGACCCGATCGGCGATGTTGCGCACCACTTCCATCTCATGCGTGATCAGCAGAATGGTCAGGTCGAGCTTTTTGTTGATGTCCTTGAGAAGGGCCAGGATGGCATGCGTGGTTTCCGGGTCGAGCGCCGATGTGGCTTCGTCCGATAGAAGCAGCGCCGGCCGGCCGGCCAGCGCCCGGGCTATACCGACACGCTGCTTCTGCCCGCCCGACAGTGACGATGGATAGGCCTTTGCCTTTTCCGACAGCCCGACGAGATCCAGCAGTTCCGCGGCGCGTTTCAGGCGGGCGGCCTTCGGAACGCCCTCGATCTTCAGCGGCAGGGCGACGTTTTCCTCGACCGTCTTGGCCGAAAGCAGATTGAAGTGCTGGAAGATCATGCCGATCTTGCGCCGCAGAGGCTGAAGCTGTCGTTCGGAAAGGCCAGTGATATCGCGTCCTTCGATCAGGACAGTGCCAGAGTCCGGCCGTTCCAGCCCGTTGAGGCAGCGGATGAGCGTGGATTTCCCAGCGCCGCTGCGGCCGATGATACCGAGGATTTCGCCTTTGCGTACGGAGAGCGAGACTCCGTCGAGCGCCGCGGTCTCTCCGAAGTGGCGCCTGACATCGGTCAGCCTGACGACATCCGGCCTGTCGTCGGCGTCGTGCGGCGTGGCAATCGGGGCCACGGTGGTGTGGGAATTCATCGAACGTCCTTTTCCGCTTGCGCGGCAATCAATGGTCAACGCCAAAGGCGGCCCGGACGAAAGTCCGACGGCCGCCTTCACAGTTTCTGTATCTAGTCCGTATCAGTATGCGCTGATACCGGTGCCTTTGTAGACCCGATCGAACTCGGCCTTCACGGTGTCGTTCTGGTAGGCCGAGACAAGCGTCTTGACCCAGGGCTCGTTCTCCTGGCCGGCCTTCACGGCGATGAAGTTGCGGTACGGATTGTCCGCCACCGGCTCCTGGGCAATGCGATTGTCGGGCGTCAGGCCGCTCTTCAGCGCCCAGTCGGTGTTGACGACCGCCGCATCCAGATCGTCGATGGCGCGGCCAACAACGCCCGCATCGAGTTCTTTGATCTCGATTTTCTTCGGATTCTCGACGATGTCGGCAATGGTGGCCAGAATGCCGGTACCGTCCTTCAGCTTGATCAGGCCTTCATTCTGCAGTACGCGCAGAGCGCGGCCCTCGTTGGAAGGGTCGTTCGGTACACCAACGATCGCGCCATTCTGAAGATCCGCGATCTTGGTGAATTTCTTCGAATAGAGCCCGATCGGCCAGACGCCGGTGTAACCGACGGGGACGATCTTGTAGCCGTGTGTCTTGATCTGATTTTCGAGGTAAGGCTGATGCTGGAAGGCATTGGCGTCGATTTCGCCGCGTTCGAGCGCTTCGTTTGGCTGCGTGTAGTCGTTGAAGACGACGGTCTCGATCGTCAGGTTCTGCTTGGCGGCTTCCGCCGTCACCACGCGCCAGACGTCTTCGTCCTCGCCGCTGATGATGCCGACCTTGATCGACTTTGCGTCCTCGGCAAAGGACGTGTCAGGAAGCGAGGAGACCGCGACAGCGAATGTCGAGGCCAGCAAGACCGCAAGGGCCGCGCGTCGGGAAAGCGTTGCTGCCTTGGAGAGTGGGGCGAAGATGTTGCTCATGAGAGATCCTGTACAATTCCTGGGAGGACAAGGCTGGAAACGAGGGAGGTTCGTTTCTGAGCTCAGGATCGCAAATGCCTATTTGATAAGCGAAGCATGATTATGTTTTGTGCAGATTGATGCAGGAAAATTCTTCTGCCCCTGCAGGCGAGAGGAAATCAATTTTCTACTAATTTTGTGCAGTATTCGACCTCAGCCACCGTATAGGGCAGAGGCATGGGGCCATCGTCCGCCCACGCACCAGATCCTGTGCAGACCGACACCGTCGATGTGCAGCGCGCCGATCTTGCGCGGCATGTCCGGCACCGAGATATCGTAAACGGTCATGCCGGCCGTCCAGGGGCGCTTCGTCAGCCCACCTTTCGAACGTGCCACGGTCTCGCCGACGGACTGGGTGTAATAGGCTTTTTCATCGGTGAAGCTGTGGACGTCGGCAAAAAGATTGAGAGCGTCGATGACGAGAAGCAGGTCGTCATGGTCTGGAGATGGATGTTCCACGTGTTGGGCGGCACTGCCACATAGGTGACATTGCCCGGGTTTTTCGGATCGCGCGCACGTGGTTATTGATGGGGTCAGCGCGAACTGCGTCCGAGCCCGTAAGTGAGGGCCAGCGCGCCGACGAGAGCGGCGCCCTTGACGAAATCCTGGGTGTAGTACGGCGCATTCAGCATCGTCAGCCCGTTCAGTAGGATGCCGACGAAGACGGCGCCGACGATGGTGCCGAAAACGTTGGGGCGGCGCATGCCCAGTACCGCAAAGCCGATCAGCGATGCGGCCACGGCATCCATCAGCAGCGATCCTCCCGACGAGACATCGCCGCGTCCGACGCGGGCAGCCACGATGATGCCGCCGAGCGACGCGAGGGTGCCGGAAAGCACGTAGGCGAGTGTTTTGAGGCGTGGAACCGAGGCGCCCGCGAGCCGCGTCGCGACCTCGTTGCCGCCCGTGGCAAACAGCAGCCGGCCGATGCGGGTATGCTCGGTCAGAACGTGGAGAGCGAGGGCGACCAGAAGCATGACCGCGACAGGCGCCGGGACCACGCCGAACAGGCTCGATCTGCCGATCAGCAGGAAGGCGGGGGCGTAGCTGCCTGTTGCCGTCGAACCGTCGGGAAGAATGAGCCCCGATGAAATCGAGCGGCCTGCGGTCGGGATCAGTTGGAGGCCGCTCAGCAGAAACATGACTGCGAGTGTTGCGAGAAGGTCAGGCACCCTCAGCTTGACGATCAGAAAAGCATTGAACAGGCCGACAAGGGAACCGAAGGCGAGGACCAGAGGCACGGTCTGGGCAACATTCAGGCCCCAGACGATCATCGCGTAGCTTGCCGCCATGACGCTGGAAGCAGCAACGGCGCCGATAGACAGGTCGAAGCCGCCGACGGCCAGCGTGACGGTGACCCCGGTGCCGAGGATGGCGACCACCGAGACGGCCTGGAGGATGCTCATCTGGTTGGCGAGATTGATGAAGGCAGGCTGGGCGATCGAAAAGCCGATTATCATGGCCGCCAGCAAGACGAAGACGGCGCTGGTGCGCACAAGCATTCGCAGTCGGTCGAACGGGATCGGTCGCGCGCTGGCGCTCAACGTCCGTGTCTGTTTGTCGATCGGTGTCATCGTGCTGCTGCCTCGAATGTCTGTGCCGATGCCGGGCTCAGAGCCGCCGGTGTCAGCGTGTGATGGTCGATGAAAAGGATCCGGTCGGCGACTTCGAGCGCCTCCTCCGGATCGGATGTGGCGATCAGCGTGGCGCGCTGCGTATTGGCGCGGATCGCCGTGATGATGTCGTGGCGGGCGCCGACATCGACGCCCTGGAAGGGCTCGTCGAGCAAAAGAAGGCGGCTCGGTTCCGCTTCCCATCGCCCGAGGATGACTTTCTGCTGATTGCCGCCGGAGAGCGAGGATATGGCGGCATCCGGTCCTGATGCCCTGATACCGAGCCGGTGAATGGCACGCCCGGCTTCGGCCTGCTCGCGTCGGCCCAGAAGGAAGCCGGACGGAAACCATATCGCGAGATGCGGCAGGCTGATGGTGGCGGCAAGCGTACTTCCCGGCCAATCCGCAGGCATCAGCGAAGAGCGGTGTCTGTCTTCCGCCGCCATGAACACGCCGGCATCAATCGCGGCCCGAACAGAAGCGGGCGCGTAGGAGTTGCCATCAAGGTACATGGTTCCGCCGGCCAACGCCGCATTGCCAAAGATTGCCGAGAGAAGACGGCTTTTTCCCGCACCGAGCACGCCCGAAATCGCGACGACCTCGCCGGCGTGGAGATCAAGGTCGAAGGGAATCGTGCCCGGCAGCAGGGAAGCATTCCGCATTTCGAAGATCGGTGCGCCCGTCGCCTCACGCGTATCCGGTCGAGCCGACTGGAGTGGTCGGCCGATCATCGTTTCGACGGCCTTTTCGAAATCGACGGGGCGGTTGAAGCTGCCGACCACCTGGCCGCCGCGCATGACGGCAACCCTGTCTGCCAGAGCTTCCAGATCGGCAATCCTGTGCGAGATATAGAGGATCGCCATTCCTTCGCCGCGCAAGCGCTTCAGGATCCGATAGAGCCGCTCGGACTCCGGTCCGGAAATGCTGGCTGTTGGTTCGTCCAGGATGAGGACCAACGCCTTGCGCGCGACAGCGCGGGCGATGGCGACCAGTTGACGATCGGCAGCCGACAGGTCGGCGAACTCCTGATCCAGTGGCAATTCGAAGCCCGCTTCCGTCAAGATGTCGCGAGCCTTCCGGCGGATGGTTCGTCTGCTCACGAAGAACGGTGCCGATCCGTCGGCGTAGCTGTTGAGCAAAAGGGTATCGGCCACGGTCAATCCGGGGGCTCCGACCCGGTCGGTGGATTGATGGACGGTTACGATACCGGCGTGGCCGGCGTCCGCGGGAGATCGCACCGCATAGGGGTGACCGGCAAATGTGATGGTGCCGCTGTCCGCATCAAGCGCGCCGGACAGGATATTCACCAAGGTCGATTTGCCGGCCCCGTTCGCTCCCATCAGGGCCACGATTTCTCCGGCGTCCAGCTCGAGGCTGGCCCCCGCAAGTGCCCGCGTGGGTCCGAATGAACGGACCAGTCTGTCGATCTTCAAAAGGGGCATATGATAACCGGGTGTGTATAAAATTCCTATAGTCTATAGAATATATGTAATTTAAATAAGCGCTAGGCGGCGTACTGAAAGGGGATTCCAAACTCGAGGGCTTCCCGACAAATTCGTTCCGGCCGAAGGGCGCCGCATGAAACATCGCACCGGGGTCTGCTGGCGTCCTACCTCTACAGGTGCGCAATGATTGCCTGTTCTGTCGCGCCTACAATTCGGAGATGAAATTTCTCCGGCGACGAGTAAAAACAGAAGCCCATATTTGTCTATAAAATACATAAAATATATAAATTAATGGAGCGGATCCGGCACGGATCGACGCTGTGATTGAGAGCGATCAAGAAGGGATCAGACAATGCGACATCTTTTTGCGGGACTGGCGTCCGCTGCATTCATAACATTTGGTCTCATGGGCGGCGGCGCGCAGGCCGAGGGGCTGGAGGGAGCACCCGCGCCGTTCGACAAGGGTGGTGTCAAGGTGGCGCTGATTGCCTATATTTCGGGTGGGGATTTCTTCCAGGCATACCAGGCGGGCGCTGAGGCGCAGGCCAAGGCGCTGGGTATCGACCTGCGCATTTTCCCGGGCAAACAGAATGCGGCCGAGCAGCGCGAGCAGATCAACCAGGCCATCAATCTCGGCGTCCAGGGCATCGTGATCGACCACGGTCAACCGGAAGCGATCAGTGACGTGGCGCAGCAGGCTATCGATGCCGGCGTCAAGGTTGTGGCGTTTGACGTCAATCTCAACAACAAGGCAATCCCGCAGGTGGAACAGAGCGACCACGAACTGTCGCGCCTTGCGCTCGAGCAGGTCGCCAAGGATAACGGCACCAGCTTCAATGCCGGTTACGTCTATGTCGCAGGATTTGCGCCGCTGGACCGCCGCAACGAGGTTTGGGAAAAATTTAGAGCCGACAATGCTGGTGTCGTCGAAAAAGCCAGGTTTGGTGTGGTGAACGATACGACCGCGACCAGCACCGCCGATCAGGCAAAGGCTGCGTTGACGGCCAACCCCGACATCAACGTTGTCTTCGCGCCCTATGATGAATTCGCCCGCGGCGTAAAGCTGGCGGCGGCCGATCTCGGGATATCCGACAAGCTCAAGATCTATTCCGCCGACGTCTCCACTGCCGATATTCAGGAAATCGTCGAGGAGGGCAGTCCGTGGGTTGCGACCGTTGCGACCAATCCGGCTGTCGTCGGCGCGGTTTCCATCCGGGCGGTCGCGCTTCAGATTGCCGGCCAGGAGGTTCCTGCCACGATCCTCGTGAAACCGGCGCTGTTGACGCAGGCGCAACTGCGGGAAGCCGGTGTCACGACGATCGAGGAACTGGCGGCGAAAGTGCCGGCGTTCAGCGAAAGCGACGCGGTCACCGCGGACTGGATCCCCGCTAGGCTCTATTGATTTCCTCTTCCCGCCCGGCAGCGCACACAGAAATGGTGCTGCCGGTTACGGCATATCTTTTACTACCAAACGGAGATACAGGCGATGAGTGACGTGCAAATCCTGCGCAATCCCAGGCATGAGGACGAACTGGTGGGCCTGTTTGCCCGGGCTGAGAACATCGCGGCGGATCTGACCGCACGGGGTGCTGCGCTCGATGCCGCGGGCAGGCCGCCACTTGAGGAAATCCAGACGCTGAAAATGGCCGGGCTGCTCAATGCCCTGCATCCCAAGGAGATCGGCGGTAGCGGGATCGACTGGGTGTCAGCGCTCAGGCTCGTGCGCATCCTCTCGCGCGGCGAAAGCTCGATCGGCCAGCTGCTGGGCTATCACTATGTCAACAGCCAGTACATCTACTGGGGCGCGTCCGATCCCGCGAAGGCAAAAGCACTGGGCATTGAGACCGTTGCCCGCAACCTCTACTGGGGCGCCGCCGTCAATCCGCGCGACCCCGGTCTCGTGCTTTCCCGCAAAGGCGACGGTTATGTCCTCAACGGCCGCAAGACCTTCTCGACGGGTGCGCGGGTTTCGGACCGCATCAATGTCAACGCCACCATCGACGGCAAGATTGCCAATTTCGTGATCCCCACCGATCGGCCGGGTTACGTCACCAATGACGACTGGGACAATATCGGCCAGCGTCTGTCCGATAGCGGCAGCGTCGAATTCCATGATTTTCCGGTGACGCGTGACGATTTCATACAGCCGCTCGCCGATCCCTCGGACAAGCCCCCGGTGCTTGCGACATTCAACACGCCGTTGATCCAGCTCGTCTTCGTCAATTTTTACCTCGGGACAGCAGAGGGCGCACTGAGCGCAGCGCTCGACTATGTCCGGACGACGACGCGGCCCTGGGTAACATCAGGCATCGAACGAGCATCGGACGATCCTTATATCCTGGAGCGTGTCGGTGAGTACCGCTCGACGCTAAAGGCTTCCGTTGCACTCGCCGATCAGGCGGCAGGCGAGGTGCAGGATGCGCTGGCGCGGGGGAAATCCGTCACCGAACGGCAGCGCGGGGAGGCTGCCATCGCAGCCTATGAGGCAAAGGTCTACGCCACCCACGTCTCGCTCGATATCACGTCCAAGGTCTTCGAACTGATGGGCGCCCGTGCCACGGCTGCGCATTATGGCTTTGACCGTTACTGGCGGAATGTCCGGACGCACACCCTGCACGATCCCGTGTTCTACAAGGCACGGGAAGTGGGGGAGTTCGCGTTGAACGACCGCATTCCTGAGGTCAGCCTTTACAGCTGATCAATCTGATTTGGCCTTGCAGGAGATGCCCAAACCACTAACAAGGACACCGGGAAATGCGTTTCCCGGTGTCCTTGTTTATGATGGCAGCAGTCTTGTTTGTCAGTTTTGGCCGGAGGCGATCCTCGTATCCCGTCCCGACAGGTTGCGGAAATTGACGGCGGGGTGCGGGGCCTGGAGCCTCGGTCCCTGTCCGAACAGCTTTTCGCGCAGCGTGCCTTTGGCGTAGTCCGTCTTGTAAACACCGCGCTTCTGTAGTTCCGGGACCAGAAGGTCGACCGTGTCCTCGAAGGTTTCCGGCGTGACGGCATAGGCAAGGTTGAATCCGTCGACGTCGGTATCTTCGACCCATTCCTGCAGCAGGTCGGCAACCGTCTGCGGCGAGCCGACGAAGACCGGGCCGAAGCCGCCGATGCCGACCCAGTCGGCCATTTCCCTGACGGTCCAGACCTTGTCCGGATCGATGGTTGTGAAGGTCTCGACGGCGGACTGGACGGCGTTGGTGTAGCGGTGGCGCAGCGGTTCGTCAGGAGAGAATTGTCCGAAATCGATGCCGGTCCAGCCCGAGATCAAAGTCAGTGCGCCCTCGTACGAGACATACTTGCGGTATTCGTCGAACTTCTTCTTTGCTTCTGCGTCCGTCTCGCCGAGGATGACGGTCTGCAGGTTGAAGGCGAGGATCTCGCGCGGATTGCGGCCGGCGCGCTCGGCCGCTTCGCGGACGTTCGAGACGTAGCGTTTCAGGACGGTCTTGGACGGTGCCGCCACGAAGATGCATTCGGCATTGGCGCCGGCGAAATCCTTGCCACGGCTCGATGCGCCCGCCTGGTAAAGCACCGGCGTGCGCTGTGGCGAGGGTTCGCTCAGATGAATACCGGGTACCTTGAAATACTGGCCGTCATGCCGAATGGGGTGGACCTTTTCCGGATGTGTGAAGATGCCGCTTGCCCGGTCGCGGACCGCCGCATCCTCTTCCCAGCTGCCTTCCCAGAGCTTGTAGCAGACCTCGAGATACTCCTCGGCCAGATCGTAGCGGTCGTCATGCTTGACCTGCTGCGCCTGGCCGATGTTGAGCGCGCCGGAGTTAAGGTAGGACGTGACGATGTTCCAGCCGACGCGGCCTTTCGTCAGATGGTCAAGCGTCGAGATGCGCCGTGCGAAGGTGTAGGGATGCTCGAAGGACAGCGACGCCGTCAGGCCGAAGCCGAGATGTTCGGTGACATAGGCCATGGTCGGCACGAGCTGCAGCGGATCGTTCACCGGCACCTGAGCCGAATGCTTGAGCGCGGCATTGGTGTTGCCGTTCAGCACATCGTAGACGCCGAGCACATCGGCAATGAACAGTCCGTCGAACTTGCCGCGCTCCAGCGTCCTGGCCAAGTGAACCCAGTAGTCGAGGTCCTTGTATTTGTGCGACTGGTCGCGCGGATGGGTCCAGAGACCCGGCGACTGGTGACCGACGCAGTTCATGTCAAAGGCGTTGAGGCGTATTTCGCGGCTCATGATCGTCATTCCCCGGAGATTTCAGAGGGCGCCGTTGCGCGGCGGCAGCGTGTCGTTGAGGTGGTAGTCACCGACGACGTGATACTTCCAGCGCACCGGATCATGCAGCGTGTGCGTCCGGGCATTGCGCCAGTGGCGATCAAGGTTGAGCCCGACCTTGGTCGAGGACGTGCCGGCCAGTTCGAACAGCGTGTTTGTGGCTTCAAGCGCAATCTCGGTCGTCAGCACCTTGGCGCCGGCGACGGCCAGTGTTGCCTCGATCGCATTTTCCGCGGTCGGGTTGACCTGGGCGATGTCGACCTTGTGTCCGGCCCGCTCGACGAGTGCCGAAGCCGCCTCTAGCCGGATCGCGAGATTGCCGACCTTGGCGACGGTCAGCGGGTCCTGCGAGGCGCGCTCGACGCCGCTGTTCATCCAGGGACGGGCCTTATTGCGAACGAAATCGATGGTCTCCGTGAAAGCGGCGCGTGCAATACCGAGATCGATACCTGCGTGGATGATCTGGCCAACGGAGCCGATCGTCGTCGCCCGCTCGAACCCCCGGTGATGGCGCACAACGGCGTCCGCGTTGACGTAGACATTCTGAAGAACGGTGGTGCCGCTGCCGGTGGTGCGCTGGCCGAAACCGTCCCAGTCGTCGATGATCTGCAGGCCTTCGCTGTTGCGCGGAACGAAGGACATGGTCAGCTGGTCTTCTGCATCCAGTGCGAAAATGACGATCCATTCGGCAAAGAGAACACCGGTCGAATAGAATTTGCGGCCATTGATCCTGTAGCCGATGCCGTCGGCTGTAAGGCGTGTGTTGTAGTCGCCGACAGTCTTCGTTCCGATTTCCGACAAGGCATTGCCGAAGCGATCGCCGGCAAGGGCACGGTCGAAGAAGAACTTCTTCTGTTCCTCACTGCCGTCGGTGCGCAGCGCCTCGAGAATGTAGAAGTGGTTCTGCGGGATCTGGCCGATCGAGCCGTCGGCTTCCGACAGGATCGCTATGACCTCGGCGAGAACTGCGTTCGACACGTCTGCGCCGCCATATGCGTCGGGTACCGTTATCGCAAGCAGGCCTGATTGTGCGAGGAGGTCGATCTCGTCATAGGGGATGATGCGATTAACATCGCGCTCGCTCGCCCGCTCTGCAAAGATCGACGCGAGGCGCCGTGCCGCTTCGAGAGCCTCTTCTTCCGTCCTGAGCCTGTGTGCCGCTGGGCGGATATGCTCGGAGAGATGTGACACGGTTGCCATAAATCGCTTCCAATCCTGTGAGGGTGGATCATCAGTGGCGGAATGACGAATTTTCGTGAAGGTAGCATATTCTATCGATTTTATGGATATTGAATTTTCTTTCCTTACAGAAGTTTTTTGCCGCCGTCATAGTTGGCGTCATGGTTGGGTGTCTGTCTTCGTTCAAGCCAGATCGTTCGCGAAAGGGCATCCACTCTTCGTTTGTGGGAGCCGACGCGATGACGCGTACACTTATCCTGCCGGGTTTCATGGGGTCTGGAACGGACCATTGGCAGCAGCATTGGTTGTCCGACTATCCCGGCTCGCGCCTGGTGGAGCAGGACAACTGGGACCGGCCGCATCTGGATGCTTGGCTCGTGCGTCTTGAATCTGCTCTCGAAAAGCACGGTGACGTTATACTCGTCGCGCACAGCCTTGGTTGCTTGCTGGCTGCGCATCTTGCAGGTCGGGCATCGGCTGAAAGAATCCGTGGGGCGCTGCTTGTTGCGCCCTGTCATCTCGACAGGACAGACCAAATCCATCCGGATGCCATCCGCTTCGGGTCGATGCCGGAAAAACGATTGCCGTTTCCAAGCCTTGTCATCGCGAGCCTGAACGACCCTTATATGCCGTTCGAGCAATGCCGGCACTACGCGTCCGTTTGGGGCAGTGATCTGATCGATCTTGGGTATGCCGGACACATCAACGTGGCAAGCGGATTTGGGCGTTGGGTGCATGGTTATAGGCTCGCGTCCCTCTTCCAGCGCGATGGTTCGGACGGGATGCCCGGGACGGTATCAAGGATCGGTTCGCACCGCCCGTTCCGGGGAATAGTTCGGGACAGACGATTGCTGTCCTAGAGCCGGCTTCCCCAGGGAACGAAGCGCCGTTCGATCAGTCGCGCAACGGTTTCCAGCAGAAAGGCGATCGCGGCGATGGCAAGAATGCCGCCGATGACGACGTCGGTGACCAGAAATTGGGCGGCAGCCTGAATCATGAACCCGAGGCCGCGTGTTGCCGCGACAAGTTCCGCGGCAACCAGCGTAGACCATCCCGCACCAAGCGCGATCCGGATCCCGGTGAGTATGGAGGGCAGGGCGCTCGGAAGCGTGACATGCCGAAGAACCTGGGTGGGCGTGGCTCCAAAGGAGCGGGCGGCGTTGATCCTGTCGCTCGAAACAGACTTCACCCCCGCCACTGTCGAGAGGATGATCGCCGGCAGCATGGCGAGCGAGATAACAACGATTTTCGAGGTCTCACCGATGCCGACCCAGATGATGATCAGCGGCAGATAGGCAAGCGGCGGCAAGGGTCTGAGAAATTCCACGATAGGGTCGAAAATCCCCTTGCCGACTTGGCTTGACGCAATGGCGAGACCAACGGGAATGCCGATAGTGACAGAGGCAAGCAGGGCTGCGAAAATCCGCAGCAGGCTGGCCAGCGTGTGCTGCGCCAGCGTCGAATCCACGAAACCCGTGGTAGCGAGATTACCAAACGACACGGCAACGGTCAGTGGCGAGGGCAGGAAAACGGGCGAAACCACCTGATAAGAGGATAGCGTCCACCAGCCGGTGATGAGGAGGGCAACGGTCCCTACAGATACCAGGCCGGTCGGAGTGATGAGGCGCGCTTTTGGGCCGTTATCGTCCGCTTTTGCGATCGCGCCGGCGGGAGCCGGAGTTTCCATCGGCAGCGTCATGCGGCGTGCTCCGTCCTTGTGTCGTGAATGAGGTCTGTCAGTCTGTCGTGCAGTGTCTGGAAGGCGGGATCCTTCTTGATCGACCGGGCTGCTCTGCCATCGAGCGCGGCTCGTCCGAAGGATACGGGGATGTCGGCGGTGATGCGGCCCGGATTGGGCGACAGCACGATGATCCGCGTGGCAAGGAAAAGCGCTTCCTCGATGCTGTGGGTGATCAGCATGACGCCGGCCCGGCTGTCCGCCCAGACGCCCAGAAGGAAGGATTGCATCCTTTCCCGTGTCAGCGCATCGAGGGCGCCCAAGGGCTCGTCCAGCAGAAGGAACTTCGGTTCCGACGCGAGTGCGCGGGCGATGCCGACGCGCTGCCGCATGCCACCGGACAACTCCCATATCTTCTTTTGGCCCGCGCCAGCCAGTCCCACATGGGCGAGCAGTTGTTCCGCCACTTTGTGCCGCTCTGCCACGGCCATCCCTCGCAGCCGCAGCGGAAAGGCGATATTGTCGCGGGCATCGAGCCAAGGGTAGAGCGCGTCGTCCTGAAAGACCACCGCGCGATCAGCGTCGGGCTTTGTAACCGGCTTGCCATCCACCGCGATACGGCCCTTTCCGGGCGTAAGGAAGCCGGCGGCGAGATTGAGGAGGCTTGTCTTTCCGGAGCCCGAGCGGCCTATAACCGCAACGAATTCGTCGGAGCGGATACTGAGATTGATGGAATCGAGAACCGGCCCCGCGTTTCCATTCGGCGCGCCATAGTCCAGGGAAACGCCTTCGAAAGTAAGAGAGCTCACGGCAAGACCTTTTCGGAAGGGCCGAGCGTCGGCGGGGACGCCCGGCGAGTGCGTCATTTTCAGAAAGAAAGTTTGACTGCTTCCTCGACCCAGCGGGTCGAGACGTAGGGCGCATAGTCCGGAAGGACCGACGGGATCTTGCCCTGTTCCAGAAGGAAGGCCGATGTCTCGGCGACCGCCTTAACGGTGCCGCCGCCCAGCAGTCCGGTGCCGGCCTGTTCTTCGAGCGAGGGGAAATAATAGCCCTTGAGCAGCGCCGGAACCTCATCCTGTTTGGCGCCGGTCAGTTTCGCGATCTTTTCCGCCTGCGCCGATGTGCCGTTCCATCCATCTGGATTGGCGCGATAGGAGGCATAGGCATCGCCGGTAACTTTTACGAAGGCGGTAACGATTTCCGGATGGGCTTCAGCAAAATCCTTGCTGACGATCCAGGCATCGAATGTCGGGCCACCCCAGTCGGCGACATCCGCCGAGGTCGCAAGTACTGTGGCCGATTTCTTCAGTTCGGTCAGAACCGGATCCCAGACATAGGCGCCGTCAATGTCGCCACGCGCCCAGGCGGCCGCAATTTCCGGCGGCCGCAGGTTGAGAATCTCAAGCGACTTCGGATCAACGTTCCAGTGCTTTAGCGCGGTGAGCAGGCTGTAATGCGCGGTCGAGACGAAAGGTGTGGCAATCTTTTTGCCTGCCAGTTCCTCCGGCTTTGTAACACCCTTGACAGCCAGTGCTTCCGCTTCGCTGATCAGGCCGACGACGAAGATCGTCTCGATCCCAAGCCCCCGGCTTGCCGCGGCCGCCAGCGGTGACGAGCCGACATAGCCGATATCGAGCGATCCCGATGCAATGGCGGCGATCACGTCGGCGCCGCCGTCGAATTTCTGCCAGTTGATCTTGGCTCCCGTCACCTTCTCATAGGTGCCGTCGGCCTGCGGTACGCGCGATGGTTCGACGATGGGCTGGTAGCCGATGTTGACTGTCACATCGGCGGCATAGGACGAGCCGATATTGGCAGCGATGAAAACGGCGGCTGCGGCCACCGATACGAAAAGACGTCTTGTGATGGACATATTGATCCTCTTTGCCGTTCGAGACTTGTCGTTTCCGGCCCGGACCCCATGGTGTGATAATCGGAAACGTCACCATTAACATCACTTAGTCGATATATTTAATGTAGATATAATGTTCTCTGAATGCCTGTCTTTTCGCAATGATGTTCTAAAGTTCAAAAACGGAACATTCCGCCGGCCCGAAGCCACCAACAAGATGTTCGAACTGGTCGGAACGCGCTCGACGCACACGGTCTTGACCGCCATTGGCGCAACGCCGCACCCGCACGCCGCACGATCCGGTCCGCTGGAAATATGATTTCCTCAACGGCGAGAAGCCGCCGCTCCATTCCTGGAGCTGACCAATAGCACGGACAGGGGGTGGGCGATCCGCCGTCTTTCCTGTCCGTCGACTACCGGTGCACTGGCAAGGCTGAAAGCTGCGCGCTGTCTAAGGCACGGGGGCCGGCGTTGCTTGCCATCAGTCTCAGTTTTCCCGAGGGAAGCATATTCTATAAAATAGATAGATATTAATATCTAATTGTTCGCCCGTCTTCACAGCGGCCGCTACGCTGCTCTCTCATCGAGATTTGCGCAGGGGGCGCACTGAAAAGGGGACGAAAATCATGAAGTTCTTTAGTTCGACACTGCTGGGGCTTGCCGCCGCAATCAGTCTGGGACTTTCCGCAGCATCCGCCGCGGAAATCTCCGAGATCCGGATCGACTGGGCAACATACAATCCGGTCAGCCTGCTTCTGAAAAAGGAAGGCCTGCTCGAAAAGGAGTTCGAGAAGGATGGGATCAGTGTCCGCTGGGTGCAGTCTGCCGGTTCCAACAAGGCACTTGAGTTCCTCAATGCCGGTTCGATCGATTTCGGTTCGACCGCTGGTGCCGCAGCACTGATCGCGCGGGTCAACGGCAATCCGGTCAAGTCGATTTATGTCTATTCCCGGCCTGAATGGACGGCGCTGGTGACCCGTGCGGACACGGGCATCGCGTCGGTTGCCGATCTCAAGGGCAAGTCGATCGCCGTCACGCGCGGTACCGACCCGCATATCTTTCTCGTGCGCGCACTGGCGGATGCCGGTCTCTCGGAAACTGATGTCAAGCTGGTGCTGCTGCAGCACGCGGACGGCAAACTTGCTCTGCTGCGTGGCGACGTCGATGCCTGGGCCGGCCTTGATCCGCTGATGGCGTCGGCCGAGGTCGAGGAAAATGCCGCATTGTTTTACCGCAAGCCCGAAAACAACACGTGGGGCGTTCTGAATACCAGCGAGACTTTCGCCGCCGAGCATCCGGATATCGTCAAGCGCGTCATCGCGGCCTACGAGCAGGCCCGGCAGGACGCGGTTGCCGATCCGGCCGCGCTGAAGGCCGTGCTGGTCGAAGCCGCAAAGCTGCCGGAAAACGTGATCGCCAAGCAACTGGAGCGCACTGACCTGACCCAGCTAACGATCGGTGCTCTGCAGCGCGAGACGATCGCCGCCGCCGGCAAGGCGCTCCAGAGCGCTGGCGTTCTGCCGGCCGATGTGAACATCGATGCGGTCACGGCCGAACTGATCGACGAGCGCTTTGCAGTCGGCCAGAGCCAGTGAGGTTCGCGTTTTCATGACGGATACAGCAGAAACAGCCCGTCCCCTTGTGATCCCGATGCCGCAGGCCCCTGCGGCATCTTGGATATCGGCGGCCGGCGCACGTGTCGCGGTCGCATGGGCCGTACCGGTGGCGGTTCTGCTTATCTGGGAGGCTTCGATCGCGTCTGGCCTTTTCACCGGGCGGCTGATGCCGCCACCATCCCGCGTCATGGCAACGCTGTGGGGTCTTCTGCTATCTGGCGACTTGCTCAGCCATATCTCGATCACGACATTGCGGGTGATCCTCGGCTTCGGTCTGGGCACGGTTGCCGGAACGATCGCGGGAGCTGCGACCGGTTATTTCGGTCCGGCACGCCGTCTGCTTGATCCCACCATCCAGGCGCTTCGCGCGATCCCGTCGATCGCCTGGGTTCCGCTCTTCATCCTGTGGTTCGGCATCTTCGAAACGTCGAAGGTCATGCTCATTGCCGTCGGCGTTTTCTTTCCGGTCTATCTCGGCGTCTGCGGCGCGCTGCAGTCCGTCGACCGCAAGATTGTCGAAGTCGGACGCATATTCCGCCTCTCGGGTTTTGCGCTCGTCCGGCGAATCCTGCTGCCGTCAATCCTGCCGTCCTACATCCTGTCACTGCGGTCGGGGCTGGGTCTCGGCTGGATGTTCGTCGTCGCGGCGGAGTTCATGGGCGCTTCCGAGGGGCTGGGCTACCTGTTGGTCGATGGCCAGCAGCTTGGCAAGCCGGATCAGATCATCGCGGCGATCATCACCTTTGCGCTCATTGGCAAGGCGACTGACAGTCTGCTTGTCGCCGCCACGGCGCCACTGGTGCGCTGGCAGGACAATTTCCGGCGGGAGGGTTGAGATGCTGTCATTGCGCAACGTCACGAAGGTCTATCCAAATGGGGTCCATGCCCTCGACCGGGTGTCAATCGACATCCAGCCGGGACAAATAACCGCGGTCATTGGTGGGTCGGGTTGCGGCAAGAGCACGCTCCTGCGGCTGATCAGCGGACTTGACACGCCGAGCGCCGGGTCGGTTTCGCTCGACCGGGAGACGATTTCCAGCCCGCACCCTTTGATAAATCTGATCTTCCAGGAGCCTCGACTTCTGCCGTGGCTCACGGTGTCGGACAATGTCGGTTTCGGCCTTGCCGATATCGACGCGGATGAGCGCCGCCGGCGGGTTGCAAAGAGCCTGAAGACAGTCGGTTTGGCTGACCTTGCCGACCGGTGGCCAAAGGAACTGTCAGGCGGGCAGGCACAACGCGTTGCCATAGCGCGTGCGCTTGTTACGCAGCCGGGGGTTCTTCTCCTCGATGAGCCCTTCTCCGCTCTGGATGCCTTCACCCGCGCCGACCTGCAGAAGCATCTTCTTGACATCTGGGCGGAGGCCAAACCCACGCTCGTTCTGGTAACCCACGACATCGACGAGGCACTGATACTGGCTGACCGCCTGATTGTCATGCAACCTTGGCCAGGTCGCATCTACAAGGAATTGGCAGTTGATATGCCGAAATCGCGCGATCTGGCCTCACCGGGTTTCGAGGCAGCCAAACGTAGTTTGTTGAAATTGCTTGATACCACTTTAACGGCGGCTTGATCGCCTCAATGAGCTCGGCCGCTATTGCTGAAACGCGTTTCGAGGCCGGCAAGGCTACGAAGTTCGGGGTGCCGAAGTGGTATTCACGATGCGGCTCCTGCATCCAGAAAATCATTTCGCAGAAGGATCGTCGATCAATAATAATATACTTTGTACGTCGATTTTATAGCTAATAAGCTTCAGTTTCGATGAGCGACTTCGATGCAAGAAAGGTGTGGTTTTGGTCAATTCTGTCCTTGGTGCGCCGGGCACGTCTGTTTTTGAGTCCATGTCGCGTCTCGCCGCCGAGACGGGTTCGATCAATCTCGGTCAGGGTTTTCCGGAAGGGCTTGAACCACCGGAGCTGATCGAGGCGGCCATTCAGGCGCTTCGCGATGGACCGCACCAGTATCCGCCGATGATGGGGCTGCCGTCGCTGCGTCGTGCCGTTGCCGACAATGCGCGGCGCTTTCTCGGCCTCGAGGTCGACTGGGAGCGCGAAGTTCTGGTGACCTCAGGCGCGACCGAGGCGCTCACCGACACTTTCCTCGCGCTCTTGAACGCAGGCGATGAGGTCATCGTGCTAGAACCTGTCTACGATGCCTACGGCGCCCTCATTCGCCGGGCCGGCGGGGTTCCCGTTCCGGTGCGGCTTGCGCCGCCGGAATGGCAGCTGCCGCGCGACGAACTGCAGATGGCGATCACGCCGCGGACGAGAATGATCGTGGTCAACAATCCGATGAACCCGATTGGCAAGATTTTCGACGCTGCAGAACTGGCGTTTCTCGCGGCGCTGGTGCGTCGCCATGACCTCGTGATCGTTGCAGACGAGGTTTACGAGCATCTCGTCTTCGACGGCAATTCCTTCACATCCTTCCTGTCGCTGCCAGAAATCCATGATCGTGTCGTGCGGATCGGTTCCGCCGGAAAGACCTTTTCGGTAACCGGCTGGAAAGTGGGCTACGTAACCGCCGCGCCGGATCTCCTCGGGCCTATTTCGCGCGCCCATCAATATGTTACCTTCACCACGCCGCCGGCCTTGCAGGCCGCCGTCGCCGTCGGCCTCAATTTGCCAGACAGCTACTTCGAAGGTCTGCGCCGCGACCTCGCAGCCCGGCGCGATGTGCTCGTTGGCGGTTTGCGCCGCGCGGGCTTCCATGTCTCCGATGTCTGGTCCACCTATTTCGCAGTCGCGGATATCGGCGCTTTCGACCCCGAGAAGGATGACCTCGCCTTCAGCAGCCGTCTCACGCTGGAGGCTGGCGTGACGCCGGTTCCGGTGTCCTCGTTCTACGGCGCGCGCGACGTAACCAGTCATGTCCGCTTCTGCTTTGCCAAGACCTTCGAAACCCTGGAGGAGGCGGTCGCCCGGCTCGCCCGCTGGCGCGAAGGCCAGAGCTGGAAGGCTGCTTCGTGAGCACGCATGTCACCTCGTCCGGCCTTGCCGCTGCCCTTGTGGCGCTGAAGGAGCGCTTTGGCGAGAACGTCGTCACCGGGGCTTCTGTGCGCGACCTCCATGCCCGCGACGAGAGCCATCATGCGGCCGTATCGCCGGATGTCGTCGTCTTTGCGGAAACCACGCAGGACGTTGCCGACCTAGTCCTCATCGCCGCCCGCTACACCGTCCCCGTTGTGCCGTTCGGCGCGGGTTCCGGCCTTGAAGGCGGCGCGATCCCCGTTCATGGCGGCATATCGCTGGACACGTCGCGCCTTGACGGCGTGCTGGAAATTCGCCCCGACGACATGATCGTGCGCGTCGGCGCCGGTGTGCGCAGGCTCGCGCTCAATCATGCATTGCGGGAAACCGGTCTGTTCTTCCCCGTCGATCCCGGTGCCGATGCTTCGATCGGCGGCATGGTGGCGACCGGTGCCAGCGGCACGAATGCCGTTCGATTCGGCACCATGCGCGAGAACGTGCTCGGCCTCACGGTTGTCACCGCAGATGGAAAGATCGTCCGGACCGGATCGCTGGCCCGAAAGTCCTCTTCCGGCTATGACCTCACCCGGTTGCTCGTCGGATCCGAGGGGACACTCGGGATTGTCACAGAGGCGATACTGCGGCTGCATCCGGTACCCGAGGCGCTCTCAGCCCATGCCGGATTTGCGACCCTGGCCGGCGCCGTCGCCGCCGTGACGGATATCAAGCGTCTCGGGCTTGTGATCGGCCGCGTCGAGCTATTGGACGAACCGCTGGTCGCGGTCATCAACCGTCGCGGTGCGCTGTCGCTGGCGCCACTGCCGACACTGTTTTTCGAGTTTCACGGCCAGGCCGAAGAGATCGGCTCTCTGTCTGCGACGATTGCTGCCATCGTTGCCGAGCACGGTGGGACGGCACTTGTCTGGGCTCGTGATCGCGCCGCGGCGCAACAGCTCTGGGAGATCCGCCGTGTGGCACTGTCCTGGGCGAAGGCGGAGCGTCCTGGCGCGCACTCCTGGCCGAGCGATGTCTGTGTGCCGATCTCGCGGCTTGCCGAGGTTATCCTCGAAACCCGCGCAGACGTGGATCGCAGCGGGCTTACGGCATATATCGTCGGCCATGTCGGCGACGGCAATTTCCATTGTGTCTTCATGCATTTGCCGGGCGAGGTGGACGAGGTTCACCGTCTCGCGGACCGCATCGTGCTGTGTGCGCTTGAAGCCGGCGGCACCGCCAGCGGCGAACACGGGGTCGGCCTCGGCAAGCGCGCCTATCAGGAGCTTGAACACGGCCGGGAAGCCGTTGCCCTGATGCGCCGGCTAAAGGCGGCTTTCGATCCGCACGGCATTCTCAATCCGGGGAAGGTTCTGCCCGACCCCGCCGATCATCCAACCGCACACTCCTGAAGGATATTTCATGCGCCGTTCATCCACCGTTCTCACTGCCCTGACTGCCCTGGGCCTTCTTTTCGCAGGCTCTGCCTCGGCCGAAACGATCCGCTTTGGGGTCACTGCTGGGCCGCACGCCCAGATCGCCGAAGCACTCGTGCCCGTCGCCAAGGCAAAGGGCCTCGATGTCGAGGTCGTCGAATTTTCGGATGGCGCGCTGATCGATCCGGCAACCGACGACGGCGACCTCGATGCCAACGGCTTCCAGCACACGCCCTACCTCAACCAGCAGAACAAGGATCGCGGCCTCGCAGTTGCTGCCGTCGGCAGCAAGACGGTGCTCCTGCCCATGGCCGGCTATTCGCGGAAGGTGAAATCCCTTGCCGAGCTTCCCGACGGCGCGCAGGTCACCATCCCCAACGATCCAAGCAACCTCGGCCGTGCACTCAAGCTGCTCGAAGCCGGCGGCCTGATCAAGCTCACGCCCGGCCTCACCTTCAACGCCACCGAGCTGGACATCATCGACAATCCGAAGAACATCAAGATCATCCCGCTGGAAACCGCTCAACTGCCGCGATCTCTGGAGGATGTCGATTTTTCGGTCATTACCTCGCATTTCGCGCTGTCTGCCGGCCTGAAGCCGAACCGTGACGCCATCCTGGTCGAGGATCAGCTGTCGGATTATTTCTGCCTGATCGGAGTTGCCGAAAAGAACAAGGATGCGCCTTGGGTCAAGACCCTTGTCGAGGCCTACAAATCGCCGGAAGTGAAGGCCTTCGTCGAAAAGACGTTCGAGGGCAACGTCATCGCGGGTTGGTAAGGCCGTGACAGCAACCGTTCGCCACTTGCCCCTTCCAGCCGAAACGGATGCCGTCCTTGCCGATGGCGTGGCCAACGCGCCCGCGTCGGCGGAACCGTTGATCCGGATCGATGACCTGACCAAGGTCTACGACGTGAAAACCGGCCCGGTTCTCGATCGGGTCAACCTCACGATCGGAGAGGGCGACATACACGGCATTATCGGGCGCTCCGGGGCCGGCAAGAGCACGCTGGTGCGCTGCCTCAACGGCCTCGTTCAGCCGACATCGGGCAAGGTCGTGGTCTCCGGACTGGAGATCAGCCGGCTGTCTGGCGCAAGCCTGCGGACCGCGCGACGCGACATTGCCATGATCTTCCAGCATTTCAGCCTTTTGTCCTCGCGCACGGCTGCCGGCAACATCGCGCTGCCGCTCGAGATCGCCGGGGTGCCGAAGGACGAAATTCGTCGCCGTATTCCAGCTCTTCTCGACCTGGTCGGGCTTTCGCAAAAGGCTGACGCCTATCCTTCGGAGCTTTCCGGTGGTCAAAAGCAGCGCGTCGGCATTGCCCGTGCGCTGGCGCTTGATCCCAAGGTGCTGCTCTCAGACGAAGCGACGTCGGCGCTCGATCCGGAGACGACCGAACAGATTCTGGCACTCCTCAAGGACATCAACCGGCGGCTTGGCCTGACGATCGTGCTGATCACCCACGAAATGGACGTCGTGCGCCAGATCGCAAGCCACGTGACCGTGCTTGAAGGTGGAAAGCGCATTGAGACCGGTCCGACTTTCGACGTCTTCGCCTTTCCCAAATCCGCCGTCGCCCGTTCCTTTCTGTCGAGCATCGTCGCCCAGGATCTGCCGCCGCAGGTACAGCAGCGCCTGCTGCCGTCGCCGGTCGCGGAGTCCGACCCGGTCTTGCGCATCGTCTTCACCGGTGAAGCTGCCCATGATCCGGTCGTGGCAGCGCTCGTCGAAAAGTTCCACATCCGGCCGAACATCCTGCATGGTCGCATCGACTATATCGATGACCGTCCGCTCGGCATCCTGACCCTGATCGCTGAAGGCGGCGCCCCCGTCATCGATCGGGTGCTTGCCTATCTTTCATCCCTCGGACTCTACGGAGAGGTCATCGGACATGCTGTTCGACCTGCTGCCGCCGGCGCTCGCCGGTCTCCTTCTTGATTCGCTGCGGCAGACCGTCACCATGGTGGCGGTTGCTGCGTTGTTGTCGACGCTCGTCGGTCTGCCGCTCGGCATTCTGCTGGTGGTGACGGCGCCGGGCCAGTTTCTGGAGCGCCCCGTTTTTAACCGCATCGCCGGCACGGTGGTCAATCTGGTGCGCTCGACGCCCTTCATCATCCTGATGGTGGCGATCATTCCTTTTACACGCCTTGTCGCTGGAACGACGGTCGGCACGTTCGCAGCCATCGTGCCCCTCACCGTCGCGATTATCCCTCTTTATGCCCGTCTTGCCGAAACGGCGATGCGGGAGGTCGATCAGACACTGATAGAGGCGGCGGAAAGCATGGGGGCGACGCCGTTGCAGATCATTTGCAAGGTTCTCCTGCCGGAAGCTTTGCCAGGCATCGTCGCCGGCCAGACGGTCACGCTTGTCAGCCTGATCGGCTATTCTGCCATGGCCGGCACGGTCGGCGGGGGTGGCCTTGGCGATCTCGGCATCCGCTTTGGCTATCAGCGTTTCATGCCGGAGGTCATGGTGGCGGTGGTCGTCACTCTGGTCGCCATCGTTCAATCGATCCAGATGGCTGGTGATTGGGCAGCCCGCAGTGTCAACCACCGGGTCGCCCGCGGCCGCGGCAGCACGTGACCGATGTACAAACGGGCTGCGCCATAGTGGCCCAAATTCCGTTCATTCAACCGATGAGACAGCCAGATGACCCTCCATTCCCATCCAGTCCAGACACACCTGCCTACGCTCGACTTTTCGCGCTTCCATGGAACGGCCTCAGAGCGGGACGCATTCATCGCCGAACTGCGCAAGACGCTGCATGACCATGGTTTTTTCTACCTGACGGGACATGGCGTCGATACCAAGTTGATCGCCGATGTCGTCGCGACCGCCAAGCGCTTCTTCGCGCTGCCGCTCGAGCAGAAGATCGAGATCGAAATGGTGAAGTCGCCGCATTTCCGCGGCTATAATCGGGCGGGCCTGGAGCGGACGCGTGGCGAACAGGACTGGCGCGAGCAGCTCGACGTCAACACCGAGGGCGAGGCAGTTGCAATCGGCCCGGATACGCCGGCCTGGCACCGTCTTCTCGGCCCGAACCAGTGGCCGTCGGCGCTGCCGGAGCTGAAGCCGCTGCTGCTTGCCTATCAGGCGGAGGTCACCCGCATCGGTATCGATGTGCTGAAGGCGATTGCCGTGGCGCTCGGCCAGCCGGAGGACGTTTTTGCGCCGATCTATGAGCCGCAGCCGTCGCAATTGCTGAAGATCATCCGCTATCCGGGCCGCGACGTGGCAGAGACCGATCAGGGCGTCGGGGCACACAAGGATGGTGGCTTCGTGACCGTGCTGCTTCAGGATGTGACGCCAGGCCTCAGGGTGCGTACGGAGGAGGGGGTGTGGATCGAGGCGCCGCCGGTTCCAGGCACGTTCATCATCAATACCGGCGAACTGCTTGAACTCGCCACAAACGGCTTTGTGCGGGCAGACGTACACGGCGTGGTTGCGCCGCCGGCGGGTGCCGAGCGCTTCTCGGTCGCCTTCTTCCTCGGTGCCCGATATGACGCCTCGATTCCGGTCATCGATCTGCCCGAAGAGTTGCGCGGGTCGCAGCGCGGCATCACGGTCGATCCGCTGAACCCGATCTTCCGTGAAGTCGGCCAGAACCACCTGAAAAGCCGGCTCCGTTCGCATCCAGACGTCGCGCGCGCGCATCACGCCGATCTCCTCGCGCCGGAACAGCGCGAAGGTTAGGGGTATGCACCGAGCACGATCGAAACGGGGAACCCTCCGCATCATCTTCCATATTCGATGATGGACAGGCCTGCAAAGACGGGCGTCGGCAAGCGGATGCTACGACGGACGATGTTCGCTCACTGAGGGCGTTGCGCGCTACGCATCAGCCTCCGCCGTCACGCCGCCGACCGCAGCTTTCCCGCGTTCGTAAACGGCATGATTCGAGGCACTGCTTGCGCATAGGAGTCGTAATCGGGGAAAGTTGCCCGCAACACCCGTTCCTCGTTAACCATGCGTCGCAGTTGGATCAGCCAGTGGATGACGCCAAGTGACACCGACCAGATCGACAGGTTCATGGTGATGAGCCCGATCACCGCGATTTCCTCGGTGAGATAGAGCGGGTGACGCACGATGGAGTAGGGGCCGCTGGCGACCAGTGTTCGCGCTTCAGGCATGATGCTGAAGGCGCGGCCCAGAAAAAACAGCACATAGACCGAGGCAAGAAGTCCGATGATGGTCAAAGCCAAGCCTAACGAGCGAGTAGCAATGGACATTTCAACGGGCGGCAAATACCCGGCGACGACGACCAAAAGGAAGGTGCCCGCCATTGCTGTGATGTAGCCCTCCGTGCTTTCAGCCGAGCGGAGCGGAGGGAGGCGGGTAATTGTAACGACACAGATCATTCCAAGGAACAGCACGGACGCAAAACTGGCTGCTGCAGTCACTACGTCGATAGACGTCAGATCGGCGCGCGCGAAAGTCTGCTGAATGAAAATCACCCGGGTTATCAGCGCCGGAATGAAGTAGAGACAGATGCAGACCCTGCCGGCGATGTCAGCAACAGCCAAATATCGACTGTTCATTGGTGCCTCCCCAGGATTGTTCGGAGGCCATCTTGGCACGGTTGCAGTGAATATCAACGGCAACTGTATAAATTAGTAAACTCGCCTGGAGCGGACGCGGCGTATGATCTCGGCATGAGAGGACAAGCAGGCGAGAGCGGCCAAGATTATCAGAGCGGTCCCGAGCAGTGTTGTCGGGATCGGAAGCGACCAGTAGCTACTCCCCGGCAGAGACGGTCCAAGGCCACTTGCCTCAGGGCGGTTTGCGCCGGTGTTGGCAAGGATCAGCACAAGCAGCGCAACATGGGCATGAACGAAGCGCGTCCTAGGAAGCCGTTTCGGGAGCAATGCGAGATACACACCACAGGCTGCGAGGGACCCCAGCGCGGCGATAAGGTGCCACACTTCGACCCCTGAGATGCCAAGCAACACAAACGCCGGTAGGCGCAACACCGGTAGTGTCGTCAGGTACAGTGCCCAAGCAAGCGCGCTCGATGGATACACCGCAAGCAGGACTATACTGACGGCAAATATTGCACCCACGGCATAGACCAAAGCGGGTCCGAGACGAACAAATGTCAGAACCAGGGCACGCATATGCTTTCCTCCTTCGGCCGGTGGCATGGTTCTAGGCAGAATATGAGCCAATGCTTGAGCAAGGATTACCACTCGATTGGCGCCGTGTGGTACCGGAAGTTGTTACTCTGTGGCGGCCATGTCAAGTGTTCGTCCTCTCGGCGCAAAGAAACCCACACAAAACATCTCGCCAATTGACGGCAGGTGCTGAAACACGCCTGGTTGTCGATGTCGACGCACCGGTTGAGGCGGTATCGCCGTTGCCGTGATAGCGCTGGGCCGGACAGCCTCGATAGGCGCTCTCGGCATCAATTCTGCGCGGCAGCAAGCCCGTTGATCTGTAGACTCGGATATTCTCAGCAACGATCCGAGCGGCAGATTCCCGGTTCGTCGGAGCGGAGATGTGAGGCAGGGCGGTGATGCTTGGATGATCCCATACGGGAGAGCGGTCAGAAAGTGGTTCGTGGCCGAACCTGTGACAACTTGTGCCCTATTTCGGTGCGGCCATCCGGATAGATGATCTCGTTATATCCTATGTCCGACCAGCCCTGCGCCCTATGAATGGTAGCAATACCGGTTGTACCTTTGTCCCAGCCAGGAGGCGTAGCAGTGAGGTGCGCCACGCCGAGAGTCGTTTGCCTGCGAACAGTCATGATGATGATTTGCTTGGGTATTGTCGATATATTTAATGTGTCTAAAATTCATCCAGTCGATCGGAAAGGCCCCCGCTTCGATCGGCGGGAGGTTTTGTCTTTCCCCGAGGCCGAGCCTCCACAAGTCGCCGCCACCCTATGTGGAAGAAGACGACTAGAGGCCCGTGCGGCAATCCTCGTTTGCCGTGCGGGCCTTGCGGCCGTTGATGCCCTGAAGAGAGTGCGCTCGGATGCGGAAAACTGCATCCACGGAACCTTGCGCGGGGTCAGGCGTTTGGGATTCACCATTCACAGGAGAAAAAACATGCGGTGGATTTCAAAGCCCTTGCTCGTCGGTGCCATGCTGCTCTCAGGCGCAGGGCTCGCGCAAGCTGCCATGATGGCGACGACGGCGACGGACCTGACGGTCTATTCCGGGCCCGGCACGGGATATCCTTCCGTTGGTGTCGCGACGCGCGGCAGTTCGGCAGTGCTTGACGGCTGCCTCGACGGCGAGAATTGGTGCCGCATCGATGTCAACGGCATGCGTGGCTGGGTTTTCGCCCAGGAACTGACCGTGGACTACAATGGCGCGCCGGTTATCCTTCAGGAACGCCGCGTCGATCTTGGTGTCCCGGTCGTCAGCTACGATGGGACGGGCAGCATCGGCGGACCTGCCGATCCCGCACCGGGAGATGAATTGATCGGGAAGGTCGGCGAAACCATCGTACCGCCGCCCGAAGTGATCACCTATATCGAGCGCACGCCCATGGAGACGGCTCCCTATGACGGCGAAGTGGTGGTCGGGGCAACTCTGCCGGGCGATGTGGTGATCTCGCAGGTGCCGAACTATCAGTACAGCTATGTGCGCATTAACGATCGGCCGATACTGGTCGATCCGCAAAGCCGCCGGATCGTCTATGTTTATGAATAGACGCTGATTTTGAAAGTCTGGCCCGGTCCGCGGAACGCGCGGCCGGGCAGGGGCATACCGCCGGGTTCCACGAGAGTTCGGCTGGAGGAAAGGACATGACCTCGCGCGCAGGCATGATCGCCGTGATCGGCTTCGTGATCGGTTCGATTCTCAGTGTCCTTGTCGTGCAATATTACGCGCCGGATGCAAGCACCAAAAACACCATGCCTCCGGACCCGCTTGTCGTTGCGCCGGAAAATGCTGCCGAGGAGACCAGGTAGCGGATTTGCTCTCCTCTTTTTACCAATCACGCCCCGATGGCGATGTCCCGCCGCAAGGCGATTTCGCAGGCTGTCGTCAAAACGGCAAGGTCCCGTTCACCGTTCTGGTAGAGCCGGACCATGATATTGGCGCAGATCTCCATGTCACTGTCTGATCGTGCCCTTTGATGTGCTTCGCAAAACTGATCGAAAACGAGCCGTAGTGTGTCGATATCCTCGGCACAGAGAACGTCCATATGCATGGTGGCGTTCGCCATGGGGATTCCTCCTTTGGGTGGGGCGGTTGCAACCCGTTTAGGCCCCCACTACCTGATGATGACCGCAGTTTAGCGCAATTTTAAGATAGCGCCATTCACTAAGACATGTTCGTGGCCTTAGCGAAGGTTTACGTCAGCAAGCGTGCGGTTTCGTGCCTTTCTAAGGCAAGGAGTTGTGGCCTATTTCTTGACCAGCGTAGGTCCCACGTCACGCTCCCTGATCGTTCGCACAGCGTCCAACAGCGCTGGAACGACCAGCGCGGCGCCCGCATCTGACAGGTGATCGTCGTCGAAGTAGAAAACCCTGTCGGCGTCGACGCTGTTGATGCATCGCTGCTTGATGAAGGTGCTGCAGAAGAAATCGCTAGGCTTCACGCGGAAGAGATTGGGGTGGGAGATGGCGTCGAAGGCGGCGATGACTGCCTGGTTTCGCTGCAGATAGCGTTCAAAGCTGGTGCTGAACTCCAGTTTTTTGCGCCCGGTCATCGCGCTCTTCGCCACAAGTTCCGGCACGTTCCACCCGGCTTCCGGTATCGGATAGACGAGCACCACATTGCGGCCCGCATCGAGATAGTTTTGGATATCAGCCACATATTGTTTCAACACGCGGGCCTTGCGCGCCGGATCGTCCTGCCTCGCCTGCTCACCCACACGGTCGAAGAGATCGACGTAGGTGGGTTTCAGAAGCTCGATGCCGCCCTCGCCATTGTCGAAGGGCGTGCCGTCGAGATAAAGGCTCCAGCGGTTTGCCATGACAATGGTCGTCGTATCGCTCTTGCGAATATAGTCCTCTATGCCGGTGAAAAAGGAATTGCAGCGCAACCGGTATTTTGGACTGGAAACGTAGAACCCGGAAAAGCCGACGCACGCGGAATGGGTCATCACATAGAGATCGGCGTCATTTGCGTCGAAGACGCGGAGTGCTTCTCCGGCGAGTGCGGCGGCATGAGAATCGCCTATCAGGATCGTCTTGCTGCCGGCTGAATGTTTGGTCAGGCAATCTCGAACCGGATGGGGCAGGGATGCCTCGCCCTTGTCGAACAGACATGTGTCCATGACGGGGTCGTGACGCTCCTGGGCAAGCGCAGCCTGCGCCTCCCGCGGCAAGCGGAATTGCAGGCCGCCGTTGGAAAGACCGTAAAAGCCTGTCCCGATGAACAGCAAGGCTGTGACTGCAGCGGCACTCAGAATCTGGACCGGCCTTGGCAGAAGTGTTGTTTTGGCGCCCTTGCGGAACGGTGTCTCGACGAAACGCCAGGAAAGGTAGGCAAGGGGAAAACAGCCAAGTGCAAGCAGGCCCATCGCCAGCGCGGAAGGTTCGGTCAAGCTGCGGATGCGCGCGAAGGCGAACACCGGTTGATGCCAGAGATAAAGGCTGTAGCTGATCAGGCCGATGCCGACCATTGGGCGCGTCGAGAGCAAGCGTGCCGCTATCGTTTCCTCCGATCCGAACAGGATGACCAAGGCGGCGCCGAGAACTGGGACGAGTGCATAAAGGGACGGAAAGGGGGTCGCCTGATCGTAGGCGAAAACCGAGAAGACGATGATCGCCAACCCCGTCAGGGATAGAATGTTGCTTTTGTATTGCCGCCCGCCCGCCAGCGCGAAGGCGCAGAGCGATCCGGCCAGCAGTTCCCAGGCGCGCGCGTGCGGCAGGTAGAAATTTGCCGTCGCAAAATTCTGTGAACCGTACTGGGCGAGCAGCAGACTGGCGACGGCGATCGCCGCGATAGCACCGATCAGCGCCCGGCGGCCGAATTGCCAGACCAGTATCACGAACAATGGAAACAGCATGTAGTACTGCTCTTCCACCGCCAGGCTCCAGGTGTGCAGCAGCGGCTGCTCTTCCGAAGCCGCGGCGAAGTAGCCGCCGCTCTCACCCCAGAAAAAGAAGTTGGAAGCGAACAGGCAGACCGAGATGATGCTTGTGGCGAAGCTCGTCATCTGGTCAGGCAGCATCCAGGCCCAGGCAAACGGCATGCAGCACAAGAGTACGAAGAAGAGCACGGGAAGGATGCGGCGCGCCCGACGCTCGTAGAATTTCAGCAGTGAAAAAGTGTCTTTTTCCCGTTCCGCGATGATGATCGAGGTAATCAGATAACCACTGATGACGAAGAAGATATCGACACCGATAAACCCGCCGCTGAACTGCTGGAAGCCGGCATGGAATAGCACCACCGGAATGACCGCTACCGATCTCAGCCCATCTATTTCGCGTCTGTAGTTCATTCCGGCCCTGCAGCGATTAAAACAGGCGTGATAGCCCGGCAGGATGCGACGGCTCGGTACCGCGGATCAAGCTGTTCCTGTGAAAACAAGTGTCAAAGCAACAGCATATTTGTTGCGAAGGAGAAATGCGGTGTTTCGCGGCAATGGCGGCATCACCCCAGGGGAGCCCTGGGGTGATCTCAAGCTGATCGGGGCCCTGGTCAGTCGCGGAACAGTTTCCAGCGGGTCGGCCTGAAGGCGAGGCGAGACCGGTCGGAAGTTGCCTTTTCCGGTGGCAGTTCGATTTCGACCTTCGTATTGGCTGCGCCGATATCGAGCTCGACGTGGCGGGTGCCGGCGACACGCCGGGTCTGGACGACGATACCGGCAATGCAGCCGCCGCAGCCATCGAGCAATTCTATGTCGTGCGGGCGGAAATAGAGCTGCGCGGGGCCGTCGGCTTCGCCAGGTGCGCTGACGCCGATCGAGCGGTCCTCGAGCCAAAGCTGGCCGTTTTCGACACGGACCGGAAGAATGTTCGACTGGCCGATGAAACCGAAGACGAAGGGCGAGTTTGGCGTGTCGTAGATATCGTCCGGCGTACCGATCTGCTCGATCTTGCCCTTGCTCATGACAACGACACGGTCGGCGAGTTCCAGCGCCTCGTCCTGGTCGTGCGTCACGAAGACGGTGGTGTGGCCGGTGCGGTCGTGGATTTCGCGGAGCCAGCGGCGCAGCTCCTTGCGTACCTGCGCGTCCAGCGCGCCGAAGGGCTCGTCGAGCAGCAGGACGTTCGGCTCCACCGCCATGGCGCGGGCGAGCGCCACACGCTGGCGCTGGCCGCCGGACAGCTGCGCCGGGTAGCGCTTTTCTAGGCCACTCAGTTGCACGAGGTCGAGCAGTTCCAGAGCGCGCTTGCGGATATCGGCTTTTGGCGGACGGCGTCCCGCAGGGCGGATCGTCAGGCCGAAGGAGACGTTGTCGAGCACGGTCATGTGGCGAAACAGGGCGTAGTGCTGGAAGACGAAGCCGATGTTACGCTCCTGCACCGTCTTGCGCGAGGCGTCCTCGTTACCGAAATAGACGGTACCTTCCGTCGGGCTCTCCAGGCCTGCGATTAGTCGCAGCAACGTCGTCTTGCCGGAGCCCGAGGGCCCCAGCAATGCGATCAACTCGCCAGAGCGAATGTCGAGCGACACATCGTTAAGCGCCGGAAAGCGACCGAATTCCTTGCGTATGTTTTGAACGCGAACTTCCATGTAAACTTGACCTTTCAGTGCCGGCGGCTGGCAGCGATCTGGGCACTGTATTTCATTTCGAGCAGCGACTTCAGAACGAGGGTGACGAGAGCTAGCAGGGCGAGA
This sequence comes from Pararhizobium sp. A13, assembly GCF_040126305.1. Classification (NCBI taxonomy): domain Bacteria; kingdom Pseudomonadati; phylum Pseudomonadota; class Alphaproteobacteria; order Hyphomicrobiales; family Rhizobiaceae; genus Pararhizobium; species Pararhizobium sp. A13. Next base: position 3,581,523 of record NZ_CP149510.1, on the reverse strand, counting down.
AGCGTTGCGACCGCAAAGGCGGCAACGAAGTTATATTCATTGTAGAGGATTTCCACCTGGAGCGGCATGGTGTTCGTCAGGCCGCGGATATGGCCGGAGACGACGGAAACCGCGCCGAACTCGCCCATGGCGCGGGCGTTGCACAACAGGACGCCGTAGAGCAGGCCCCATTTGATGTTGGGCAACGTCACGTGCCAGAACGTCTGCCAGCCGCTTGCACCCAAGGACAACGCCGCTTCCTCGTCGCTCGTACCCTGTTCCTGCATCAGCGGGATGAGTTCGCGGGCGACAAAGGGGAAGGTGACGAAGACGGTAGCGAGCACGATGCCGGGTACGGCAAACAGGATCTGGATGCCGTTGCTTTGCAGCCAGGGTCCGATCAGGCTGTGGGAGCCGAACAGGAGGACGAAAACAAGGCCCGATATGACCGGTGAGACCGAGAAGGGCAGGTCGATCAGCGTGGTGAGGAAGGCCTTGCCCTTGAACTCGAACTTGGCGATCGCCCAGGCTGCGGCAATACCGAAAACCAGATTGAGCGGGACCGCGATGCCGGCCACAAGCAGCGTCAGCTTGATCGCTGCAAAGGTTTCCGGATCGGACAGAACGGTGAGGAACTCGCCGGGGCCGTTGCGCATGGCCTCGGTGAACACCGCTGCTAGCGGCAGGACGAGGAAGAGAGCGACGAATGTGAGCGCCGCGGCGATCAGCCCGTACCGCGCCAGCCGGTGCTCGGATGTGGCGACCCGCACCAGTTCGGTGTTTCCGGTGCCGGCGGGTGAAGTGCCATCATGCGCCATAGCCGTACCTCCGTCTGCTCCAGGCTTGAATCATGTTGATGATCAACAGCATCGCGAAGGAAATGACAAGCATGACGGCGGCAATGGCGGTCGCTGCCGGATAGTTGAATTCCTCCAGCCGGATAACGATCAGCAAAGGCGCGATTTCCGACACGTAAGGAAGGTTGCCGGCAATGAAGATGACCGAACCGTATTCCCCGACGCCGCGGGCGAAGGCCAGCGCAAAACCGGTGAGAACCGCAGGAGAAAGCCCCGGCAACAGCACGCGCCGAATCGTCTGGAGACGGTTGGCACCCAGTGTTGCCGCCGCTTCCTCCACTTCCTTGTCGATTTCCTCCATGATCGGCTGCACGGTCCTGACGACGAAGGGCAGGCCGACGAAGACGAGCGCGAAAACGATGCCGAGCGGGGTGAAAGCGACCTTGATGCCGAGCGGCGTGAGCAGGCTGCCGATCCAGCCGTTCGGTGCGTAGAGCGTCGTCAGCGCGATACCGGCGACGGCGGTCGGCAGCGCGAACGGAAGGTCGACCATGGCGTCGATGACGCGCTTGCCGGGGAACCGATAGCGCACGAGGACCCAGGCGAGGATGACGCCGAAGACGACATTAATCAGCGCGGCGAGAAAGGCCGTGCCGAAGCTGATGCGAAGCGCGTTGACCGTGCGCTGGTCGGTGGCCAGTTCCCAGAAGGTTGCCCAGCCCAACGCGCTGGAGCGCCAAACGAGGCCGGAAAGAGGAATGAGAATGATGAGAGTGAGCCATGACAAAGTAACGCCGAGCGCCAATCCGAATCCCGGAATGACGCTCGGCTGCCTGATTTGCCACAGCGAAGCTGTGCGTGCGGTCATAAAGTCTTATTGTCCTGGCTTGTAGATCTGGTCAAAGAGCCCACCGTCCCCAAAATATTTTGGCTGAGCTTCCTTCCATCCGCCGAATTCGTCAATAGTCACGAGCTTAACATCGGCAAAACGTTTGATGTCCTCGGGGTCGGCGGCTTCCGGTTTGAACGGGCGATAGTAGTGTTTTGCCGCAAGCTTCTGGCCGACGTCGGAATAGAGATATTGCAGATAGGCTTCGGCCACCTTACGGGTCCCCTTGGCATCGACATTGCCGTCGACCAGCGCGACCGGCGGCTCAGCCTTGATCGAGATGGAAGGCGTGACGATGTCGAAATTGTCCGGGCCGAGTTCCTCGAGCGAGAGATAGGCTTCGTTTTCCCAGGCGAGCAGAACGTCTCCAAGGCCGCGCTGGACGAAGGTGGTCGTCGCGCCGCGTGCACCGGTGTCGAGCACGGGAACATGCTTGAAGAGCTGGCTGACATATTCCTGCGCCTTGGCATCGTCGCCGCCATTGGCCGCGCGTGCCCATGCCCAGGCGGCAAGGAAGTTCCAGCGGGCGCCGCCCGAGGTCTTCGGGTTCGGCGTGATGACCTGGATGTCATCCTTCACGAGATCGCCCCAGTCCTTGATGCCCTTCGGATTGCCCTTGCGCACCAGGAACACGATGGTCGAGGTGTATGGCGCGCTATTGTTTTCGAACTTGGTCTTCCAGTCAGCCGGAATCTTGCCGGTTCCCTTGGCGATGGCGTCGATATCGGCCTCGAGCGCCAATGTCACGACGTCGGCTTCCAGCCCGTCGATGACGGCACGCGCCTGTTTGCCGGATCCCCCGTGTGACGCCTGGATCGTCACTGTCTCGCCCGTATCCGCCTTCCACTTTTCAGCGAAGGCCGCGTTGAAATCCTTGTAGAGTTCGCGGGTCGGGTCGTAGGAGACATTGAGAATCGTCGTATCGGCAAACGCGAAACCCAGTCCGCCGATCTGGATGCTGCTGGCGAGAAGCGCCACCGTAAAAAGTCTCGTAAGTTGTTTCGCTCGCATGTCTACCTCCGTTGTTAAGCAGGCATACTCTATTCATTAAGTGGGATATTATAACGCAGAAGTTTTCCTTTCCCCGATCACAGGGAGAAAGTCCTGCCCTTGGCATGGGCCAATGCCGAAATCATTTGCCTCGTAGCGGCATCAGGCTCCTGAGCCATTGCCAAGGGAGGCTACCACACCGCGGTGCCTTGCGGAACGTCAATCCTCGGCAAAGCCGCCAAAACCATATTGGCGGGCGACATGCTTCAGCGACCGGTCGAGTATAACCCTATCGATTTCCCCGATCCGATTCGCGCTCGGGCCTGGGCGATGCACCAAAAGCGGGCCATTTGAGCACCCACGCCCGGAACGTCCTACAATCGGCCGCCTGGGTCCAGCGTGAAATCAACGATTCTCCGTCTTGCAATGATCTTGAGCGAGCGATCGGGTTGTATCTGGTAGGTCTCGCTCCAGCGATTACCGTATTGATCCAGGAACGAGTGACTGAACGTGCTGCCGATCGGCGACTTGGTCAGCTTGGTCCGGGGCTGCCCGCCATAGGTGATACTGCCCGGTATCGGTTCGACTTCGCTGGAGGATTGCGTTTGCGCACAGGACGCCACGAACAGCGCGGCAAAAGCCGTAATGATTATCGTTTTCATCGCACAACTCCCCGGGGAATATCTTGGTCCCCCCTCCTTTTGCGGACATAGTGTTTGCGCGGATATTTTCCAGCCCTCAGAGGATGGCTTGGAGCGCGGCCCGCGTTACGCGAGGCTTGCAGTGCCGAATCGCGTGGTATTGCGAATATCAGAGAATCAGCAAGAATGAATATGGGAGGTTTCACGGAGACTTGATTGTCATGAAACGAAAACTCCTTGCCTCCAGCTTGCTTCTTTCCCTCTCCAGCCCAGCCTTGGCGGCAACCCAGGGCGCGCGCGAAGACGTGATGGAAAAGATCGCCGATGTGGTCGCCTTCGCCCGGGTATGTCCGGCGCTGGAGATGGATACGGTTTCGGTGACTGCTTTCGCCATCGGCCAGAAAATCGGAAAATCCAACCGCGATTATGATCTCATCGACGCCATGGCCAATGCCCGGGAAGGCGCAATTCGCCGCGGTAACGCGGAAATTGCATGTGAAACCGGCAGGCGGCAATATGGGCCGGGCGGGAATGCCTTGCCGGGCCTGCTGCGCGAGAGATAAATTTCCCCAAAGCAAGGTGACTTCGGGGCGGTTGGATCAACACCTTGAAGCGCGCCATCGAAACCCTCGGACGCATTCCTATGTCTGGCCTATATCTGTTTGGTCCATGTCTGTTCGGCCCATGTCTGTTCGGCCCATGTCTGTTGGCGGCCAGGAATGGTGCTGCGCGGTTCTGAATTTAGGAGAAAGGGAGGCGTTTATGGCGGATGCCGCCGACATATGCACACCGGGCGAGATCCTGTCATTCTGGTTCGATGAATTGCGTCCGGAACATTGGTTCAATCCGCCTGTGTGGCTGGACGAGCAATGCGACAGGCGGTTTCGCACGACGCATCTGGCGCTTTCGAGAGTGGTTGGTGCCGAGTGGCGGGAGACGCCGGAGAACCGGCTTGCCGCCGTCATCGTTCTCGACCAGATGCCGCGCAACATGTACCGGGCCTCGCCGCTGGCTTTTGCGACAGACGGTCTGGCACTCAGAGAGGCACGCCTTGCTGTCGATGCGGGGGCCGATCGGGAGATGACGATCGATCAGCGTGCATTCCTCTATCTTCCCTTTGAACATTCGGAAGATCTCGTTGATCAGACACGATCGGTGAAGCTCTGCACTGACCTTGGCGATGCCGACTACCTCAATTTTGCCATCCGTCATTGCGAGATCATCCGGAAATTCGGCCGATTCCCGCATCGCAACGCTATTTTGGGCCGCGTTTCCACGGCAGCGGAGATCGACTTCTTGTCTCAACCGGGCTCGCGGTTCTGATGCGCGCGAAGGATCAACTGCTGCGATACCAAAATCGGTTTTTGCATCTGGCGACGCCCCGGCCTATGCAACGCCCAACCGTCTGAGCCGCGCTTCGATTCTGGTTCGCAGCGCCGGACGCCGGAAAAGGATAATGTGTTTGCCGATGACGTCGAAACTCTTTGCCACCCTTCTGTGCTTGTTGTGGATGGTTGCGGCCCCGGCGCCCGTCATGGCGCAGCAACCGGCCACAAATGTCATTCCCCGGCAGACCGAGGAAGTGGCGAGCCCACAGGCGAAGCCTGGCGAGCAACTTGAGACTGCTCGCAAGAACCTTGCGCGGCTGACAGATCTTGTGACGCAGGCTAAAAATGATGACAACCGCCTTGCCGAGCTCAAGGTCGAGGTCGATGCGACGGCCAAGCAGATTATCGCTACCTCGGTCGCCACCCGGCCACGCCTGGATGAAATCAAGGCGCGGCTGACGGAGCTGGGCGATCCGCCGGCGGAGGGCGCACCGCCCGAGGCCGGGGTCGTCACGGAGGAGCGCAAACGCCTTCTCGCCGAACGTGGTGAGATCAACGCGCTGACGGGAACCGCCGAGGATCTGTCGATCCAGGCGACAAAGCTGTCCAACGGCATCACGGCGACGCGGCGCGCTCTGTTCAGCAACACGCTGCTCAAGCATACCGATATCAACCGGACTACGCTGATGGATGCGATCGCCGCCATCAGCCTGGAACGCGAGACATTCATGCGCACGGTCGGCAGCTGGCTGACCTTCGCGTGGAACTTCAAGCGTTTGCAATTGCTTTCGGCTCTGTTCCTGTCGCTTTGCGCCGCGCTCGTCCTCCTTGCGGGCACACGCCGGGTGTTTTCTCCGTTTATCCACCGCGAGGTCCTGAACGACGAACCGGGCTACATCACCCGCCTGTCGGTGGCGTTCTGGTCAACGATGATACCGACAATGGCGATGGCGGCCTTTGCGACGACCAGCTACTTTTTCTTGCAAGTGTTCAATGTGCTGCGGCCCGACATTGCGCCGATTGTTTCGGCCACCTTGGCAATTTGTGTCGCCCTGCTGTTTGTCTCGACCTTGTCGAACGCCGTTCTTGCGCCCCGGCAGGGCGCCTGGCGCCTTGTGCGCGTTTCCGATCGCGGTGCGCGTTTGCTGGTGTGGTCGATCTTTGCCATGACGGCGGTCAATGGTCTCGATTATCTGGCCGGCACGATCAGCGAAGTGATGGGATCCCCGATCATCCTCACTGTCGTCAAAAGCCTGATCGCCTCGATCATCACCGGCCTGATTCTGATGGCGATGTCGTTGATCAAGCCGATCGTTGCGGCGGGCGAAACGCTGGATAGTCAGGGCAAGCCCTGGCCGCGCCCCGTTTGGCTGCTGTTCGTCTTGACCGGCGCTGCGCTGATCATTGCTGCGCTGTCGGGCTACGTCGGTCTTGCCCGTTTCGTTGCGACGCAGATCGTCATGACCGGTGCGATCCTGGTGACGATGTACATCGGCATCCTGACGGGCAAGGCCGTCGCCAAACAGAATGCGCTCGCCGACACGGTCGTCGGTCGGTATCTCGAAAAGCGTTTCCGGATGGAGCAGATCGGGCTCGACCAGGCGGGACTGGTTGCAGGTCTCGGCATCTATGCGCTGGTTGTCCTGTTCTTCATCCCGCTCGTCCTTTTGCAGTGGGGCTTCCAGATCGCCGATATCCAGGCGTGGGCCTATCGCATCTTCACGGAAATCAAGATCGGCGGCATCACCATTTCCATTACCGGTATTCTCGCCGGGATATTGCTGTTTGCTGCGGTTTATGTCGTCACCCGCTGGTTCCAGCGTTGGCTCGACGGCAGTGTCATGGCCCGCAGCCGCATCGATCCCGGCGTTCGCAATTCGGTGAAGACCGGGGTCGGCTATCTCGGCTTGGGGCTCGCCGGCCTGATGGCCATTTCCGCGGCGGGGCTCGATCTTTCGAACCTGGCGCTGGTTGCCGGCGCCCTTTCGCTCGGCGTCGGTTTCGGTCTGCAGAACATCGTTTCCAACTTCGTTTCGGGGCTCATTCTCTTGGTCGAACGGCCGTTCAAGGTCGGAGACTGGGTGGTGACGGGCACGACGGAAGGTTTCGTAAGGCGCATCTCGGTTCGCGCAACCGAGATCGAGACGTTCCAGCGCCAGACGATCATGGTGCCGAACTCGCTGTTCATCAACGCTTCCGTCGGTAACTGGACGCATCGCAACAAGCTCGGCCGGTCGGATATTCCGGTGACTGTCGGCTACGACGCGGTGCCCCGGCAGGTGATGGACACGCTGCTGCAGATTGCAGCCGCCCATCCGCTGGTGTTGAAGAACCCCGAGCCGTTGGCAGTCTTTACGACCTTCGGCGAAACGACCATGACCTTCGAATTGCGCGTCTACCTTGCCGATATCGTCAACGGCAACGGGGTGCGCAACGATCTCAGGCTGGCAATCTACGAGCGTTTCCGCGAGGAGGGGCTGGGGGCGCCGTTTCCCAAGGATGAACTCGAACCGGAGGAGCCAATGCCGGAGCTGGCGTCGGACGTGCCGGCGCAACAGGCAGCGCCCGCCGAAGCCGTTGAGCTACCGGTCATCGACGAACCGATCAAGCGCAGCGGTACGCAGCGGCGGCCCCGCAGGGTCAGCGTCGAAGCGGTGGGCGACAAGGATTGAAGGTTCGGCGATCGAGCAACCAGCTAATCACTGGTCGTTCCAATCCGTGGACTGCGCGAGTGTGGTCGTGCAGCATGATGATTATGTCGTAGACAGGCTCTACTCCTTAGGGGCCAAGCCCTAAAGTCCGCTTCCAGTATTCAATCAGGGTCATACGCAATGGCAGAATTTCCTCAAAAGGCGAAGGTCGTAATTATCGGGCTCGGCGGTATCGTCGGCGCGTCGATCGCTCATCATCTGATCGAGCGGGGATGGGACGACATCGTCGGCATCGACAAGTCCGGCATTCCGACCGACATCGGCTCGACGGCGCATGCGTCCGACTTCTGCTACACGACCAGCCACGACTATCTCTCGGTCTGGACGACGCAGTATTCGATCGATTTCTACGAGAAGATGGGCCATTACGCCCGCATCGGCGGCTTGGAAGTGGCGCGCACTGGCGACGACACCTGGATGGAAGAGATTAAGCGCAAGCTGTCTTCCGCCAAGGCCTTTGGCACCCGCGCCCACTATGTTTCGCCCTCCGAGATCAAGGCGATGTTCCCGCTGATCGAGGAAGATCAGGTTATGGGCGGCATGTTCGATCCCGACGCCGGGCTCGTCATTCCGCGCTCGCAGACGGTTGCGGGCAAGCTGGTCGATGTTGCCGAGAAGTCGGGCAAGCTTCAGATGTTCGGCAATACGCCGGCCCAGTCGCTGATCGTCGAAAATGGCCGCATCAAGGGCGTGGTCACCCATCGCGGCACGATCATGGCCGACCACGTCATCGTCTGCGCCGGTCTTTGGGGGCGCCTGATCGCCGAGATGGTTGGCGAAGACCTGCCGGTCATGCCGGTCGATCATCCGCTGACCTTCTTCGGTCCGTATAACGAGTTCGAAGGCACCGGCAAGGAAATCGGCTATCCGCTGCTGCGAGACCAAGGCAATTCCGCCTATATGCGCGACACGGGCGACCCGAAGACCACGGAAGGCGGCCAGATCGAATGGGGCTACTACGAGGCCACCAACCCGCGCATGTGCCATCCGCGCGAATTGCTCGAGAAGCACGAGGCACGCCTGTCGCCCTCGCAGCGCGATCTCGACATGGAGCAGATCATCGAGCCGCTCGAGCGCGCCATGGAACTGACGCCGATCCTCGGCGAACTCGGCTACAATGAAGGCCACTCCTTCAACGGCCTGCTGCAGGTGTCTGCTGCCGGCGGCCCGTCCTGTGGCGAGAGCCAGAAGGTGCGCGGCCTCTGGTACTGCGTCGCGATCTGGGTCAAGGACGGCCCGGGCTACGGCAAGCTGATCGCCGATTGGATGACTGATGGCCGTACCGAGATCGACCACAACAGCATCGACTATGCGCGCTTCTATCCGCACCAATTGACGGAAGAGTTCATCGCCAACCGCTGCTATGAGGCCGCCCAGAAGATCTACTTCCCGGCCGTGCATACCCGCGAACCCTATGCCTCCAGCCGCGGCGTCAAACGGTCGCCCTTCCACGAGCGCGAGCAGGAACTCGGCGGCTACTTCATGGAACTCGGCGGCTGGGAGCGTGCGCATGGCTATGCCGCCAACGAGCACCTCCTGGAGAAGTATGGCGACCGCGTGCCGGTTCGCGAGAACGAGTGGGACAACCGCCACTTCTGGCGCGTCTCGAATGCCGAGCATCTGGCGATGAGCGAGGATTGCGGCATCGTCAATCTCTCGCATTTTCACATGGTGGACATCGAGGGACCTGACCATGTCGAGCTTCTGGAATGGCTGTGTGCTGCCAAGATCGGCGGTGATGGCAATATCGGCAAGGGCATCTACACCCACTTCCTCGACGATGAGGGCATGGTGCGCGCCGACTTCACCGTCATCCGCATGGCCGACCGTTGCCGGCTGATCAACGGCGCCGATGCCGGCCCGCGCGACTTCCACTATATGCGGCGCGTCGCCGAAGACCGGGGCCTTGACGTCACCATCACCGACGTGACGGAGAAGTTCATCACCATCGGCATCTGGGGCCCGAATGCCCGCGAGACGCTGAAGAAGGTCGTCGCCGATCCGGCTGGGCTTGATCCCGAGAACTTCGCTTTCGCCGCGATCAAGCAGATCCAGATCGACGGCAGACACGTCACTGCCTTCCGCATCTCCTATGTCGGCGAGCAGGGCTGGGAACTGCACATGAAGTACGAGGACGGCCTGGCCGTCTGGGATGCGCTGCGCTCCACCGGCGTCATGGCCTTCGGCGTCGAGACCTATGCAAACTCGCGCCGCATGGAAAAGAGCCTGCGTCTGCAGAATGCCGACCTGCTGACCCAATACAACCTGATCGAATGCGACCTCGCCCGCCCGAAGGTGAAGGAAGCCGATTTCCGCGGCAAGGCCAAGCATCTCGAATACAAGGCCCGCGACCATCAGCCGGCCATGCTCTGCACGCTGGTGATGACCGAGAACACCGATGCCAAGGGGGTGAAACGCTATCCGGTCGGCTCGCTGCCAGTCATGGATCCGGAGAGCGGCGAAGTCCTGATCGATAGCCTCGGCCGCCGTTCCTACACCACGTCGATCGCCTTCGGCCCGACAATCGGCAAGAACATCGCGCTCGCCTATCTGCCATGGGAATACTGCCAGGTCGGCCGCACCTTGAACGTCGAATATTTCGGCGAGACCTATCCGGTCGAGGTCGCCGGCGTCGGCTACAAGCCGCTCTACGATCCGGAAAACCTCAAGCCGCGGACCTGATCTTCCAAGGCGATCCGACCTGCTAGCGACCTAGCGCGCCTGCCCGAAACCGGCCGGCGCGCTTTTTTCGCTGTGCCGAACCGCTAGCTATGGGGATGCCCGAGCGTTCGTGGTCTCCTCCCCTGGGCCATTCAGACCCTATTCAGCCGACCTGCAATATTTATCATGCAATTCTTCCGGCGTGCGTTACGCTGACGTCGGGCTGAAGGGGTGTCTCGTCTCGTCCGGGCATGTCGCCCGGAACCGCGAGCTGCCAAGAGGGGCGGCGCCGTGGCGCTGAGGGGCAATGAAAACATTCGTAAGTGCATTTGTTTTGACTGTCATCACGGCCTTTCCGGCCTGGTCCGCCACTGTGACGAACAAGGATGGCGAGGCTGCTGTGCTTGTTGTCGTCGAAGGCGAAAGCCGTATGGAAGTGGCAATCAGTGCCGGCGGCACGGAATCGATCTGCCCCAGCGGCTGCTTCATCACGACGCCGAGCGGCGACCGCATCGGTCTGCAAGGCGATGAAACCATCGAGATCGTCAACGGGTCGGCCGTCGTGAAGTAATATCGATGAGAACGCTGTGGCTGGGTCAAACTGCCTTTCGGCAATGGCGATGCTGAAAGTTGGGATATGCGAGAGGCTCTCGAACAGCCTTGAAAAGCGGTCTGAGGCTGGCTTTCCCTTTGCCTGAAGTTGATCGCGTATTTCAGCAAGCAATTAACGACTGCGAAAACCTTTCTGCGTAGCTTGGTCTTCGGGGACAATCTTTTCAGATAGGCGAGCAATGTCATTTTTCGGCGTGTCCGGAATGTACTATTCCGGTGAATCCTTGCAGCAGCATCGCATTGTGCTTGCAGAAGACTCCAATCTTTTTTCCGCCATGGTCTCCAAGCGGCTCAAGGAGCTTCTCGACATCGACGTGATCGTCTGCCGTGACTATGACGATCTGCAGTTTTCGGTCGAGAACGCGTCCTTTCCGGCAACGCTTGCCATTTCCAATATCAATCTCCCCGGCGCCGAGAACGGCGAGGCATTGTCCTATCTCATCGACATGAGCGTGCCGACGATCGTCTTCACGGGCACCTTTCAGGAAAGCACGCGCGAAACGATCCTTGCCAAGGATATTGTCGACTATGTCATCAAGGACAGTGTTTTTGCCGTCGATATGCTGGCCGAATCTGTCTGCCGGTTCCTGACGAACCACCGGCATCACGTGTTGATCGTCGATGACAGCCCGACGGCGCGCGCGCTGCTGACGACGCAGCTGAAGCGCTACAATTTTCGTACCAGTTCGGCCGAAAGCGGTGCTGCCGCCCTTGAGCTTTTGAAGAAGCATTCAGATATCGGCCTGGTGATCACCGACTACAACATGCCCGATATCGACGGTTTCGAGCTGACGCGCCGCATCCGCGCAGCCTATGGGCCGCATCAATTGCGGATCATCGGTGTTTCGTCCTCGGACAACCGGCTACTGTCCGCACGGTTCCTGAAGGCTGGCGGCAACGATTTCATGCTGCGCCCGTTCGTCAACGAGGAGTTCTACTGCCGCGTGAACCAGAACCTCGACACCTTGACGAAAATCCAGACTTTGGGTGCAAAAATTGCCCGCAAAGCTTGAGAGGGGCACGAAGCGTAACATTTTCTGGACGCGGGCGGCGATTTTTGCCGTTCGGCCTGAGTAATTAACGAAATTGCAATCGCAAGTGGATTTGATGATGTGACGCGACGAGGGGATGGAACGCGGCGTCAGTCTACGCATGGCATCCATTATCGTAAAAATGATATCTGAGAGCCAGCGTTCAGCGATAGCGGCGCCTGCGGCTCGTATGGGATTTGCAGGAACGTGAGCTTTCGCAAAGTGTCGGGGCTGGGAAACAGCGTGCAGAAGCATTCGGGCAGGCGAATGCTTCTCGTCGAGGATTCCCGTATGTTCTCGACCGTGCTCAAATACGGACTGGAAACTGTCCATGGTCTCTCCGTAACCCATTGCTCGTCGCTTTCGGCTCTTCGCAATGCTGTGGACGGTAGCGAGGGTGAATATTCTCTCGCTGTTCTCGATCTCAATCTCCCCGATGCGCCGAACTGCGAGGCGTTGGACTATGTAATCTCCAGAAACATCGCCGCGATCGTGTTTACCGGGTCGTTCAATGACAGCACTCGGGACACCGTCCTTTCGCGAAATGTCGTGGATTGCGTCATCAAGAACCGGCCCGATTCCATCAGTCACCTCATTTCGGTCGTCGACCGGGCACTGACGAATGCGCGCACCCATGTTCTTTTGACCGATTCCGAGGAGACCTCGCGCGCCGAGCTTCTGGCATTACTGCGCCAGCAGCAATTCAACGTAACCGAGGCCGGCAGCGGCGCAGAGGCTCTGCGCCTGCTCGACACCTGCGACGACATCGACATGGTGCTGTGCGATATCGCGCTCCGCGACATGACGGCCTACGGCCTGCTCAGCGAAATTCGCCAGCGACATGGCGAGGATGCCGTCAGCGTCGTTGCTGTTGCCGCCTCCGATGACCGTGCCCACGCCGCCAAGTTCCTGCAGAGTGGCGGTACGGAATTCATTCAGAAGCCGCTTCTCGTCGAGGAATTCAACGGCCGCCTGTTTCAGGTCGCCAACATCCAGAAGCGCATCCAGGCCCTGCACAGCATTGCCGCGCGCGACTATCTGACCGACATCTACAACCGTCGCTACTTTTTCCAGTATGGTTCGAGAATGGTCGATCAATGCCTGCGGCGAGGCGGGACGACCTCGATCGCCATTCTCGACATCGACCATTTCAAGCGGTTGAACGACACCTATGGCCATGAGGTCGGTGATCTTGTCCTCAAAGCGGTCGCAAAACGTCTTCGCGCGCTGATTGGAGACGCGCACCTGCTGGCCCGCCTTGGCGGCGAGGAGTTCGGCGTCCTTTTCAACGAACTTGACGTCTCAGCCGCCCATGACTTCTGCGAGAGCGTGCGTCTCGATATCGCCGGGGCCAAGGTGATGGCGGATGACGAAGAACTGTCGATCACGATGTCGATCGGGCTTGCCACGATCGAGGGACCGGAGAGCTTCGACAACTACCTGCACGCCGCCGACCAGTTCCTCTATATGGCGAAATATGACGGCCGTAACCGGATCGTTTCCGAACTGACCGTTCTCAAGGCCATGGTTTCCTAGCGACCGGTTTCGCCGCCGTGTCGGCCCGAAAATCGAGCTGTGTGTTTTATCGCGCGGTCTGCAGCGTGAGTTTGCGCTCGGCGCGCTCTTGCTGGGTGAGCGGTTGTAGAGCTCGCGATAACACTTCGAAAAATGCGAGGCGGAAACGAAGCCGCAGGCGACGGCCACTTCGACCACCGGCATAGCCGATTGCACGAGCAGATGGCGGGCGCGGTCAAGCCGGATTTCCAGGTAGTAGCGGGCAGGGGAACGGCCCATTTCCTGCCGGAACAGCCGCTCGATCTGGCGCCGCGACAGGCCGGCGCTGTCGGCGATTTCGAGAAGCGACAGCGGCTCGGAGAGATTGCCTTCCATCAGTTCGATGATCGACAGAACCTTGGCGTTCTGGACGCCGAGGCGGGCGCGCAACGGAAGCCGCTGGCGATCGTGCGGGCCGCGCACCCGGTCGGTCAGGGCCTGTTCGCAGACGCGGTTGACGAGGTTTTCGCCGAAATCCTGGTCGATCAGGTTCAGCATCATGTCGAGCGAGGCGGTGCCGCCGGCGCAGGTGTAGATGTTGCTGTCGATTTCATAGAGGTCGGCATAGACATCGACCTGCGGGAAGCTTTCGGCAAAGCCGGGCAGGTTTTCCCAGTGGATCGCACAGCGCTTGCCCGTCAGCAGACCCGCTGATGCCAGCACATGCGCGCCCGTACAGAGGCTGCCGACCGAGACGCCGCGATTGTAGACTTCGCGCAGCCAGGCATTGACGGACTTGTTGTTGAAGTCCTCGACATAGATGCCGGAACAGACGAGAACCATCGACGGCCGGTTTTCGCCGCCGAGGAACTTGCGTTCATCGGCAAGCGAGGTGTTGACCTCAAGCCCGATGCCGCTTGACGACAGGACCTGGGTGCCGTCGGTCGAGGCAAGGCGCCAAGTATAGGCCTCATAGCCCAGCATGCGATTGGCGATACGGAGTGTTTCGATTGCCGCGGAAAACGGCAGCATGGAAAAGTTCGGTACCAGGAAAAAGACGAGAGAACGTTTTTTGGTCAATGGCTTGTTCATTGAGAGGGTCCCATGCGCCGCGGATGTCGCATTTGTCTCGTGGAAAAGCGTCATCTGGCCTTTCTAAAAGCGACATTGGCATGGACGCCAGCGACTGCAAAGAAATAAATGTTTGCGACATCAGATTGGCTGGCGCGAAAATCGGCAAGAATCCTAAAAAATACCCACTATTTTCGCTCTGGACGACAAATATGTCGTATTTCCATCTTTCTCCTGCCGGGAGCAGGGAATGCCACCAATGCGCATTGTGATGTGCGGTTTGCAATTTGCGACATGCGTTGCGGCGTCGAAGGTGTCGGAAACAGACCATGCCAAAATGGACGGTGCCAGCGCTTCCGGATTGGTAGCCTGAAAACAGAAAGGGCATTTCGCCATTACGGTCGAAATGCCCTTTCATGCGCCATTCACATTTGTCCGACACGGAGGATCGTCGTCACCTGCCGCTGTGATTGTCTGATCCGTCATTTTGCCGGCGTATCCTTGTCGGCCATGTCGACGGACGGGAAGCCGATGTCCTTCAGCGTGTCATAGGAAAGGCTTTCGAGAGCCCGCTCCGCGCGGTGACGCTGCCAGGATGCAACGGCGCGAGCGCGCAGGCCGGCAAGCCTCGAGGCAACGGACGAATGCCTTGGATCATGTGTATGTTCTAGACTGAAGAATGCCATGTTTTGGTTTCCTTTTGATTGGGAGGCTTCAAAAGGTCGCGACCATGAAAGAGTAATGCCGCAAGGCCATTCATCATTCAAGCGAATATAATTGATCTCATGCATCAAATATCATGATGCTTCGTGGGGTTCGAAACGCCTTTGTCCGATTCTCGGAAGTGGAGGAATAGCTTGGCTCTCGGCTCGTTTTCTTTAGAACTTTTTGGCTGATTTTTGCGGAACCTGGGCCGGCGGCGAGTCTTGCTCTTCACCCGTCGATTGCGCCTTCATCGTCTTCTTGACCAGGTCAAGGGCGTCCTGCGGCGGTGTTCCCTTCGACATCTCGGTTTGGACACGACGCGTCCAGAGTCTGAGTTGAGCGTCGCTAAAGATCGGACCGGATGTCATTTATACTCTCTGTCTTATTTATATTACAATTGGCGTCACGTTTTCGATTTGCAAAATCGCGCGGCAGTGGGTTTTCTAGTGGATCAACTGGCAAATTTCAGGGGTGAATATCTGCAGTTGAAAAGAAAAATAAACAGCAGACCATGTGGACGTTCAGTATAAACAAGAGAGAGGACCCAATGAAACAGCAACCTCATATCGTTGATCTTCTGAGCGCCGCAAAACTTCTGGCTGACAAGCAGGGCCACGTCCTGCTGAGCTACATTATCAACATGGCGATGATAGAGGCATCGACAGGAACCAGGAAAGAGATCGAGGACGGCGAAGGCAGCGTCAAAGTTGCCTGATACATGCAGCAAGAAGCGCGTTAAACACCGATAGTTAATGATTTCAAACGCATTCGGATTTTGGCCGGCTGGTCGCAAGACCGACCGTTGTTTTTTAATAGCACCAAGCTTTGTAGTTGAACGCATGACCGGTATGCCAAGCACACCGGTCATGCGTGTAGGCGACGCGTGGATCAATCCTCTTCCTGGAAGACCGCCTCACGCTTGGCCTTGACGGCCGGCAGGAAGACGACGACGAGAACTGCGAGCGCGATCAACAGCAGGAAGGCGCTGATCGGCCGTGTGACGAACGTCGTCGGATCGCCTCGCGACAGGATCATCGCCCGCCGCAGGTTTTCCTCCAGCAGCGGCCCGAGAACGAAGCCGAGCAGCAGTGGCGCCGGCTCGCAACGCAGTTTGACCAGCGCGTAACCGGCAAGGCCGAAGAAGGCCACTGCATAGAGGTCGTAGACGTTGGAATTGACGCTGTAGACCCCGATCGAGCAGAAGGCCATGATGATCGGGAAAAGCACGTAGTAGGGGATGGTGAGCAGCTTCACCCAAAGCCCGATCAGCGGCAGGTTGAGCACGACCAGCATCAGGTTGCCGATCCACATCGAGGCGATGATGCCCCAGAACAGCGCCGGCTGTTCGACAGCCACGTTCGGGCCGGGAACGATGCCTTGAATGATCATTGCGCCGACCATCAGCGCCATGACCGGATTGGCCGGGATGCCGAGTGTCAGGAGCGGAATGAACGATGTCTGCGCACCGGCATTGTTGGCTGATTCTGGTCCGGCAACGCCGGCGATGGCGCCATGGCCGAATTCTTCCGGCGTATCCGAAAGTCGCTTCTCGACGGTATAGGAGGCAAAGGCTGCAAGGATGGCCCCACCGCCCGGCAGGATCCCGAGCGCCGAGCCGATGATGGTTCCGCGCACGACCGGTGCGAACATCTTCCTGAAATCGTCGCGCGTCGGCAACAGGCCGCTGACCTTGGCCATCAGCACGGTGCGTGTCTTCTCACCTTCCAGATTGCGCAGGATTTCAGCGACGCCGAAGACGCCGACGGCGACCGCGACGAAGTTCAGCCCATCGGCATATTCACGGATGCCAAGGGTGAAGCGCGGCGTGCCGGTATAGATGTCTGTGCCGACGAGGCCGAGAAGCAGCCCGAGCGCCACCATGGCCAGAGCCTTGACGATCGAGCCATGGGCAAGCGCGATCGAGGAGACGAGGCCGACGATCATCAGCGAGAAATACTCCGCGGCGCCGAACTGAAGCGCGATGCCGGTCAGCGGAATGGCGAAGATCGCCACCAGAAAGGTGGAAACTGTTCCGGCGAAGAACGAGCCGAGGGCGGCGATCGACAATGCCGCGCCGGCCCGGCCCTTGCGCGCCATCTGGTAACCGTCGATCGCGGTCACGGCGGACGAGGATTCGCCCGGCATGTTGATCAGGATTGCCGTGGTCGAGCCGCCGTATTGCGCGCCGTAGTAGATGCCGGCGAGCATAATCAGCGAGGAGACGGGCTCGAGCTGGAAGGTGATCGGCAAAAGCATGGCGATCGTCGCCGTGGCGCCGATGCCGGGCAGAACACCGATCAGGGTTCCGAGCAGCACGCCGATCAGGCAGAACAAAAGGTTTTCGGGCGAAGCGGCGGTGGCGAAGCCGAGTGCGAGATTGCTGAAAAGGTCCATGATGATGTCCTAGAATCTGACCCAGGGGCCGAAACGCTCGAAGGGCAGCCCCAGCGCGTAGCTGAAGACGGCGACCGAAAAGGCGGTTAGGGCGATTGAGAGCGCAATGGCGGTCAGCGGTTTCATGCGGTGGGAGGCGAAGCAGGCGATCAGCGCCGTGAAAAACAGTGACGGGACGAAGCCGAGACCGCGCACGGTCAACCCGAAGAAGATCGGTGCCGGCAGGATGAACAGCATCCCGCGCCAGGCGATCGGTCCGAGCGGTTCGCCGTGCACGCGCGCCGCCTGGATCAGGACGATGAAGCCAAGCAGGGTCAGGATGATGGCGAGCAGCAGCGGAAAATAGCCCGGGCCCATTTTGAACGCCGTGCCGAGCTCGAGGCCAAGGCATTGATAGATGAAGAAGCCGCCGAGGCCGATAAGGATCGCGCCGCAGAGCGCGTTGGTGGTGTCGAGAGATAAGGATTTCATGATGCCTCCTTGAAATCGGCCCGGTCGTCCGCGTCCATCATCTCTTCAAAGGATAGCCAGGGAAAGAGAGGTAAACGAATGCCTTCCTCCCGAGAGAGGAGGAAGGCGAAAGACGCGTCAGGCCCTTGCCATGACGGGGATGCCTATCAGTCGGCGTATTGGCCGGCCGCTTCGATGACCGGCTTCCAGCGGGCGATCTCGCCTTCCAGCTTGGCCTTCAGGGCAGCCGGCGTCGCGTCGGCTTCGGCGGACGGGACGGTGCCGAGCTCGGCGAAGCGGGCGACGACGTTCGGATCCTTCAGCGCCACCTGCAGCGCCTTCGACAGGCGTTCGACCGCTTCCGCCGGCGTGCCCTTCGGTGCATAGACGCCGTGCCAGATGCCGACCTGGAAGTCTGCAAGACCGGCTTCTGCGGCGGTCGGAACGTCAGGCAGGACAGGAATGCGCGCGGGCGAGGTCACGGCATAGGCCTTGATCGTGCCGCCGAGAATCTGCTTGGTCGTATTGGTGGTCTGGTCGCACATGATGTCGACCTGGCCGCCGAGCAGATCGGTCATCGCCGGGCCGGTGCCCTTGTAGGGGACGGTAACGAGCGGCGTTTCAATAGCGCTCATGAACATCATGCCGCAGAGATGCGAGGCGGCACCGATGCCGGCATTGGCGACTGTCACCTTGTCCTTGTTGGCCTTGACGTAGTCGACCAGGCCCTTGAGATCCGTCGGCTCGAAATCCTTTCGAGCGACGATGGTCATCGGCACCTCGGTGACGAGGCCGACATATTCGAAGGCGTTCAGCGTGTCATAGGCGAGTTTGCGATAAAGCGTGGCGCTGGTTGCCATGCCGATGTGGTGCAAGAGCACGGTATAACCGTCCGGATCGGACTGTGCCACCCGGCCGGCACCGAGCGTTCCGCCGGCGCCGCCGACGTTTTCGACGATGATCTGCTGGCCGAGATCCTTCGACATGGATTCAGCGACGAGACGGGCGACTGTATCTGTCGGGCCACCGGCCGAGAAGGGCACGACCATGGTGATCGTGCGCTCGGGATAGGTCTGGGCATTTGCAGAAACGGAAATGAGCGAAACGGCAGCAAGAGCCGTCATGCCAAGCATGGCTTTGAAGATGTTCATCGAAGTCCTCCCGGATGAATATGTGGCCAGCTGGCGCAGCTCCTCCCGCGCCGATTCTGGATGCGTCATTTGCGACCGATGTCAGAAAGGGATCAACGGTTTCGCCGAGGCATTCGTTCCTTTTCTCGATGCGTGCAGCGCAGCATGGGTGAGATCAGAAACAATCGCCGTTTTGGATGGGTGGATTTCCACCCAATTTCGCTCAAACGACGTAATCGTCATCGGTAATCGGCATCTTCTTGTCGAGGCCGTATCGCTGCATCTTCTCGTAAAGGGTCTTTCGCGAGATACCGAGCTGCTCGTAAACGGGCCGCAGACTGCCGCCATGGGCCGCGAGCGCGTTTGCGATAATGCCCCGCTCGTAGGCTGCCACCTTGTCTGCCAACCGCTGGCGTTCCGCCGGGGCTGACGTCTCCTCAGGTTTCGGATCGAGGCCGAGCACGAGCCGGTCTGCAGCGTTGCGTAATTCGCGAACATTGCCCGGCCAGGTTCGCTCGGCGATCTCGGTCACCAGTTCCGGCGGCACGTCGATGTCGTTGCGCATATAGCGGGCTGCCGCCTCTCGGACGAGTTGGAGAAAGAGGAGCGGGATGTCGGCCTTTCGCTGCGCCAGCGAAGGCACGTGCAGCGTCGCGACGTTCAGCCGGTAGAGCAGGTCGGCGCGAAAGCGGCCGGCGGCGACCTCCGCCTCGAGATCGACCTTGCTGGTGGCGATGAAGCGAACGTCGAGCGGCACGGGCTCGTTCGACCCGAGGCGGGTGATCACCCGTTCCTGCAGCACGCGCAGAAACTTCGCCTGCAGATCAAACGGCATGGAGCCGATCTCATCAAGCAGGATGGTACCGCCGCGGCCATGCTCGAATTTGCCGTAGCGGGGGCGAAGCGCGCCGGGAAAGGCGCCGGCCTCATGGCCGAAAAGTTCGCTTTCGATCAGGTTTTCCGGCAAGGCGGCGCAGTTGATGGCGATCAGCGGCCGGTCGGCACGGGCGCTGATATCGTGCAGCGCGCGGGCGACCACTTCCTTGCCGACGCCGGTCTCGCCGATGATCAGCGTATCGGCGTCGGTGGCGCCGATGGCGCGCAGCCGGTAGCGCAGTTCGACCATGACCTGCGTCCGTCCAGGAAGCCGCGCCTCGATATCATCGCGCTTGCCGGCCACCGCCCTCAGGCGCCTGTTTTCCAGCACGAGACTGCGGCGGTCCATGGCGCGACGGGCGATGGCTGCCAGATGCTGCGCGGTGAAGGGTTTTTCGATGAAATCGTAGACGCCTTCGCGCATCGCCTTGACGGCAAGCTGCACATCACCATGGCCGGTGACGAGGATCACCGGGATTTCCGCATCCACCTCGCGGATGCGCTGCAGCAGGGTCATGCCGTCCATGCCGTGCATGCGGATATCGCTGACCACCACGCCGGAAAAACTATAGCCGATCAGTTCCAACACATTCTCGGCGCTGGAAAACGTATCGACGTCAAGCCCGAACAGACCCAGCGCCTGTGCGGTGGAATGGCGCATTTCTTCTTCGTCATCGACCAGCAGGACGCGTGGTTCGCTCATTCGGCAGCCTCCTGCGCCGCCGTGGCGGCTTCCAGTTCGATGCGGAACACGGCGCCGCCTTCGGGATGGTTCGAGACAGACAGGCTGCCGCCGAAATCCTTGATGATGTTGTAGGAGATGGAGAGGCCGAGGCCGAGCCCCTTGCCGACGCCCTTGGTGGTGAAGAAGGGGTCGAAGATGCGCTCGGCGATCGCCGCCGGCACGCCGGGGCCGTGATCCCTGATCGTCAGGATGACCTTACCGTCCTGGTGTTCCGCTGAAACGTGAATACGCCGGTCGGCCAAGCCTTCGACCGCGTCCGCGGCGTTGGTGACGATGTTGACGAGAACCTGCTGCAGTCGCACGAAGCCCGCCTTGACCAGCGGCGCATCACCAAGATCGATCTGGAGATCGGCATCGGCAGTTTTCAAGCGTGCAGCGACGATTTCCAAAGTGTCCGCCATCACCGCATCGAGTGCCACAGGCCCAAGCTTCTCGTTCGGCTTGCGCGCGAAATTGCGCAAGTGCCGGCTGATCGAGGCCATACGGTCGATCAGGCCGGAAATGCGCCGGACATTGTCGCGGGCTTCGCCGACGCGCTCGAGGTCGATCAGTATCGCGGCGCTGTCGGCATAGGTCTTGGCGGCGGCCAGCGGCTGGTTGAGCTCATGGCTCAGCGCCGCCGACATCTGGCCAAGTCCGGCGAGCTTGCCCGCCTGGATGAGATCGGCTTGGGTCTTGCGCAATTCCTGCTCGGTCAGCCGCCGCTCGGCAATCTCCTCCTCGATGCGCTGGTTGACGAGGGCAAGATCGGCGGTGCGCTCCTCGACCCGGTGCTCCAGCTCGTTGCGCGCTTCAAGCTGCATGCGCATGCGCTCCTCCAGCCGGGCTCGCCGCTGCAGGAAAATGGCAAGCGCAAGGCCGGCGAGGCATAGAAACAGCACGACGGCGACGATGGTGGTGCGCGCCTGGGCGCGCGCAGAGGCCGTGTCCATCAGGACGTTCACCGTCCAGTCGGCTTCCGGCATATATTGCGACAGCACGAGATATTCCCGACCGTCGGGATCGTTCGTGGTCATCAGCTGGTGTTCTTCGAGGTTGCTGCGCTTGATCGGCAGCGGCTTGAGTTCCGCCTCGGCATAGCGCCGCGACGCCTGCGTCCTCTGCAGCCGCTCGGCGTTCAGCGGCAGGATGCTGGAATAGAGCCATTCCGGGCTGCCGGTCATGAAGATGATGCCTTCGGGGTCGGAGACGAAGATCTTGTACTCGCCGCCGCGCCAGGAGGTCTCGATGGAATCGATATCGACCTTGAAGACGATGACGCCGCTGATCCGGTTCTCGACAAGGATCGGCGAGGCGAAATAGTAACCGCGTTTCAGGGAGGTGGTACCGAGCGCGTAAAACCGCGACTGACCTCCCTTGACGGCTTCCTGGAAATAGGGCCGATAGCTGAAATTCTGGCCGACGAAGCTTGTCGGCTGATCGTAGTTGCTGGCGGCAATGGTGCTTCCGTCCATCGTCATCACGTAGATGTCGGAGGATTCGAGCAGCGTGTTGATCTCTTCCAGGTAGAGATTTGCAGCTTCGCGCAGGGAGTTGTCGTTCGGATGCGCGATCAGGTCCTTGATGCCGTCGTGATCGGCGATCAGCGCCGGCAGGGGCTCGTAGCGGCTGAGGTGTCCGCTCAATGCCGAGACAGCCAGGCGCAAGGCCGAGCCCGCCTGAAGCGATGCTTCATTCATGTAGCTTCGCGTCGCAAGCGCTCCGCCCTGAAAAATCACGGCGTAGAGAAGGGCGGGAATCAGGCAAAACGCCAGGACAAGGCGATATTTCACGGACTGCAAGGCTCCTCCCTCGTTCCTCCCGGCGGCCTTCATGCAGCCGGAATAAGAGTTTAGAGGTCAATGCCGTCGTTTCCAAGAGCTGTTATGGAGCGCATCTGTGGTCACCCGGTGTCCGGCTTGACGCTTGCCGGTCACCCGATGGGCATCTGCCCAGGTCGGCTCGAGCGGCTAGGACTGCTCGAGCTCGATGATAGTGCCATCGGCGAAGGCCAGATCCTGTTGCAGGCTGGCCGGCAGGCTGGCGATCTCGCGCTGCGTTGCTCTGCGCGTTTCTTCGATCTTGCGAGCGTGGTGACTCTCGCTGACCTGATGAACAAGGGGCGCAAACATTTGGCGCATTGCAAAGGTAAAACCGCCGGCACGCAGGCTGACGGCATTCGTCCGGGTCGTCGTCGTGTCGTGTTGCAGGGACATGGGAAGCTCCTTTCGTCACGGTTTCGATGTTTGCAACTTGACTATCGCTCCATCATGAGGTTCAATCAAACGAAATGAAGTAATGGTATCATTCAGAAAATCTGATCCGTGAGGTTTCACCATGAACATGATGTTGCGGCATGTCCTTCCGCTTCTCGAACTGGACATCCTGAAAACCTTCGTCGCCATTGCCGAGACCGGAAACTTCACCACGGCTGCCGAGACCGTCTACCGGACGCCGTCGGCCGTTTCGATGCAGATCAAGAAACTTGAGGAAACGCTCGGCTGCGTTCTGTTTTTGCGCGATGCTCGGTCCGTGACGCTGACCCCGAAGGGTGAGGTGCTGCTCGGCTTTGCGCGCCGCATGCTGGCGCTCAACAACGAGGCGGTTTCGCGCTTCCTGCTGCCGGACATGAACGGCGTCGTGCGCGTGGGCGCGCCCGAAGATATCGGCGAGCGTATCCTGCCTGAAGTGCTGAAGCGCTTTTCCGAATCCTATCCAAACGTCACCGTCGACGTGACCATCGGCACCAGCACCGCGATGCGCAAGCGTGTCGACGAACACCGCATGGATATCGCCATCTTCAACAGCATGGCCGGTGAAAATACCGGCGGCGGCGAAATCCTCGTGTCCGAAAAACTGGTCTGGGCCGGAACGAAATGCGGCACAGCGCATACGCGCGATCCCTTGCCGATCTCCATGTGGGAAGATGGCTGCGTCTGGCGTGCCGATGCGGTGGAACAGCTTACGAAAGCCGGACGCAAGTTCCGTGTCGCCTTCCTCAGTGCCCATACGACCGGTCAGCGCGCCGCCATCCAGGCGGACCTCGCGATTGCGCCTCTGCCGCGTTACCTGGTGCAGGGGGATCTTGTGGCGCTCGGCGATGCGGAAGGCCTGCCGGAACTGGGCCACTACAATATCGGCCTGCAGGTGATCGACAATGCCTCGGCTCCGATCCTGGCTGTCGCGGAGCATGTCCGGACCGCCTTCGTCGGATTGCAGTAGTTCGGACAAGGGCGGCGCTCACCCGCCGCCCTCCTACTCGCGGCTGCGGCGCCGGCGTCGGCCGCCACCTTCGCCGCCGCCATCGTCGGCGAGCACCTTGCGCTCTGGCAATGTAACCACTTGTGCCAGTTTCGGGAAGGTGTCGACCTTGTTGGGCAGCGCCATCGCGTAGACGAAATGCTCCTGAAATTTCGATTCAAGTGCCGTCTCTATCTTCTCGATCTTCTTGATGGTTTCCTCGATCTCGCGGCGATGGCCACGGTTGAGGAGCGCCATCAGCGCGCCGGTGCCGGCGGCGTTGCCGACGGCCTTGACCTCGGAGAGCTCGCAGTCGGGAATGAGCCCGAGGACCATCGCATATTTTGGATCGATGAAGGAGCCGAAGGCGCCGGCGAAGCGGATCGTGTCGACGTGGTCGATATCGAGCTTTTCCATCAAAAGCTTGATGCCGGCATAGAGCGCTGCTTTGGCGAGCTGGATGGCGCGCACGTCGTTCTGCGTCACCGTGATGCGTTGGTCGCCCTCGTGGAGTAGATAGGAGAAGGTACGACCGTTCTGGATGATGCGCGGGCTTTTTTCCGCCATCGTGCCATCGACGACGCCGTCCTCCGAAATGATCCCCGAGAGATACATCTCCGCAACGACCTCGATGATCGCCGAGCCGCAAATGCCGGTGACGCCGACTGAGGCTGCGGCTTCCGCGAAACCATCCTCGTCGGACCATTTGTCGACGCCGATGACGCGGAATTTCGGCTCCAGCGTTTGCGGGTCGATGCGCACGCGCTCGATCGCGCCCGGTGCCGCCCGCTGGCCCGAGGAAATCTCGGCGCCTTCGAAGGCGGGACCGGTCGGAGACGAGGCTGCGACGACGCGATCTTTGTTGCCAAGCACGATTTCGGCGTTGGTGCCCACATCGACCAAAAGCATCATCCGGTCCTGGCGATAGGGTCCTTCTGCAAGCGTCGCGCCGGCGGCATCGGCGCCGACATGGCCGGCGATGCAGGGCAGCATATAGAGGCGGGCGCCGCGGTTGACGTCGATATCGATCTCATGCGCCCAATATTGCAGAGCGCCGGAGACGGCGAGCGCAAACGGCGCTTGGCCGAGCTCGGTCGGGTCGATGCCGAGGAAGAGATGGTGCATGATCGGGTTACCGACGAAGACCATGTCGA
Organism: Pararhizobium sp. A13; assembly: GCF_040126305.1. NCBI lineage: Bacteria > Pseudomonadati > Pseudomonadota > Alphaproteobacteria > Hyphomicrobiales > Rhizobiaceae > Pararhizobium > Pararhizobium sp. A13. Next base: position 3,556,646 of record NZ_CP149510.1, on the reverse strand, counting down.
GAATGTCGTGGCGGTCGACTTCGCCTTCCGCACAGACCTTGCCGATCAGTGAATTGACTGCGCCGCGCACGGCCTTGGTCATCGCTTCGCGGCCGTCCGGGTTCATCATGACATAGGAGACGCGGCTCATCAGGTCCTCGCCGAAGCGAATCTGCGGGTTCGACGTTCCGGAGGAGGCGACGATGCGGCCGGAGAGCAGCGAGACGAGATGCATGGCGATCGTCGTCGAGCCGATATCGCAGGCAATACCATAGGCCTCGTTCTTCAGGCCGGGCCAGAGGCCGACGATGAAGGGGCGCGAGCTATCCATGTCGCGGTGGATCGCGGCCGTAACGCCCCAATTGCCCTTGCGGAGAATCCCTTGAATCTGCGGAATCAGATGCGGCGCGATGAGAAGGTCTTTCCAACCCCAGTCCTTTTCCAGCATCACCTTCAGGCGATCGAGATCGCCGAGAGGCTTGTGCATGTCGGGCTCGTCGACCTCGACATAGCAGAGCTGGACGGCGGCATTGCGCTCGATCACCCGGTCGGTCGCGGCCTTGCGCACGACCTGCGCATTGATGACCGTGTCCTGCGGCACGTCGATGACGAGATCGCCGAGGACCTGCGAGGAGCAGGACAGGCGGCGGCCATCCGGCAGGCCGCGAATGCTCTCGTAGCGTTCTTCCTTCGGTCCCTTGACGGAAATGTTTTCGAGCGAGGAGACGATCTTGTGCTTGGCGAAATTGCCTTCCTGGACCGAGACCTGACAGCGCCCGCAGGTGGCGCGACCGCCGCAGACGCTTTCGACGTAGACCCCGAGGGTACGCGCAGCATCAAGGATAGGCGTGCCGACGGGAAAACGGCCGCGTTTGCCGGAGGGCATGAACAGGACGAGGGGATCGCTTTTGTTTTCCTGGGCCGACACGGTCAAATCATTCCTATTTGCTGAGGCGCAGCACGTTGGCGCGGACCCGCTGGCCATATGGTTTCAGCGCCGCCACCGCAACGCGGTCGGAAGCGCCGGCCAAACCGGCGCTGGTTCCCGTTGCGAAGGCCGCAGCCGCCGCAATGCCTTCCGTGACGAGAGCCACATTCACGGCAGAGACGCTTTCCATCGCGGCCGCCAGTTTCTCGGTCACCATTCGGCCCATTTCGTTTGAGCCGCCGAACACGCCGGACAAGGCAAAATCCTGCAGGCGGGTGGACACCACGAGCGGTGCCTGGAACCAGAGGACGGCGAATTCATCGATGAGATCGGCATTCACGGGCTTGTCTCTTTCCGGGCGGTCATTCCGCCCTTGCGTTTGTGCCGGCGCGCCCGGCGCGTCCGCCGCGGCGGCCGCCACCGGCGCCTGCCGGGGATGCTGCGGCGGCAACAGCGCCACCTTCAGCCGGCTTGTGATCACGATAGGTCATGATCCAGTTGCCGCAGTTCGCATCGGTGCCGTTCAGGACATTGGCCGCGCGAACGGCTTCCATTTCCTGCGGACGGCAGGGGTTCATAATCGCCGACGTCATGCCCGCACCGATAACCATGGGGATGAAACCGGCATTGATGCCGTGGCGATGCGGCAGGCCGAACGAGATGTTCGACAGGCCGCAGGTGGTGTTGACCTTCAGTTCGTTGCGCAACCGGTGCAGGAGCGCGAAGACCTGACGGCCGGCATCGCCCAATGCGCCGATCGGCATGACGAGCGGATCGACAACGATGTCATGCGGTTTGATACCATAGTCCATGGCCCGTTCGACAATTTTCTTCGCAACTGCGAAACGGACGTCCGGATCCATGGAAATACCGGTCTCGTCATTCGAGATCGCAACGACCGGAACATCGTACTTCTTGACGAGCGGCAGGATGGCTTCGAGCTTTTCCTCTTCGCCGGTCACGGAGTTGACCAGTGGCCGGCCCTTGGCAACGCGCAGGCCCGCTTCGATCGCAGCGGTGACCGAACTGTCGATCGACAGCGGCACATCGACCAGCCCCTGGACGATTTCCAGCGTCTGGACGAGCAGGCCCGGTTCGGTCTCGTTCGGATTGACGGAGGTGACGCCGGCATTGACGTCGAGCATCGTGGCGCCTGCTGCCACCTGTTCCAGCGCGTCCTTGATGACCGTCTCGAAATTGCCCACGATCATCTCGGCGGCGAGCTTCTTGCGGCCGGTCGGGTTGATGCGTTCGCCGATGACGCAGAAAGGCTGGTCGAAGCCGATGATGATTTCGCGGGTGGCGGAGGCAACGATGGTGCGGGTCATACTGATCCTCTGGGTCGGTGGGCGCGTCCTCTAGTACAGCGCCGGAATGGATTGCGATAGGCGCGGATGTCGCGACGCCTCAATTGTTCACTGGCATTGTCAATGTGGATGATGTGCGGCGATGTCGGCCATCTCTTCCTGATTTTCCGTCTTGCCGCCCTTCAGCTGCTCCAGCCGCTCAGCGACCATGCTATCGCCCGGATTTTCCTCGCGCTTCCAGGGCGTGCGGCCCTTCAGCACGCCCGACTCATGGACGATCTCGGCGACATATTCCTCCTGCCGGTAGGCCATAACATGCACACCGGAGACGCCCTTGATTTCCTTGACCTCGTTGATGATGTCGATGCAGAGCTGCTTGCCTTCCTTCTTCTGGTCCTGCGCGCCTTCCAGCCGCTTGATCACGGCGTCGGGAATGTGAATGCCCGGCACGTTGTTGCGGATCCAGTTGGCGGTCTTGGCCGATGCCATGGGGCCGACGCCGACGAGGATGAAGCATTTTTCGTCGAGCCCGAGGTCGCGGACCTTCTTCATGTATTCCTTGAACATCGGGACATCGAAGCAATACTGGCTCTGGACGAACTGCGCGCCGGCCTCGATCTTCTTGGCAAGGCGGTAGGGGCGGAAGTCGTAGGGCGGTGCAAACGGGTTGATCGCCGCGCCGAGGAAGACCTGCGGCGGCGAGGTCAGCTTGCGACCGGACAGGAATTTCGAATTGTCGCGCATGATGCGCACGGTTTCGAGCAGCGACATGCAGTCGAGGTCGAAAACGGGTTTCGCGCCCGGCTGGTCGCCGGCCTGCACGCCGTCGCCCGTCAGGCACATGATATTGGTGACGCCCATGGCGGCCGCCCCCAGCACGTCGCCCTGGATGGCGATGCGGTTCTTGTCGCGGCAGGCGATCTGCATGATCGGCGCGTAACCCATGCGGGTCAGCAACGCACAGATGCCGACCGACGACATGTGGCAATTGGCGCCGGAGGCATCGACCGCATTGATGCCGTCGACCCAGCCTTCGAAGATGGCGGCGCGTTCGTAGACGTCTTCCGGATTGGCGCTGTCTGGCGGGTTCAGTTCGGCCGTGACGGCAAATTCGCCACGGCGCAACACGCGCTCCAGACGGCCGCGCGAGGAATGGCCGGGCAAGGGATCGAGCGGCAGGTGGCGGCCCAGCGGGTTTTCATCGATATGGGCCATGCGTCACGCGTCCTTGTTTGCCGCAGCTTCGCGGGCTTCGGCGGCCTGCGCCGTCACACGCAGCCAGGAAGAGGTTTCCCTCAGCGACTGGTTGACGGGTTTCTGCACGTTCATGATCGCATCCCCCCTCGCCATGTTGCGGGAGCCTTCCCAGGCCTTGACCCAGACACAGGGCATGTCCGGCTCGACTTCGCAGTTGCCATTGGCGCGCACGCCGCCGCAGGGGCCGTTGCGCAGCTGTTTCGGGCAGTTCATCGGACAGGACATGCCGGTCGACGACAAAACGCACTGGCCGCACATGCGACAGTCGAACAGCAGGCCCTTGACGTTGCGCTCAACGAAGGTGATCGGCGTTTCCACCCGGTTATAGCCGAGCGCCTTCCACAGCGGATGGAGCAGCAGGAACATGTCGGCGAAGCGGCTGTAGAACCATTCGAGGAAACGCGAATGACGCACCGCCCAGAGGCGGATCGTGTAGCTGCGCCGCGCACGGCGATTGGGTGAAACGCCAGAGGGCGTATAGGCGCCGGTCGCGGCCTTCATGGCGGGAGCGGCATTGCCGGGTTTTGGATCAGCCATTGTCTTTACCACCGGATTTGACGAGCGCGACAAGGCGCTCCTTGTCGTAGGCTGCTTCGAGCTCTGCGGCTGCCTTGTCGGCTTCCGCCTCCAGATCGTCGGAGACCGGGACCGGATCGGCTTTGCGCCATTCGGCGAGATAATCGCCGCTGTCGGCAGCACCGGTGCGCATGGCGCACATGTCTATCGCTTCGGTAAAGCGCAGGGTGAGTTCGCGCTTGGCGCTCTTGCGACCCTGCTTGATGATGACCTGTGCGGGAATATCACGCCAGTAAACGATAATGCGATCTGCCATATGCCCGAAATCTCCTCTTGGCCGACAATGCGCATCTATGCGCCTCATGGCTCACCTTGGCACGACGCGCGTCATGCTCAAAAGCGACCCGCGTATCCCTGCCGAGGATATAACTACCAGATGCCGCGCGTGAAGCCGTTCCAGAGCCATGTCCAGATCGGCGGATGGTACCATTGGCGGGAAGTCCCGTTTGCCCGCAAGGGCTTGAGGGCGGCGGAGAGAGCGTCTTCAACGGCGCGAATTGCGATATCCGTGGAGGCTGCAGTCTGGAGCAGCGGGTAGGTGTGCAATGTGTCGCTTTTCGACGGTTTCACGCGCGACTGATAGAGGATGTCGCCGGTATCGACGCCCGCATCGACCAGATGCACGGTTGCGCCGAAATTCTCCTCGTCGTTTCGAACCCGCGCCCAGTAGCCACCCATCAGGCCGCGATACTGCGGGTTGATGCCGGCATGGAAATTGACGACCGGGCAGGGCATGGCAGCCAGCGTCAGGGTCGAGAGCATGCGACAACTGACCAGGAACATGACAGCGGGATCGGTTTGCCGGATGTGCTCGATCGCTGCCGCGCTGTTGATCGATTCGATTTCGGTGACCGGGATCGTCGGGTCGACGGCGGCGCTGACGCCATAATCGCGCAAAATGTCTTCGGCGCGTTGCTCGGTGAAACGTTTTCCAATTTTCGACACCACCATCGTGGCGAACTGGCCGGCAGCGGTCATCCAGCCGAGTTTGCGGGCGCGGCGCCTCAGGAAGAGCGTCTTTGATTCCGGCTGTTCGATGAGTACCGTGACATTGCTAAAACGGGCATTGAGCGCGTTGATCAGGACCTGCGGATTTCGTCCACCCGCCGTCACGATCACAATGGGTTTGTCTCGTACCGTTTCCATTGTCGCAATCTTCAGACGATGAACGTCAGCACCGCACCGGCGGCGGCAATGATGGTGCCGGCCACCATCAGCGACACGACGCCGATCAGCGCGCCGGCCACAAGCCCGAGGCCATCCCGCTCCATATGGGCAAAGCCGATGACGGCGAGGGCGAAGGCGGGAAGCCAGTTGCCGAAGGGAATAGGCAGGAAGATCACGATCGCGAGGATCAAGGCCAGCAGGCCGATCGCCCGCTCGGCCAGCCGGCCGCCGAGAAACCAGCCGCGCGGCTTGATCAGCGCTTCGGCGCGTTGCAGCCAGGGCGAGATGCGGTTGACGAAGACGAAGAAGGTGGCGTTTTCGAACGCGTAGTCACCCATGCGCTTCGGAAGCCAGATGCGGGTGTGCCGCGATGCCAGCATCTGCCAGGCGACGAAGATCAGCGGCAGGCCGAGAATGAAGGTGGACCCAGGCGGCAGCGGGATGAGGTTGGGAAGGGCAAAGACGACGAGAAATGCGCCGAACGATCGATCTTCCATGGCAACCGCGAGGTCGCGCAGCGTGATCCTCGGCCCGGCGGTGAGTGACAGGTTGCGCAGAAGCTGGGAAAGTTGTTGCGGGTGGCTGCGCGCGCCAGTCCTCGGTAGTGCTGCCGTCGCGAAAGTGTCCGTCATCCCCGTCCCCTTTTGTTGTGTTTGTTCAGGGAGTGTCGCGGGCAGCCGTTACGATGCACTTAAATCAAATGCGATCAGCGCCGCAAAATTCTGCGCAGGGCTAACAGATCGTTTCCGCACTGAGAAATGTCAGGCGTGAAGCAGCGCCGGCGTCAGATCGCCATAACCGGTAAAGCGGTATTCATAGGCGAGACCGAGCGTTTCTGCCGCAGCTCTTGCTTTTTGCTGCAGCTTTTCATCTTCGACCTGCGACAGGTAGACGAGTTTCTTGTAGTGCCCGAAATACATGTCGCGCAGCTCCGGGTGGCGGTCCAGCCCCAGCGGTTCGATGACGAAGGCTTCGAACTGGCGCGCCAGGAAATCCGTAAGGAAAAACGAGGTGAAATCGTCGTCCCAGCGCGATTCGAAGGCTGCGTTGCCAGCGAAGAAGGAAAAACAGTGCGGTCCGGCAATGCGCTCCACCTTTTCCTCTTCGCAGAGCCTGTCCAGCAAGCCTCCCGTGCCGCAATCGGCATAGGCGACGAAGATGCGGCCGAAACCTTCGGCGCGCGCCTTGTGGATAGCGGTCTTGATGCCGGGCGTGATCTTTTCGGGGGTGTTGTGCCAGATCGCGGGCAAGCATATGAGATCGATGTGGTCGAGCCCGTTTGCTTCGCACACGGCGAGGATTTCGCGGGCAATTGCGCCACAACCGATGACGTGAACTTTTTCCGCTTTCGCGCGTTGCATAGCCGAAGATGATTCTGCCATCTTGCCCACCTGTTCAGTTCAAGGAACCCAAGCCATGACAGCAAGGACAATCGCCACCATCGGCCTCGTGCTCTTTACGATCGCCACTCTCGCTTCATGCGGTAACACCATCCGCGGCATGGGCCGGGATACTGCTAACGCGGTGGATGCAACCCAAGACGCCGGCCGTAGCGTCGGGCGTGCTGCCAACTAAAGCGCGTTGCACTTTAGTTTTTTGTTTTATGCATATCGTCGTCCCAAAACCGCGGCGCACTTTTGGGCGACATGCATCAGGCTTGGTCCCATATATAAGAAAACCGGCCGCGCTTTTCATCAGCGCGGCCGGTTTTGCTTGGTCAAACTGGTTTTTGATCAGGCGCCGGACAGCTGGTTGTGCTTGCGCTTCATGAAGTCTTTCGCGGTTTCGACGGCGACCGCGGCATCGCGGCAATAGGCGTCGGCGCCGACGGCCTTGCCGAATTCCTCGTTGAGCGGCGCACCGCCGACGAGAACGACGTAGTCGTCGCGCATGCCCTTTTCCTTCATCGTGTCGATCACGACCTTCATATAGGGCATGGTTGTCGTCAAAAGCGCCGACATGCCGAGAATATCCGGCTTTTCGCGCTCGATGGCGTCGAGGTAGTTTTCAACCGGGTTGTTGATGCCGAGGTCGACGACGTCGAAACCAGCACCTTCCATCATCATGCCGACGAGGTTCTTGCCGATGTCGTGGATGTCGCCCTTGACGGTACCGATGACGACTTTGCCCTGCTTCGGTGCGCCGGTCGCTGCAGCAGCGGGCGGAGAATGGACATACCGGCCTTCATCGCGTTGGCGGACAACAGAACTTCGGGAACGAACAGGATGCCGTCACGGAAGTCGATGCCAACGATACGCATGCCTTCGACGAGTGCCTGGGTCAGGACGTCGTAGGGCGCCCAACCGCGCTTCAGAAGGATGTTGGTGCCATCCTCGATCTCTTCCTTCAACCCGTCATAGAGGTCGTCATGCATCTGCTGCACGAGTTCGTCGTCGGAGAGATCCTCGAGAATGATTTCGTCGTCTGCCATGATAGGTTTCCTCGGTTCCTGGCGCTGCCCGGCTCAACCTCCCGGACGGACGCACTATACTTAGCTTTGTTGGTTCCAAAAGCTCTTTTCGAATGCGACGTCGCAAGCGATGAAAAACGACGGCGCCCGGATGATCCGTCCTCGCCACTATATGTACCTAACAAAAACAAGGTTTTATATGACAGCTTGGCGGCGATTCTGCCAGATATTGTGCCTTCCTGTTTATTAGGGTGGGCGAAAATTCGGCGCGCCCTGTCTTCGGGCGGGGAGCTCTGTTAAGACCGTGTCCGAGTTGCGCCACTTGTTGGCGCATTGAGAACCGTTCCGGTGCCGAGGCTTGGTAGCATAGGTTCGACAAGTGCGCAGGATACGCGCGGGAGAGGATAGCAAATGACCGAAGTAACGGAACACACTGAAGAAAGTGGTGGCGGCCGCCGGACGCGCGGCGAGGGCCGCGGTGCCGCAGCAAGGCGCGCCTCGCGCACCGGCGGCGGCGCGGGGCCGTCGCTTCCGTATATCACCCGCAAGATCCGCGAATATGAGGTTCTCGACGAGGAAGGCCTCCAGCTCATCGAGCGTAATGCCGATACGGTGCTCGAAGAAATCGGCATCGAATTCCGTGACGACGCCGAAGCCTTGGCGCTGTGGAAGGAAGCAGGGGCCGACGTTCGGGGCGAGCGGGTGCATTTCCCGAAGGGCCTGTGCCGCGAGCTTCTGAAGTCCGCGCCGCCAGTCTTCACTTGGCATGCGCGCAATCCGGAGCGCAGTGTGCAGATCGGCGGCAAGGCGACGGTCTTCGCGCCGGTCTACGGTCCTCCCTTCGTGCGCGACCTAGAAGGCGTCCGGCGCTACGCGACGATCGAAGACTTCCGCAATTTCGTGAAGCTCGCCTATATGGCGCCGTCCATGCACTCTTCGGGTGGCACGGTGTGCGAACCGGTCGATATTCCGGTCAACAAGCGCCATCTCGACATGGTCTACAGCCATATCAAATATTCCGACAAGCCGTTCATGGGCTCGGTCACAGCGCCGGAACGCGCCGAGGACACGATCGCGATGGCCAAGCTCGTTTTCGGCGATGATTTTGTCGAAAACAACTGCGTCACGCTGAACCTGATCAACGCCAACTCGCCGATGGTATTCGACGAGACCATGGTCGGAGCCTTGAAGGTCTACGCGCGTCACAACCAGGCAACCGTGATCTCGCCGTTCATTCTTTCGGGCGCCATGAGCCCGGTGACGGTGACCGGCACGCTGACGCAGATCCTCGCCGAAGTGCTGGCGGGTGCCTCCTTCACCCAGCTGATCCGCAAGGGTGCGCCGGTGCTGTTCGGCACGTTTGCGGCTTCGATTTCGATGCAGTCCGGTGCGCCGACCTTCGGTACGCCGGAGCCGTCGCTGGTTTCCTACGGTGCGGCCCAGCTTGCGCGACGGCTTGGTCTGCCGTTCCGCACCGGCGGGTCGCTTTGCGGCTCCAAGGTTCCGGATGCGCAGGCGGCGCATGAGTCGGCCAATACGCTCAACATGACGCTGCTTGCCGGCACGAACTTCTCGCTGCATGCGGCCGGCTGGCTCGAAGGCGGTCTGGTGTCGTCCTACGAGAAGTTCATGATCGACCAGGACCAGCTCGGCATGATGCAGAAGATGGCCGAAGGTGTCGATCTCTCCGAAAACGCGCAGGCGCTCGATGCCATCCGCGAAGTCGGTCCGGGCAGCCACTATCTCGGCTGCGCCCATACGCAGGCCAACTTCCAGACGGCGTTCTACCGCTCGGCGCTTGCTGATAACAACTCCTTCGAGCAGTGGGAAATCGAGGGCGAGAAGCGGATCGAGCAGCGCGCCAACGCTTTGGCCCGAAGCTGGCTGGAACACTATGAGGCACCGTATCTCGATCCGGCGATCGACGACGCGCTCAAGGACTATATCGCTCGCAAGAAGGACTCCATGCCGGACGCCTTCACCTGAAGCGAGCCCGAGAACGCCAGGGAGCAAGGCGGCGCGGCACAGGTGGCCGACCTCATCCAGAAAGAGGTCTGGCGTCCGCACTACGACCGACAGGGGCCGAAACCGAAATGAGCGGCCCGCTGACATCATCGGATGATGTTTTGACGAAACTCCGTGCGGTCCTTGAACCGCACGGAGTTTTTTTGCGCGGCGTCGTCAATTTTGCCGATGGAGATAGGGCACCGGTCCTGAAAGAGGGGGCGGCGGCTGCAAGTGTCGTCTGCTCGGGAATACCGGTAGTTCCATCTGGCCGGCGTTCGAACGCTGGCGCGCGGTGCCGGCGAACAAGGACGCGCAGGACCCGCTGGATAGCTGGTCGAAAGCTGTGATCGAGCCGGTCGCGCGAGACTTTTGTGCAACCGCCTATTTTCCGTCCGATCCGCCGTGGCAGCCCTTCCAGCAATGGGCGATGCGCGCCGAGGGTCTGCGGCCGTCGCCGCTCGGCATTCTCATTCATCCGGAATATGGCCTGTGGCACGGTTACCGTGGTGCCCTCGGTTTCGGCCAATTTCTCCCTGCATTACCACCGACCGTCCATGTTCATCCCTGCGACCACTGTCCCGACAAGCCTTGCCTTTCAAGTTGTCCGGTGGATGCTGTCTTGGCCTTGGGTTTTCAGATTGCGCCTTGTCGCGCACATCTGAAAATGGCGGAAGGCAAGGCTGGCTGCATGGTGAGCGGATGTCTCGCCCGCAATGCCTGTCCAGTCGGGGTGCAATACCGCTATCAGCCGGAACAGCTGCGGTTTCATATGGCTGCCCTCAGTGTGTAGCATTTCGACCGTCATTTTGCTTTTGTCGCCGGGCAGACTCGGATGCTGCATGAAAAGGGATTTGGATGTTCCGCTATTGGAGTATCGGGTTGGCCATGACTGCTTTTGCTTCTTCCGCTGACGACGCTGCTGCTGCCTGCCGTAAGGTGATGCATTTGACGCAGCCGTATGCGGTGTGCAGCTTCGACCCTGCAGCGAGCGAAATCCGCATTTTCCATCGTGGCCGCGACGGTCTGCCCTATGGCGGTTTCGAAAACCTCTCCCGCGATCTGCGACAGGAGGGCGAGTATCTCGAATTTGCGATGAACGGCGGCATGTACGAGGCAGACCTGAGCTCTGTCGGATTGCTGGTCACCGACGGCGTCGAGCGCAAGGCGATCGATCGCGGAAAAAGCTGGGGCAATTTTTATCTGAAACCAAACGGCGTGTTCTTCTTGCAGGGTGGCCGGGCAGGGGTGATGGAAACCGAGGCCTATGCCGCGGCGGGAATCAAGCCGGACTTTGCCACGCAGTCCGGGCCGATGCTCGTCATTGAGGGCGCGCTGCACCCGGCCTTCTTGCCGCAAAGCGACAGCCTGCAGATCCGCAACGGCGTCGGTGTCGCGCGCGACGGAAAGGCTGTTTTCGCCATTTCTCTGGAACCCGTGCGTTTCCATGATTTCGCGACGCTGTTTCGCGATCAGCTGGATTGCGCCAACGCGCTTTTTCTCGATGGATCGATCTCCAGCTTGTTCGCGCCCAGCATGAGCCGCTACGACAATGCCCATCCGATCGGGCCGGTCATCGCCGTGACGAAGAAAATTCCGGGCGCATGAAATAATTTTTGTATCGCCCCAAGGATCGGGCCTCGTGGAACGTCCCAATACCAGTTGCAACAAATCCGGGCTGATGACTTGGACGAAGAGCTGATCGAAAAGGCGCAGGGAGGCGACCGGAATGCTTTCGGCCTGCTCGTCGAAAGACACTATGATTTTGTGCATTCTGTTGCCTGGCGCTGGTCCGGCAATGTCAGCGATGCCGAGGATATCACCCAGACGGTTTGCGTGAAGCTCGCGAATACGATCCGGACCTTCCGTGGGGCGAGCCGGTTTCGCACCTGGCTCTATGCGCTGACGCTGAATGCGGCGCGCGACCATCAGCGTAGCCAGATGCGGGAGCGGCGCAATGCGGCGAGTTTTCTCGCCGATCCGACCAGCACTGCGGCCAATGACAACCACGATCAGGCCGAGGCGCTCTGGGAGGCTGTGAGGCAATTGCCGGACAAACAGGGTGATGCCGTCCTCCTCGTCTATGGCGAAGGTCTCAGCCATTCCGCAGCGGCCGACGTCATGGGATGCTCGGAGGCGACGGTATCCTGGCATGTGCACGAAGCCCGCAAACGCCTGAAGATCCTGCTTGGCAGGGAGACGGTATGATGAACGATGAACTGAAGAATCTTGGCCACATGACCCCGCCGGCGTCTTCTTCCGAAGCGCGGGCCCGTGCGCTGTCGGCTGCTATGCAGGCGTTTGACGAGGCGGAAAATAATTCGGCCGCCGCCCAAGGAACCGCCGGGCATCGGCGTCAAAGCTCCATATTCAACAGGCTATGGAGCCCCATCATGAACAGGAAATTTCTCGCAGGCTCGGCACTTGCCACGCTGCTCGTCGTGCCTGCCGCTGCTTTTCTCACGCTGGAACTAACGCGCAATGGCTTGCCCATCGATACGAAGGGGCCCGAGATAGCGTTGACCGAACAAAAAAAGCAGGAGAAAGGCGACGTTGCGGCACCCGGTGGGCTGACCGACGCAGACGAAGTTCAAGACGTTCGAGAGGAAGCTGCCCGGAGAGCCAATTCGAAACCTGCATCGCAGCAACAGGCAACCTCCGCGCAACGCGCGTCGGAGTTTTCTGCCGACGCGGTCGCAGGACTCCTCAACAAGTCCGATGCGAGTGGAGGTGCTGCCCGCCACATCCAGATGCCGCCGGTGACTGCTGCCGAGCCGCTGGCCGAGGCAATGTCCGCCGATGCTGCCTCGAAACAGGCATCTCCGAGCCGAGGAAGGCAAGGCATGGCGGCGACACCGATCCTCGAACAGGAGGCCCTGGCGCCGTCGCCTGTCGATACCCTGTTACGACCGGAAGAAAATCGCGATCGCTTTACTTCGGACGAAACCAACCCCGTCAAGAGCGTCGCCACCGATCCGGTATCGACCTTCTCGGCCGATGTCGATACCGCTTCCTATTCCTTCGTGCGTAAGGCGCTGATGGCCGGAGAGATGCCGGACCCTGACAGCGTGCGCGTCGAGGAGATGATCAACTATTTCCCTTATGATTGGCCTGGCCCGAAAGCCGAAGCCGAGCCGTTCAAGGCGACCGTCACCGTTCTGCCGACGCCGTGGAATGCCAATACGCGGCTGATGCATGTGGGGATCAAGGGTTATGATGTCGCTCCGGAAACGGCGCCGCGCGCCAACCTCGTGTTCCTGATCGATGTTTCCGGCTCCATGGACGAACCCGACAAGCTGCCGCTCCTGAAAAGTGCCTTCCGCCTTCTGATCGACAAGCTGAAGCCGGAGGATACGGTTGCGATCGTCACCTATGCCGGCAATGCCGGCACGGTGCTCGAGCCGACCGCCATCAAGGACAAGGCAAAAATCCTTGCGGCGATCGACACGCTTCAGCCGGGCGGTTCGACGGCCGGTGCGCAGGGGCTGGAGGCGGCCTACGATCTGGCGGAGCGGGCCTTTGTCAAGGGCGGCGTCAATCGGATCATGCTGGCGACCGACGGCGACTTCAATGTCGGCCCTTCCAGCGACGCGGAACTGAAAGCGACGATCGAAGAGAAGCGCAAGAGCGGCATCTTCCTCTCGGTCCTCGGCTTTGGCCGCGGCAATTACAACGATGCGTTGATGCAGACGCTGGCGCAGAACGGTAATGGCACGGCGAGCTATATCGATACGCTGGCCGAAGCGCAGAAGTCATTGGTGGAGGAAGCGGGCTCGTCGCTCTTCCCGATCGCCAAGGACGTCAAGTTCCAGGTCGAGTTCAATCCGCGTGAGATCGCCGAATACCGGCTGATCGGCTACGAGACGCGCGCTCTGAAGCGCGAGGACTTCAACAATGACAGGGTCGACGCCGGCGATATCGGCTCCGGCCACCGCGTCACCGCGATCTACGAGATCACGCCGAAGGGAAGTCCCGCAGTCCTCAACGACGATTTGCGCTATGGCGCGGCTCCTGCCACGCAACAGGCCGAACCGGCGGAGAAGTCGGGCGAACTGGCCTTCCTGAAAATCCGCTATAAGAAGCCGGACGGCGACACCAGCAGCCTGATTACCACCCCTGTGACGGAGGAAAACGCTGTGCCGTCGCTGCAGCAGGCCGGGCAGGATGTCCGCTTTTCCATCGCGGTTGCAGCCTTCGGGCAGAAGCTGCGCGGAACGGACGCCGTATCAACCTATCCCTACGGTTCGATCCTCGATCTGGCTGCGGGCGCCAAGGGTGACGATCCCTATGGTTATCGTGCCGAGTTCCTGAATATGGTTCGGCTGGCAAAAAGTCTCGGCAGCGAGTGAGCCGTCGTCAGGCTTTCGGGTAGGCCCTCTCCAGGCCGCCCGATCTGACCAGTCCGGTCCTGAACGCCTGGTAGGCGGCGTGCTGACTGGAGCGCGCCGTTTCCATCAAACGAATCTGCAGCCGGGCAGGGGCGTTCGAGCCCAGCCACTCACCCAGTTTCTCGAGCTTGAGCGAATTCAACAGGCGTGCTTCCGCGGCAAGGCTCAGATGCCGGTGCAGGCCCTCGACCAGATTTTCATCCTGCGCGGCATTTTCCATCAACAGTTTCAGGTAGGATTGGTCGTTCGCGCCAAGTGCTGCGAGTTTTTCTGCAACGGAATCGCGGTCCGGAAAAGTCGCTGCTGCCTGCATCGTCAGTCGTCTCTCGTAATATTCGTCTTGTAAACAGCATCAGCGTCTAGCGGATCAGGCTGGGGCAAAACTGGATTCGCCGGATCACGGGATGCAACTGTTGTCATTATGCTTGGGCATGCCGGCAGAAAGCCGGCCGATATGCAGAAGGGCTCGAGGACCGTCCGATCCCCAAGCCCTTCCGTCGCATTCCGTTTTGGGCGTTCAGGCCCGACGGCGGCCTCGCTCACGCGCCGGTGCCGACGGGCCTTCATTGGCGGTCTTGTTGCGCAGCGGGCCGATGCGTTCGACGATGGTTTCGACCGTCGGCCGCTCGCTCGGCACATAGGTGTCGAGCGCGACGCGCATCGCCGCCAGATGTTCGCAGGAGGTGCCGCAGCAGCCGCCGATGATCTTGGCGCCGGCATCGCGGGCAAGGCGCGCATAGTCGGCCATCAGCGGCGGAGTGCCGGAATAGTAGATTTCCGAGCCGCGGAATTCCGGGATGCCGCAATTGCCCTTGACGATGATCGCCGCTGCCGGGTTGGCTTCCGTCATGTCCAGCAGCGAAGAGAGGATGTCCGAGGCGCCGACGCCGCAATTGGCACCGGTGGCGACAGGGCCGTCGCCGATATCCCCGGCTACGGCGTGAATGTCCTTCGGATGCAGGCCCATCATCGTCTTGCCTGCCGTGTCGAACGATCCAGTGTAGACATAGGGAAGCCCTACCTTGACGGCAGCTTCTGCCGCGGCGCGAATTTCCTCGGGTGAGGACATCGTCTCGATCCAGGCGACTTCCGCGCCGCCGTCCTTCAGGCCTTCGATCTGCTCGACGAAGGCCGTAACGGCATCCTCATAGGTCATGGCGCCGAGCGGGACGAGCAATTCGCCGGTCGGGCCGACGGAGCCGGCGGTGATCACCTTGCGCGGCGCCTTGTCGGCAACGGCGCGGGCGATTTCCGCAGCCCGCTTGTTGAGGTCATGGACACGGTCCTGTGCCTGGTGCAGCTTGAGCCGGTGGCGCGTGCCGCCGAACGAGTTGGTCAGGATGATATCCGCACCGGCGTCGACGAAATCCTGGTGCAGCTTGGTGATGTTTTCCGGCTTCGCCTCATTCCAGAGCTCTGGTGCTTCGCCAGCTTCGAGGCCCATCGCAAACAGCGACGTGCCCGTTGCGCCATCGGCAAGAAGCACGCCCTTGGCGTTGAGCAGGTCGGAAAGTGGATTGGCGTGCGCTGTCATGGCGGATTCCTGATTCAATCGAGTGTCACAAGCATATAAAGATATCTTTATGTGATTGCAATGGTCTCGACTTTGATCAGCGCGGCATCCGCACGCCCATTCGCGCCGCAATTCCCAACCCGAAAACGGCCAATGCAGTCAGGAGCCACATCGGATCGGCGCGGTTGAGGAGGAAGCTTTCCATCATGCTGTTATAGGTCATGAAAATGATGACCATGATGCAGAAGTCCGCGAAATGGCGGCTCGCGGGCTGCCGGGTGGCGCGCATATAGTCGTAGAACGGCTTGGCGAAAAGCAGGACGATGATCAACAGCCCGCCCGGCAGGCCGAAGGTGAGGACGGCATCGAGATAGCTGTTATGGCCCGAGACAATGCCGCGCACGTCCCAGTTCGCCTCGAAATTTGCTTCGAGGCCGCGGATGATCGGCGACAGCCAGAAACTTGCGTAACCATGGCCGACCCACAGATGATCGGGGATGCTTGCGCTTGCAAACTTCCAGATATCGTCGCGCCCGGTGAAGGTCGGATCGTCGAGCAGGCCAGTGGTGATCGAGAGGAACAGGTCCGAATAGATGGTGCCGAGCGTCAGGCAGAAGATCAGGATCGCGAAGAGGAAGTGGGCAAAGACCATCAGGCCCGGCTTGCCGACCGCACGGCCGCCGAGCACCAGCACGATTGCCAGCGGCAGGAAGCCGATCGTCGTCTTCGAGCCGGTGTGAAGAACGAAATTGGCGGCGAGAACGGCAATCAGCAGGCCCCGCACTGTGGCGCCCGCCCGCAGGCAGTAGATGCCGAACATGCACAGCACGGAAAACACCGGTGCCGTGACGTTCTTGTGGATCAGGTGGCCTTTCCAGAAGCCGGCATGCCAGGGTTCGGATCCGGCGGCAGTATGGATGGCAATGTCGGGGGCGACGACGAGTGCTGCATAGTCGACGAGGATCAGAAAGAGGATGGCGTTTGCGCCGGCATTGACGAAATCCCTCTCGTTGCGCGGCAGGACCAGCACGCCGGCAACCAGGATCATCGCCACCAGGCTCAACATCAGGCCGCGGGCTGATGCCATCGCATCGTAGGATTGCAGGCACGAAATGAAGGCGACGGCGAAGACGATGACCCAACTCGGCGATACGATCCGCTTCAATACGCGGGTGTCGACGATCAAGAGCATCGCGAAAAGGTATATGCCACCGAGGCCAAGGTACCCGAGCTGATTGACGATATTGCCGTCCTTGATCGCAGTGGGGTCGGGGTCGTAGGTGCCCTGGAACGGAGCGAGCGTGAAGGCGATCAGCAACAGGCCGGCGCCGGACAGGAAGGCGGCCACTTTGCGCGTGATCCGGGCCGTGAAAAAGCCCGCGCTCCCCAGGGGAGGGACGGCAAGGCGGTGAAAATCCCGCGAAGCTGTCGAAGCGTGATCCTGCATCTGACCGGCCGGATTGAGGAAGGCGCTGTGGCGCAACTGCCCCGACGGATGAGGCGTTTCCGTTACCATGACGGCTTATGGTTAAGCCGAGGTGAACGGCCGGGCTCAACGAAAAAAAGCGCCCGTTTCCGGGCGCTTTGGCGGCTTTATAGAAATTCGCGATCACTCCGCGGCCTGAGCCACCGTGTCGTGGCTGATGGGCGTGACCATCGCGGAAATGATCGTGCCGAGATCGATCGATCCCACTGCTTTGCCATTGGCATCGACGACGTGCGCGACGTTCTGGTTGGCGGTGGTCATCATCCGGGCCGCGCTTTCGAGCACGGTACCGACGACGACGGGGACACCCTCCGGATTGGTGGACAGCGGCTTCATGATCGTTTCGACGTTGATCACGCGGCCGCGGTTCACTTCCTTGACGAAGGCGGTGATGTATTCGTCGGCTGGCTTCAGGACGATATCCTGGCCCGTGCCCTGCTGGATCACCTTGCCGTCGCGCAGGATGGCGATCTTGTCGCCAAGCCTGAGCGCTTCATCCAGATCGTGGGTGATGAACACCACGGTCTTCTTCAGTTCCTTCTGCAGGTCGAGCAGGACTGTCTGCATGTCGACGCGGATCAGCGGGTCGAGTGCCGAATAGGCTTCGTCCATCAACAGAATATCGGCATCGTTGGTCAGCGCGCGGGCAAGGCCGACGCGCTGCTGCATGCCGCCCGAGAGCTGGTTGGGATAGTGGTTCTCGAACCCCTTTAGGCCGACCCGTTCAATCCAGCCCTGCGCCCGCTTGCGGCTTTCCGCATCCGGCACGCCCTGGATTTCGAGACCATAGATGGTGTTTTCGATGATCGTCCGGTGCGGCAGAAGCGCGAACTTCTGGAACACCATCGCCGTCTTGTGGCGACGGAATTCGCGAAGGTCGTTTTCGTTCATCTTGCAGACGTCGACGCCATCATAGAGCACTTCGCCCGCCGTCGGATCGATCAGCCGATTGATATGCCGGATCAGGGTTGACTTGCCCGAGCCCGACAGGCCCATGACAACCATCACGCCGCCGGCAGGCATGGAGATGTTGATGTCCTGAAGTCCGAGCACATGGCCGTATTTTTCGTTCAGCTCGCCCTTGCCGAGGCCGGCCTTGACCTGATCGATGAAGTCGCGGCCGCGAGGCCCGAAGATCTTGTAGAGGTTCTTGACCTCGATTGCATGACTAGCCATGGATCACCTCCGAGTGCTTCTGCAGCCGCTTGCCATAGGCTTGGCTGGTCCGGTCAAAAATGATGGCAATCGCGACGAGCGCGAAACCATTGAAGAAGCCGACGGTGAAGAACTGGTTGTTGATCGCCTGCAGCACGTTGCGGCCGAGACCACCGACGCCGACCATCGATGCGACCACGACCATGGCCAGCGACATCATGATGGTCTGGTTGATGCCGGCCATGATGGTCGGCAGGGCGAGCGGCATCTGGACGTTTTTCAGCCGCTGCCAGGGCGATGAGCCGAAGGCGTCTGCGGCTTCCAGCACTTCCTTGTCGACCAGCCGGATCCCGAGGTTGGTCAGGCGGATCATTGGCGGAACGGCATAGATGACAACGGCGATCAGGCCGGGAACCTTGCCGATGCCGAAGATCATCACGACGGGGATCAGGTAGACGAAGCTTGGCATCGTTTGCATGACGTCGAGGATCGGATTGATGATCGACTGCGCGCGCTCGGAGCGGGCCATGACAATGCCGATCGGAAGGCCGACCAGGATGGCAATCAGCGTACAGACCGTGACCATGGCCAGCGTCACCATCGTGTCGTTCCACAGGCCGACAAGACCGATCGCGAACATCGAGACGATGGTGCCGATCGTGATGCGCATGTCGCGGCTGCCGTAATAGACGATCGCGACCATCGCGGCGAGAATGACGATCCAGGGCGAACCGACGAATAGTTTTTCGAGGTAGTTCAAGAACCATTGGAGCGGCTGGACGAGCGCATCGATGGCATTCACGTAGCTGCGGACAAGACCTTTGAAGCCTTCGTCCACGCTCTTGCGGGCCATGCGGATTGTCGTTTCGTCGATCGCCGGAAATTTACAAAGCAGATCTGGCAAGTAACTGCATATTGCCATGTCGTTCCCCTTTAAACCGGAAGTTTTATTTATGGCCGGCTGCTTCAATGAGCCTGTTTCAGGCTGGTGCGCAGACTTGGGTGGTCTCTCCGGACCCCGGCATTTCGAGAATGTGACAAGTTTCGCCGCAGGCGGCTATGCCGTTTGCGACGATCTTCGTTTTCACATCCACATTTGGTGAAACACCGGCGGCATCTTCACGCCGCCGGGTACTAGCCCCATAATCTTCCTCCGGTTGCCGCTCCGCTGCGTTGCCGGATCTTTCAGGTACGTCGTAAGGGTGAGACAGCGAAGATCGAGGCTCCGCTGCCCATCGGAATTCGTGCTTAGAGGGCGGCCTTGACCTTCTCTGCGACGTCAGGCGCGACCCACTTGCTCCACATGTCCGGATAGTTTTCCAGGAAGTGCTTTGCTGCGTCTTCGTTCGTGCCCTGGTTGGAATCCATCCAAGCGAGAACCTTGTTGACGGTGCCGTTGTCCCATTTGCGGACCTTGACGTAGTCCATAGCAACACCGGCCTTCTCGGAGAATGCCTTGGTCACGACAGTGTAGACGTCCGAGGTCGGATAGGAGTTGACCTTCGGATTCGGGCAATCCGGGACCGCCGTGCAGGCATCCCACTCCGCCTTGTCGTTTTCCACGCCGAAGCTGAGGCGGGTCATCTCATACTTGCCGAGAATGGCGGTCGGAGCCCAGTAATAGCCGAGCCAGCCGGACTTCTTTTCAAAGGCGTTGGAGATCGAGCCGTCGAGACCGGCAGCCGAACCGGTGTCGATCAACTCGAAGCCGAGCTTTTCAGCGCCGAGCGCCTTGTAGAGGTTGGCGGAGGACACCTGGCAGTTCCAGCCCGACGGGCAGTTGTAGATCGCAGCCTTGGACGGATCCTCAGGCGCCGGGAACAGTTCAGGATGCTTCAGCGCGTCCTGGACGGTCTTGATGTCGGGATTTGCGTCGGCGATGAACTTCGGAATCCACCAGCCTTCGACGCCACCTTCGCTGAGCAGCGGTGCGGCTTCGATCAGGCGGCCTTCCTTGATGGCGGCGTCGAGAGGCGTGCGCACGGCATTGACCCACAATTCGGGCGCCATGTCGGGCTGGGCCTTCTCGTTCATGGATGTGAATGTCGGCATAGTGTCGCCGGTAACGAGCGTTACCGTGCAGCCATAGCCATTTTCAAGGATGAACTTGTCGACATGCGCGGCAACGCCGGCCGATGCCCAGTTCATTTCTGCGATGCTGACTTCGCCGCACTCTGCGGCCTGCGCTGATCCGGCCATAGCGTAAAGGCCGGCGGCGAGAATGGTGGAAGCGAGGAGCTTCTTCATGTTTAAGACCTCCCAGTCTTAATGCAGCCAAAAATCTTTGGGGCGGACCAGAATACTGCAGTCCTGGGCGCCCAATCGTTCAGGTTGAAGCAGGCCGGGGCATTTTGAGGCAAAGGCCAGTCTTTCATCCCCGCTGCAACGGTGTTCGAGTTTTCTTGTCTGACCGCGAAACCCTGTCTCAGCCATCTCTCTCTTTTTACCGTTGCGGGCAGCGTAAGTATTCCTCTGGAGAAATCAACCTCCGCGATCGCCCGGTAAGGTTTTTTAAGTGCGGGAATGCACGTGCAAGCTGTTGAATTTTAACCGAATGGGCAAGATTTTTGTGCAAATGGCCGGTTCATTGGCGTGAAATTAGCACTGCTTCATAAAGCGGCTTTATGGCGTGTTTTATCGCAGACAAATTGTGTTCCGTATGCGCCTTCGGAAGGATTTTTCCGGGTGGCGAAAAAAATCTCAAAAAAACGAAATTCACCTTTGGTTAAGCTCTTACTAACCATCCGGTAACACTGTCAGGCTAATTGTCTTTCCGCGGTTGGGGAGACTTGCCGCCCGCCCGGATCAGGTATTGCGTCCCGGGCCGGAGCGTTCTGCGGGTGTATGCCGCAGAAGCCATGCGTATCTTGGCAGGCCGCACAGTTCCGAAGGGAGCGGGTGCGGTTTTCGCGTTTTGGGCCAGGAAGATTTCGAGCGTGCATTCCGGCAAAAGAAAAACCGCGCCGTGGTGAGGCGCGGTTTAAGTGGTCGGCCGGGAGGAATGGATCAGCCGACGCTGCGCGTGCGGATGAAACCGAGGGGGCCGAAGGGTGCCGGCATCACGGTGTTGCGGACGCGCGACTGGTTTTCCGGCGCCTTGGAGTTCCAGGCGATCTGCACGAAATTGGGCTTGCTGAAGATGAACAACATCTGGGAGTGACCTTGGGTGTAGAGCGCTTGCGCCCCGTGATTTGATCGACGCTGATATACGCCTGTTCTTGCGCAACGCAACAATTGTTTTCGCCGTGAAATGTCGTTTTCCGGATAGTGCCACGGCAAAGTCGGACAAGCCTTGCAGCAGCCTGAAATGTCGCGTGAACGACCGGCAGAAAAGGCGGCAAAATACGGCAAAACATGGCTTTTCTTGTGACGGCGGCAATGCTAGACGAGACGTCATGACAAAGACGATCATGCTTCAGGGAACCGGCTCCGATGTCGGAAAAACGGTACTCGTTGCGGGCCTGTGCCGCCTCATGGCCAATCGCGGGGTAAAGGTTGCCCCGTTCAAGCCGCAGAACATGTCCAACAACGCCGCCGTCTCGGACGACGGCGGCGAGATCGGCCGGGCCCAATGGCTGCAGTCGATGGCGGCGCGCATACCGTCTTCGGTTCACATGAACCCGGTCCTTCTTAAGCCCCAGTCGGAAACGGGCAGCCAGATCATCGTGCAGGGCAAGGTGGCAGGCCAGGCGAAAGGACGGGACTATCAGGCCTTGAAACCGAAGCTGATGGCCGCCGTCATGGAGAGCCTCGAAACGGTCGGCGCCGGGCGTGATCTTGTTGTCGTTGAAGGCGCGGGGTCGCCCGCCGAGATCAATCTTCGCGCCGGCGACATCGCCAATATGGGTTTTGCCACCCGCGCGAACGTTCCAGTGGTGCTTGTCGGTGATATCGACCGTGGTGGTGTGATCGCATCGCTGGTCGGCACCCATACGATCCTGTCCGATGAAGACCGGCGGATGATCAGTGGCTATATCATCAACAAGTTCCGAGGCGACGTTTCGCTTTTCGATGACGGCGTCGCGGCTGTTCAGCGCTTTACCGGCTGGCCCTGTTTCGGTGTCGTGCCCTGGTTGAAAAGCGCCGGGCGCCTGCCGGCCGAGGACTCGGTCGTCTTGGAAAAACTGGCGCGGGGCGGCGGCAAGGCATTGAAGGTCGCTGTTCCCGTCCTGTCGCGTATCGCCAATTTTGACGATCTTGACCCGCTGGCCGCCGAACCGGAGATCGATCTCGTCTTCGTCCGCGCCGGAGAACCGATCCCGGTCGACGCCGGCCTGGTGGTCATTCCGGGCTCGAAGGCGACAATCGCCGATCTCGCCGATTTTCGCGCTCAAGGATGGGACCGCGATCTTCAGGCGCATGTGCGGCGCGGCGGTCACGTCATCGGCATCTGCGGCGGCTACCAGATGCTCGGAAGCCGCGTTACCGACCCGCACGGCATTGAGGGAAATGTGCGCGAGATCGAGGGGCTGGGCCTACTGTCCGTCGAAACCGAAATGGCGCCGGAAAAGACGGTGCGCAACAGCATGGCCCGTTCGGCCGTCTATGATGTGGCGCTGGACGGTTACGAAATCCACTTGGGTCGGACGACCGGATCGGACTGTGCTCGTCCTGCGGTGATCATCGACCACCGCGCCGATGGTGCCGTCTCGACCGATGGCAGGGTTAGCGGTACCTACCTGCATGGCCTGTTTGCCAGCGACGCCTATCGGGCCGCGCTTCTCAACAGTTTCGGCATCGAAGGTGGCGGCGAAAACTACCGTCAATCCGTCGATCGGGCGCTTGATGATATCGCGGCAGAACTCGAAACGGTCCTCGACGCGCGGTGGCTCGATACATTGATGCCGTGAAGCCTCGCACAGCCGGTCTTTCAATTGACAGGGTTCAACCGAGCGCCTAATCATCAGCCATTGGATGGTTCCCGGACCGGCGTTTCGGTTCAGGAGTAAATGGGAATGTGAAGGGATGGACCCAAGCCGGGCATTCTTATCGCAGCCGACCCCGCGACTGTAGAACGGTCAGGGTTCGCCATCCGGGAAAACCGGTGTTCCGGACAGGCTGCGTGGTGCGGCCGCGGAATGGCCGGTCCAACCGGAAAAGCCACTGGAGTGGCATCACGATCAGCCGGGGCGGGACGCCTCTATTTCTACGAATCGTCCACCTCTTCGTGATGTCGAAAAACTCCGGGAAGGCGAGGCGGACCCGTTCGGGCCTTTGACGAGGTTCGTGACGCCGTGAGCCAGGAGACCTGCCATCCTCAAGGGCATCGTGCCCGATCCAGGGAGAGACACTCCCGATGCCAGCACGGAGGTTGTCATGGCTTTTTCATCCCGCTCTCGCAGCGGCCATTCTTGCGTTTCTTGCCTCAGCGCCTGCGTATTCCCCGGCGAACAATAAGGCTGGGATCGTTCCATGACATCGACGAAAACGGGACCCGTGTTGGTTCTTGGCGGCGCTCGTTCCGGCAAATCGACGTTCGCTGAAAAACTCGTCATCGCGTCGGGTCTCGGCATGCACTACGTCGCGACCGGAAGGGCCTGGGACGGGGAGATGCAGGCAAGGATTGCCGAGCATCGCGAACGGCGGGGACCTAGTTGGCAGACGCATGAGGAACCGCTTGAACTTACCGCCTGCCTGAAAGCGATCGACGCGCCCGACCGTATCATGCTGATCGATTGCCTGACCCTCTGGGTCACCAATCTGATGATGGAGAATCGCGACGTTGCGGCAGAATTTCAGAACCTGGCCGCATGGTTGCCGCAGGCGCAGGCACGGCTGGTGTTCGTTTCGAACGAGGTCGGGCTCGGCATCGTGCCGGAAAACCGCATGGCGCGCGATTTCCGCGATCATGCCGGCCGGCTGCACCAGATCGTTGCGGAGAAATCCGCG
Organism: Pararhizobium sp. A13; assembly: GCF_040126305.1. NCBI lineage: Bacteria > Pseudomonadati > Pseudomonadota > Alphaproteobacteria > Hyphomicrobiales > Rhizobiaceae > Pararhizobium > Pararhizobium sp. A13. The sequence goes on along the minus strand of NZ_CP149510.1, from coordinate 3,532,587 downwards.
GAAGTCTATTTTATCGCGGCCGGATTGCCGCTGAAAATGAAGGGTTGATCCATGACACTCGCAAAAGCCGCCCACGGCAAGATCCCGGCAACCGTCATCACCGGCTTCCTCGGCGCCGGCAAGACGACGATGATCCGCAACATCCTCGAGAATGCCGACGGCCGGCGCATCGCGCTGATCATCAACGAGTTCGGCGATCTCGGCGTTGACGGCGACGTGCTAAAGGGTTGCGGCGCCGAGGCCTGCAGCGAAGACGACATCATCGAACTCACCAACGGCTGCATCTGCTGCACCGTCGCTGATGATTTCATTCCGACGATGACGAAGCTGCTCGAGCGCGAGAACCGCCCGGACCACATCGTCATCGAGACGTCCGGTCTTGCGCTGCCGCAGCCGCTGATCGCCGCCTTCAACTGGCCGGATATCCGCAGCGAAGTCACCGTCGATGGCGTCATCACCGTCGTCGACAGCGCCGCCGTTGCTGCCGGCCGCTTTGCCGACGATCACGACAAGGTCGATGCCCTGCGCGTCGAGGACGACAATCTCGATCACGAGAGCCCGATCGAGGAACTGTTCGAGGACCAGCTCACCGCAGCCGACCTGATCGTTCTCAACAAGACCGATCTGCTCGATGCGACCGGTCTCGCCTTCGTTCGCAAGGAGGTTGCAGCCCGCACCAGCCGCAAGCCGTCGATGATCGAGGCGAAGAACGGCGAGGTTTCCGCCGCCGTGCTTCTCGGCCTCGGCGTCGGCACCGAAAGCGACATCGCCAACCGCAAGTCCCATCATGAAATGGAGCATGAAAACGGCGAGGAGCACGATCACGACGAATTCGACAGCTTCGTCGTCGAACTTGGCGCGATCGCCAACCCGGCAGGCTTTGTCGAAAAGCTGAAGACGATCATCGCCGAACACGACGTGCTGCGCCTCAAGGGTTTCGCCGACGTTCCCGGCAAGCCGATGCGCCTGTTGATCCAGGCCGTCGGCGCCCGCATCGACCAGTATTTCGACCGCGCCTGGGCGCTGGGAGAGACCCGCGGCACCCGCCTCGTCGTCATTGGCCTGCACGACATGGATGAGGCCGCCGTGCGCGCCGCCATCGTTGCTGCGGTTTGAGGTCGTTTTGACCGGGCGAGCAGCATTCCCCTCCCCAACCCCTCCCCACAAGGGGGAGGGGCTTGGACTGAGTTTGCAGATCCACCAGCGATTCTCAAAGTTGACGGAGAAGAGTCCATCGCGTGCTTTGGCATCGATCGATCCGGCCTCCTCAAACGGAGGTCTGCCTGTAGGTCGTAGGCAGTTGCCTCGTTCGGAGGCGCGGCAGATAAGCCCCGCCCCCTTGTGGGGAGGGGTTGGGGAGGGGACTTTCACCTCATTCGCTGGGAGAATGTCATGCATCTCCTCCTAGCCCAGAAAGGCACGATCGCAGATGGCGAGGAAGCGATCGACCTCGGTCAGTCGCCCGCCGATATCCTGTTCCTGTCCGCCGCCGATACTGAGCTTTCGGCGATCGCCGCCGCGCACCGCATGCGTCAAGGCAAATCCAGCCTGCGGGTCGCAAGCCTGCTGACGCTGAAACATCCGATGTCGGTCGATACCTATGTCGAGCGTACGGCGCGGCATGCCAAGCTGATCATCGTTCGTCCACTCGGCGGCGCCAGCTATTTCCAGTATGTGCTGGAGGCGTTGCATGCCGCTGCCGTCACGCAGAAATTCCAGATCGCCGTCCTGCCTGGTTATGACAAGCCGGATCCGGGCCTCGAGCCGTTTTCGACGGTTTCCGCCGAGGACCGCAACCGGATGTGGGCCTATTTCACCGAGGGCGGCGCCGACAATATGGTGCGGCTGCTCGCCTATGCCGATGCGCTGATCGACGGTTCGGAAAAGCCGGAGCCTGCCGCACCGTTGCTCAAGGCCGGTATCTGGTGGCCGGGCGAGGGCGTTGTTGGGGTCGAGGTGTGGAAGAGAGCGGCGGGTTTTCGTGAGGCCGGACAGCTACCCCCCTCTGTCAGCTTTGCTGAAGTCTCCCCCTCAAGGGGAGAGATTGACCTGCAGCAATCTCTCCAGGTCAACGCGGACTTCGAACTTGCCGCGAGCGACTTGGAACAGCCAGAGCGTCCGCCAGCGATCTCCCCCCTTAAGGGGGAGATGCCCGACAAGGCAGAGGGGGGTAAAGCCCCCACGCATGCGGAGCTGAACCGTCCGCCAATCGCCGCCCTCTGCTTCTACCGCGCCCTCGTCCAAAGCGGCGAAACCAGGCCAGTCGAAGCCCTGATCGAGGCGCTCGTCGCCGAGGGAATGACCGTCCTTCCGGTCTTTGTTTCGAGCCTCAAGGACGCCGTGTCGATCGGCACGCTGGAGGCGATCTTTGGCGAGGCGCCGCCGGACGTGGTCATGAATGCCACCGGTTTCGCTGTGTCGGCGCCGGGCGCGGATCGCCAGCCGACGGTGCTGGAGTTCACCGATGCGCCGGTGTTGCAGGTGATCTTCTCGGGCTCTACCCGGAAAGCGTGGGAAGCCTCGCCGCAGGGCCTCATGGCGCGCGATCTGGCGATGAACGTGGCGCTGCCCGAGGTCGACGGCCGCATCCTGTCGCGCGCGGTCTCGTTCAAGGCCGCCGCCGTCTACGATCCGGATGTGGAGGCCAATATCGTTGGTCACGAGCCTCTCGAAGACCGCGTAGCCTTTGCCGCGAAACTGGCCGCCAACTGGGCGCAGCTACGCGGCGCGACACCAGATGAGCGGCGCGTGGCGATCATCATGTCGAACTACCCGAACCGTGACGGGCGGCTCGGCAACGGTGTTGGATTGGATACGCCGGCCGGGACGATCGAAGTGATGAAGGCCATGGCCGCCGGTGGCTACGAGATCGACGGTATCCCCAAGGACGGAGATGCGCTAATCCGGCATCTGATGGAAGGCCCGACCAACTCGCTGCGCTCGGATTGCGAAATCCGCGAAATGCTTTCCCTGAGTCAATACAATGCCTTCTTCGCGTCTCTTCCGGTTCAGATTCAGAATCAGGTTGTCGATCGATGGGGCAGGCCCGAGGCCGATCCGTTCTTCCGCGGTGGCCGGTTCGCCCTGCCGCTCGCCCGGTTCGGCGAGACCCTGGTCGGCATCCAGCCGGCGCGCGGCTACAATATCGATCCGAAGGAAACCTACCATTCGCAGGACCTCGTGCCGCCGCACGGCTATCTCGCCTTCTATGCTTTCCTGCGGCTGGAATACGGCGCCCACGCAGTAATCCATATGGGCAAGCACGGCAATCTCGAATGGCTGCCCGGCAAGGCGCTGGCGCTGTCCGAGACATGCTATCCCGAGGCCGTCTTCGGGCCGATGCCGCATCTCTATCCGTTCATCGTCAATGATCCGGGCGAGGGTACGCAGGCGAAGCGCCGCACCAGCGCCGTGATCATCGACCACCTGACGCCGCCGCTCACCCGCGCCGAATCCTATGGGCCGCTCAAGGATCTCGAGGCGCTGGTCGACGAATATTACGACGCAGCTGGCGGCGATCCGCGGCGTCTCAGATTGCTGAGCAAGCAGATACTCGATCTCGTCCGCGATATCGGCCTTGACCACGACGCCGGCATTGACCGGACTGACGCCGAGGACAAGGCCCTTGAAAAGCTCGACGCCTATCTCTGCGATCTTAAGGAACTGCAGATCCGCGACGGGTTGCATATCTTTGGCGTTGCGCCGGAAGGGCGGCTGCTGACCGATCTGACTGTGGCTCTTGCGAGGGTGCCGCGTGGGCAGGGCGAGGGCGGCGATCAGAGCCTGCAACGGGCGATAGCGAAGGATGCGCAACTGGGACGCGCCGCACCGATCTCCCCCCTTGAGGGGGAGATGTCCGACAGGACAGAGGGGGGTGAGCTTTCCGCCCATTCCGAGCGAGCGTTACCCCCCTCTGTCGGCCGGGCCGACATCTCGCCCTCAAGGGGGGAGATCAACGTGGGGCAGGCATTCGACCCGCTCGATTGCGTGCTTTCCGACCCGTGGCACGGCCCCAAGCCCGCCATCTTGATTGATCTCACCGAAGTGCCCTGGCGCACTGCGGGCGATGCTGTCGAGCGTATCGAGGTTCTGGCCGCGAAATTCGTCTCCGGTGAGATGGCTTGTCCCGAAGGCTGGGCCGCAACCCAAGCGGTCCTTCGCGAGGTCGAAACCCGCCTAAAACCCTCGATCGCCCAATCCGGTCCTGCCGAAATTGCAGCGCTGATGACCGGCCTCGACGGCCGCTTCGTGTCGCCAGGCCCGTCCGGCGCGCCGACACGCGGGCGTCCGGATGTATTGCCGACGGGGCGCAATTTCTATTCGGTCGACTGCCGCGCCGTGCCGACGCCGGCGGCCTTCGAGCTCGGCAAGAAATCGGCCGAATTGCTGATTCGCCGCTACCTGCAGGACCACGGCGAGTGGCCGACCTCCTTCGGGCTGACGGCCTGGGGCACGTCGAACATGCGCACCGGCGGCGACGATATCGCGCAAGGCTTGGCCCTGATCGGCGCAAAGCCGACCTGGGACATGATGTCCCGACGAGTGACGGGCTATGAGATCGTGCCGCTTGCGGTGCTGGGGCGTCCGCGCGTCGACGTGACCCTGCGTATCTCCGGCTTCTTCCGCGATGCGTTCCCCGATCAGATCGCCCTGTTCGACAACGCGATCCGGGCCATCGGCGCGCTTGAGGAAGACGATGCCGACAATATGATCGCGGCACGGATGCGGGCGGAAACCGGGCGTCTTGAAGCGGCCGGCGTTACGCCGAAAGAGGCCGCGCGGCGCGCTTCCTACCGCGTGTTCGGCGCCAAGCCCGGTGCCTATGGCGCAGGGCTGCAGGCCTTGATGGATGAAAAGGGCTGGGAAAACCGCGCCGATTTGGCCGACGCCTATCTCACCTGGGGAAGCTATGCCTATGGTGCCGGCGAGGACGGCAAGGCGGAACGCGGGCTTCTGGAGGCACGGCTCAAGACGGTCGAGGCCGTGGTGCAGAACCAGGACAATCGCGAGCATGACCTGCTCGACAGCGACGACTATTACCAGTTCGAAGGCGGCATGAGCCTTGCGGTGGAGCAGATGTCGGGCACGCGTCCGTCGATCTACCACAACGATCATTCCCGCCCGGAAAAGCCGGTGATCCGCTCGCTGGAGGAAGAGATCGGCAGGGTGGTGCGTGGCCGCGTCGTCAATCCGAAATGGATCGAGGGGGTCATGCGTCACGGCTACAAGGGTGCTTTCGAGATTGCTGCGACAGTCGACTACATGTTCGCCTTCGCGGCAACGACCGGGGCCGTGCGCAGCCACCATTTCGAGGCGGTCTACCAGGCTTATGTCATGGATGAACGCGTCCGCGAGTTCATGGAAGACAAGAACCCGGCGGCGTTGCGCGAGATGACCGACAAACTGCTGGAGGCGATCGACCGCGGCCTGTGGTCGCCGCGTTCCAATTCGGCGCGTTTCGAACTGCAGGGTCGCTCAGCGGCTGCGGAGTAGGCCGATACGCGAGCCCAAAACAATCAAATTCTGAGAGGACACATCATGAGTGAAGACGATCTGCCAGCGACCGAGACGGGTTCCGTCAATGACGAGGCGCGCCATGCCATGAAAATGGTGAAGAAGAAGACCGCGCGCGAAAAGATCATGGCGACCAAGACCGATCAGAAGGGCCTGATCATCGTCAATACCGGCAAGGGCAAGGGCAAATCGACGGCCGGCTTCGGCATGATTTTCCGCCACATCGCCCATGGCATGCCGTCTGCGGTCGTCCAATTCATCAAGGGCGCCTGGGAGACGGGCGAGCGCAATCTGATCGAAAAGCACTTTGGTGATCTCTGCCAGTTCTATACCCTTGGCGAGGGCTTTACCTGGGAAACTCAGGACCGCGCCCGCGACGTTGCCATGGCTGAGAAGGCCTGGGAGAAGGCCAAGGAACTGATCCGCGACGAGCGCAATTCCATGGTCCTGCTCGACGAGATCAATATCGCCCTTCGCTATGACTACATCGATGTCGCGGAAGTCGTACGATTTCTGAAGGAAGAAAAGCCGCACATGACCCATGTCGTTCTAACCGGCCGCAATGCCAAGGAAGAGCTGATCGAGGCGGCCGATCTCGTCACCGAAATGGAACTGATCAAGCACCCCTTCCGCTCCGGCATCAAGGCTCAGGTCGGGGTCGAATACTGACCGCCTCTGCGGCTACCAACCAAGCCAGATCCGGACCGGATGGGCTGGATCGGCCAGAAGCCTGATCGCCAGAGCGATGCAGGTGACAACCAGGAGCGGCTTGATGATCTTCGCGCCGTTCTTCATGGCGAAACGCGAACCGACCTGCGCGCCGGCGAACTGGCCGGCGCCCATCAAGAGGCCGACTTTCCAGAGGACCACGCCGTAGAGCAGAAAGACGATGAAGGCGCCGCTATTGGAGCCGAAGTTGAGGAACTTCGTGTGGGCGGTTGCCTTCAGGACGCCAAAGCCGGCAAGGGCAATGAAGGCGAGCATGAAGAACGAGCCGGTGCCCGGACCGAAAACACCGTCGTAGAAGCCGATCATCGGCACCAGCGTCAGCGAAAACAGGAAGGGCGTCATCCTCTGTGCCTTGTCTGCATCGCCGAGGCTCGGCTTGACGGCGAAATAGAGCGCGATCGCCACCAAGAGGAAGGGTAGGACGGCCTTCAGCACATCGCCCGGCACCACCGTCGCCAGGATGGCTCCGAGCGCCGCCCCCAGTGCCGACATTGCGGCCATCGGCAGCTGTTCGCGAAGGCTCACGTGACCATGCCGGGCATAGGCAAGGCTTGCCGAGCCCGAGCCGAACAGCGACTGCAGCTTGTTGGTTCCGAGCGTTTCGAGCGGCGGAATGCCGGCGAGCAGCATTGCCGGGATGGTGATCATGCCGCCGCCGCCGGCGATCGAGTCGATGAACCCGGCAAGGAAAGCAGCGGCAAACAGCAAGGCGAGGAGTTGGAGGGCAAGATCGTGCAACGGAGACTCGCGAAAGGCAGGGAATTCAGCCCTGTTTGTCAGAGGTTGCCCGGAAAAGCAAAGACAGGTTGCTTGTTGCTCCCGAACTAGGCTGAACATTCCGCATCGTGGCGTTGCCTGCGGGTCGAATGACGCAATCCGGTTTGACCGACCGGGTGCTGTTCGGTAGAAAGGAAGGACGTGCGACGGTGCCCATCGTGGTGGGCTGAAAGAGCGTCCGGTGCGGCCGACCCATCCAGGGGGCTTCATCCGGTGCTGTCCAGACCGCTTCGAGGCTTTGCGGCGTCGAGGCCCGCGCATCGTGATCATGCGGCGTGGGAGGCCTCTTTTTCGAATGTACGTGAATACCGGCAATCAGGCCACGCCTTTCGTTCTCGGCCTTGGCTGCGAGCGTGGTACGCCCACGGACGAACTGATCCGGCTGGCGGAAGAAGCGTTGACGGCCGCCAAGGTTGATCGCCGCGCGCTCGCCTGTGTTGCGTCGCTTGATGCCCGCGCGGCCGAACCGGCGATGATCGCTGCCGCTGCGCATTTCTGTGTGCCGTTCCGGGTCTTCGACGCCGAGACGCTGGAAGCCGAAACCGCGCGGCTGAAAAATCGCTCCGAAATCGTCTTCGCGCTCACCGGTTGCCATGGCGTAGCGGAAGCAGCGGCGTTGGCTGCAGCCGGACAGTCGAGCGCTCTGATCGTGCCGAAGATCAAGTCCGCCCATGCAACGGCAGCGATCGCCGGCGGTGTATTTATCGAATCGATTGAGGATGTTGTCGCGAATTGCGAACAAAACAGTTCGGCATCGTTACACTCTGATTCAGCGTGGACGACGCGTGCCGCAGCGGAGATGGCGTCATGACGGAAGCGCTGTTTTCCGGTCTGCCCGAGCTTGCGCCGGGCTCTGTCTGGCTCGTCGGCGCAGGTCCGGGCGATCCCGGCCTTCTGACTTTGCATGCGGTCAACGCTCTTCGCCAGGCTGACGTCATCGTCCACGATGCGCTGGTCAATTCCGATTGCCTGGCGATGGCAAAGACCGGCGCGGTGCTGGAGTTTGCGGGCAAGCGCGGTGGCAAGCCGTCGCCGAAGCAGCGGGACATTTCCCTGCGTCTGGTCGAACTGGCGCGCCAGGGCAAGCGGGTTCTGCGGCTGAAGGGCGGCGATCCCTTCGTCTTCGGTCGTGGCGGCGAGGAGGCTCTGACGCTGGTCGAACACGGCATCCCGTTCCGCATCGTACCGGGTATCACGGCCGGTATCGGCGGGCTTGCCTATGCCGGCATTCCGGTCACGCACCGCGAGGTCAATCACGCCGTGACCTTCTTGACCGGCCATGATTCATCCGGCGTCGTTCCCGACCGCATCAACTGGGAGGGCATTGCCAAGGGATCGCCGGTCATCGTCATGTACATGGCGATGAAGCATATCGGCCAGATCACGGCCAACCTGATCTCCGCCGGCCGCTCGCCGAAGGAGCCGGTTGCCTTCGTCTGCAACGCTGCGACGCCTGAGCAGACCGTGCTGGAAACGACGCTAGCGCACGCCGAGGCGGATGTCGCCGCCGCTGGGGTCGAGCCGCCGGCCATCGTCGTCGTCGGCGAAGTCGTGCGCCTGCGCTCCGCGCTCGATTGGCTGGGGGCCCTTGAAGGTCGTGTTCTCAATGCTGATCCGTTGTCGAGCCGCGCCTTCAAGGACCCGGCATGACAGGCCTCTTGATTGCGGCACCGTCCTCCGGTTCCGGAAAGACGACGGTTACGCTCGGACTGATGCGCGCCCTGCGTAACCGGGGCATCGCTTCGGCGCCGGGCAAGGCGGGACCGGATTATATCGATCCGGCTTTTCACACCGCAGCAAGCGGCAGAGCCTGCCTCAACTACGATCCCTGGGCCATGCGGCCGGATCTGCTTCGTGCCAATGCGGACATGGCGACTGTCAATGGCGAAGCGCTGATCATCGAGGCAATGATGGGCCTCTATGATGCGGCGGCCGATGGAACCGGATCGCCGGCTGATCTCGCGGCCCTGCTCGAATTACCCGTCATCCTCGTCGTCGATTGCGCTCGCATGGCGCATTCGGTTGCCGCTCTGGTGCGTGGTTATGCTGGCCATCGCGACGACGTTCATGTTTCGGGAGTCATCCTCAACAAGGTCGGCAGCGATCGCCACGAAAGGATGCTGCGCGATGCGCTAGAGATGATCGGCATGCCGGTTTTCGGCGTGCTTCGGCAGAACGATGCCCTGAAACTGCCCGAGCGTCATCTTGGCCTCGTGCAGGCCGGAGAGCATGGCGAGCTGGACGCATTCATCGAACGGGCGGCGATATTTGTCGAACGGGGCTGCGATCTGGATGCCGTTCTATCTGCCGCGGGATCCGGATTGCCGCATCGCTTGAAGACGGATGTCCTGCCGCTGAAACCGCTTGGTCAGAAAATCGCAATCGCCCGCGATATCGCTTTCGCGTTCTGTTACGAGCATCTTTTGTCCGGCTGGCGCAAGGCCGGTGCCGAATTGTCGTTCTTTTCGCCGCTCGCGGACGAGGCGCCCTCCGCCGACGCCGATGCGGTGTATCTTCCGGGCGGCTATCCGGAGCTTCACGCCGGGATATTGGCGAATGCCGCGCAATTCAAATCGGGCATGGCACGGGCACGCGACCGTGGCGCCTTAATATTCGGGGAGTGCGGCGGCTACATGGTGCTTGGCGACGGGCTTGTGGCAGCGGATGGCGTACGCTACGACATGCTTGGTTTCCTGCCGCTCTCCACCAGCTTTACCGAACGCAAGCGGCATTTGGGTTACCGGCGAGTGAGGCCGCTCGACACCAGTTTCTTTGACGGTCCGCTGATGGCGCATGAATTTCACTATGCGTCGATCCTGTCCGAAGGCGATGCCGACCGTTTGTTCGACACGAGCGATGCGACCGGCATTCAGCTTGGGTCGGCCGGCTTGCGACGTGACCAGGTGGCTGGATCCTTCATGCACATCATCGATATGGCGCAGGTCTCATGAGCGCTCCGATCTTGCACGGCGGTGGGGTGACCGAAGCAGCAGGCGCGTTCGGCGGTGAGCCAAAGGACTGGCTCGATCTTTCGACCGGCATCAATCCCAATCCGGTTTCCTTGCCGGATATTCCGGTCAATGCGTGGCACCGGCTGCCGGATCGTCACCTGGTCGATACTGCGCGAAACGCCGCCGCCCGCCACTATCGCAGCGGCGCCATCCTGCCGCTTCCGGTTCCCGGCACGCAATCGGTGATTCAGCTTCTGTCGCGTCTGGCCGTGCCCGGCCGCCGCGTCGCCATTTTCGCGCCGACCTACGGCGAATATGCCCGCGTCTTTCTTGCTGCCCGTTCTGCCGTCGATGAGATATCCGCGTCGGATCAACTGACGCCGGAGCACGGGCTGGCGATCCTGGTCAATCCCAACAATCCGACGGGACGCGCGTATTGGCCGGACGATATCATTGCGATGGCGCGGCGGATGAAGGCCGCCGGCGGCACGCTGCTCGTCGACGAAGCCTTCGGCGACACGCAGCCTGATCTGAGTGTCGCGCCTTTTGTCGCCGAGCACGACAACCTGATCGTCTTCCGGTCTTTCGGCAAATTTTTCGGGCTGGCCGGCCTGCGGCTCGGCTTCGTCATCGCCGGTGAGCCGGTGCTGTCGGCGTTTCGCGAATGGCTCGGACCATGGTCGGTATCAGGGCCGGCGCTGGTGATTGCCGCGGCATCAATGAACGGCGATCCGCATGCGGTGCAATCCGTCATCGCCGAGCGCAAGTCAGCGCTTGACGATGTTTTGCGCAGTATTGGGCTGAAGATCATCGGCGGCACGCCGCTTTTCGCCCTGGTGGAACTTGAGCAGGCTGCGCGTCTGCACGCGCATCTGTGCCGGGCTCACATTCTGACGAGAAAATTCGATTATGCGCCGTCGTGGCTGAGGATTGGGCTTGCACCGGATATTGCAGGCGATACACGTTTGGCGGAGGCCTTGCGCCGCGCGGACCTCGCCTGAACGGACCCCTGCATGTCGATCGAAATCCTCGTTGTCCTCGCCGCCGCCCTGGTGCTCGATCGCATCGTCGGAGACCCGGACTGGCTCTGGCGGCGACTGCCACATCCGGTCGCGCTGTTCGGCGCCATGATCGGCTGGTGTGACCGCAGCTTCAATCGCAAGCGCCTGGGTGACGAGACGCTGAAGGTCAGTGGTGTTCTTGTCATCGCCGGGCTGTTGGCGTGGAGCCTCGTTTGCGGCTGGCTGCTGCATTGGCTCTTTGGTCAAATCGGTCTGCTTGGGTTGCTTCTCGAAACCATCGTCGTCGCCGTCTTCCTCGCCCAGAAGAGTCTTGCCGATCATGTCTCCCGCGTCGCCTCCGGACTGCGCTCTGGCGGTCTGGAAGGTGGGCGTAAGGCCGTCTCGATGATTGTCGGCCGGGATCCGGAAACGTTGGACGAGCCGGCGGTCGGCCGTGCCGCGATCGAAAGTCTGGCCGAAAATTTCTCCGACGGCGTCGTCGCTCCCGCCTTCTGGTATGCCGTTCTCGGCCTGCCGGGGCTTCTTGCCTACAAGATGCTCAACACCGCCGATTCGATGATCGGCCACAAGAGCCCGAAATATCTGCATTTCGGCTGGGCTTCCGCCCGCCTCGACGATCTCGCCAATGTTCCGGCGGCACGCCTATCGATCCTGTTGATCGCAGCCGGCGCCCTTTTCACAACCGGCCGCCGCGCTGCCAGCAACGCCATCGGCACGGCGCTGCGTGACCATGGCCTGCATCGTTCGCCGAATTCGGGGTGGCCGGAGGCGGCAATGGCGGGCGGGCTTGACGTTCAATTGGCAGGCCCGCGGATCTACTCCGGTTCTCTTGTCAATGAACCCATGATCAATGGGGCCGGTCGGGCAGTTGCAACGGTCGGTGATGTGGAAACCGGCGTTTCCATATTCTACGGCGCCTGCACAGCGCTCGTTCTATTGACTGCGCTTGTCGCTCTGCTCGTCAGTATAGCCTAGCTTTGTTACTGAGATCGGAAACTCTGATCCGGATTTGTTAATCCGGCATTTTCCATTTGTCTTAAGCGAATATCATTCGAATAATGTTAGGTCTGCGTCCGTTGGAATACCAGTAAAAAGGTACATATCTCCGGAGAGGACTTTAATGCCTAGAATCGTCGTGGCCTTTTTGGCCTTTTTGTTCATGCAAATTCATTCACCGACTGCCTTTGCCGCCAATCTTATTGCCAATATCAGTCTTTCTTCTCAAACGATGACAGTCTCGCAGAACGGCATCGTGCGCTATCGCTGGAAGGTCTCGACCGCGCGCAAAGGTTATGTCACGCCGAAAGGCAGTTGGAGCGCCAAGTGGCTGTCGAAGAACCATCGTTCGCGCAAATATGACGACGCGCCGATGCCCTATGCCGTGTTCTTCAACGGCGGTTATGCGGTGCATGCGACCTACGACCTGAAACGCCTCGGCCGCCCGGCTTCGCACGGCTGCATCCGTCTGCACCCGGAAAATGCCGCCGAGTTCTTCTCGCTTGCAAGCCAGTACGGTCTGAAGAACACCAAGATCGTCGTTACCCGCTGAACCCTTGCGGCGGTTAAGCGGATGGAGCGGCGCATGCGCAGCCGGATTGGCGGCGCAAGACGCCCATTTGATGTTTGCGCAACACCATCGTCATAAATGCAACTCTTGGGCTCAAGGGCATTGGCTTTTCAGCTGCATTTACCTATAGGTTCGCCAAAACACGAATTCTAAAGAGGTATGCGCGTGACAGCTACATTCGACAAGGTTGCCGACATCATTGCGGAAACGAGCGAAATCGACCGTGAGACGATTACGCCGGAAAGCCACACCATCGACGATCTCGGCATCGACAGCCTGGACTTCCTCGATATCGTTTTTGCGATCGACAAGGAATTCGGTATCAAGATCCCGCTTGAGCAGTGGACCCAGGAAGTCAATGAAGGCAAGGTTTCGACGGAAGAATATTTCGTCCTCAAGAATCTCTGCGCCAAGATCGACGAACTGAAGGCCGCCAAGGGCTGATCGCCGTCCCGCGTTTGACGCGCGGGAACACGTACATGAACCATATCAATGCCGCCTGTCGCGTGGACTGCGCTTGACAGGCGGCATTTGCGTTTTTACTTGACGGTCGCATGATCGCGCCACCGCACCGGTTTCGGGCGGGCCCAAACCAGGCGAGGTCGTGCGCTGATTTGAAATCCGGAGCATTCCAGGTGCTGTCTCTGATGCGCCGCGCTCCGGGCCAAGCTGGATTTGCTCCTGATGCTCCTTGAATATTTTCAGATGATCGACCGGATCGAGACCCTCGATCTCACCGCCAAGACACTGACGGCGCGCTCGGTTGTTCCCGCCAAGAGCCCGGTGTTCGAGGGCCACTTTCCCGGCTATCCGCTGGTGCCCGGCGTTCTCCTGATCGAGACGATGGCGCAGGCCTCGGGTTTTCTCGTTCTGGCTGCCACCGATTTTGCGGCCATGCCATTCCTGATGTCGGTCGATGGTGCGAAGATGCGCACCTTCGTCGAACCGGAAGCGGTACTCGACATCGAAGCCTTCCTGGAACATGACGGCTCCGGCTTTGCCGTCACCAAGGCGAAAATTACCTCGCAGGGCAAGAAGGTCTGCGACGCGCAATTGAAACTGCGGACCATGCCGTTCGATCAGGTGCCGCTTGGACCGATCGTCAAGAAGCGTGCCGAAGAAGTTGGGCTGATGGCGGCGATGGCGCTCGCAGCCACGACGGGGGAATGACGATGAGCAAATCCGCCAATGATGTTGTGATTACCGGTGTCGGCATTGTCACCAGCCAGGGGGTGGGCACCGAGGTGCACGCGGCACTTCTGACCGCCGATCAGTCTCCGACCGTGCGCATCGAGACCGAACGTTTCGCCCCCTATCCGGTGCACCCGCTGCCGGAAATCGACTGGTCGCAGCAGATCCCAAAGCGCGGCGACCAGCGGCAGATGGAGAACTGGCAGCGTCTCGGAGTCTTCAGTGCCGGTCTTGCGCTCGATGATGCCGGTTTCAAGGATGACCTCGAAGCCTGCAGCAGCATGGACATGATCGTGGCGGCCGGCGGCGGCGAGCGCGACATCACCGTCGATTCGCTGATCGTCGACGAGGGGCTGAAGCGCAACGACCGCGAGCGGTTGCTCAACGAGAAGCTGACGACGGAACTGCGCCCGACGCTGTTCCTCGCCCAGCTTTCCAACCTGATGGCCGGTAACATCTCCATCGTCCACAAGGTGACCGGTTCCTCGCGCACTTTCATGGGCGAGGAGGGCGCGGGCATTTCGGCCGTGGAAACCGCTTTCGCCCGCATCAAGGCGGGTCAATCCACCCATACTCTCGTCGGCGGTGCCTTCGTGGCCGAACGGCAGGACGTGCTGCTTCTGATCGAGGCTATCCAGGGCCATGCCCGTGGGGAATGGCAGCCGCTCTGGGCGCGCAAGGCCGAAGACGGCGGCGGCATGATTCTGGGTTCGGTCGGCGCGTTCCTCGTTCTGGAATCGCGCGCTCACGCGGAAGCCCGCGGCGCCCATATCTATGCGACGATCGACGCGATCGAAGGTGATCGCGGCAGCCGCGACGCGGGCCGACTGGAAGCGCGGCTCGGACGGCTTCTGGAGCCGGCGAAGGATCTGGCCGGCGAGGGCAGCGTCGTTTTCTGCGGCACGACCGGCTTTCATGATCTGGCCGCACGCGAGCGGGCCGTGCTGGATGCGGTGGTTCCCGGTGCTGCGCTGCGCGCCTATGGCGGCCTAACCGGGCATGCGCTCGAAACCCAGTTTCCGCTTGGCCTGGCGCTCGCAGCGCTAACGCTTGACGGCCGGGCGAAGGTTCCGCCGTTCGACACTGACCGCGAACACGCGATGACGGCCGGGGCAACGGCGGCCGTCGTGACAACTGTCGGCCATGTTCGCGGCGAGGGTGTTGCCCTCCTGTCGGTCAATGCGTGAGGAGTGAAACATCATGACTGCATCGAAATTCACCGATCATCTCGGCCGGCCGATCATCGCGGTGACCGGCATGGGTGTCATCACCTCGCTCGGACAGGGGCTGGCGGACAATTGGGCGGCACTGACGGCCGGCGTCTCCGGCATTCACGCGATCAAGCGCTTTCCCACGGAAGGATTGTCGACCCGCATTTCCGGCACCGTCGATTTCATCGACGTGCCGGCGGAAAATTCCGTCGAGCGCTCCTATGCCTTCGCCCGCGCAACGACGGAGGAAGCGCTGGCCCAGGCCGGGCTTTCAGGCGATTTCAACGGGCCGCTGTTTCTCGCCGCCCCGCCGATCGAGCCGGAATGGAGCGACCGCTTCGCTCTCGCCGACCGGGCACCGGCCTCCGAACGCCCCGGCGATGCCTATGACCGCTTCATGGCGGTTCTGCGCAACAAGGCCGATCCCGTCTTTCACGAAGCCATGCTGTTCGGCGCCATTTCCGAGCGTCTGGCCGATCGTTTCGGCACCCGCGGCCTGCCGGTGACGCTTTCGACCGCCTGCGCTTCCGGCGCGACCGCAATCCAGCTCGGCGTCGAGGCGATCCGCCAAGGCCGAACCGACCGTGCTCTGACGGTTGCAACCGACGGCTCGGTCAGCGCCGAAGCGCTGATCCGCTTCTCGCTGCTGTCGGCGCTTTCGACCCAGAACGATCCGCCGGAAAAAGCCTCCAAGCCCTTCAGCAAGGATCGTGACGGTTTCGTCATCGCCGAAGGTGCGGCGACGCTGGTGCTCGAAAGCCTGGAAGCGGCGGTCGCCCGTGGCGCCCGTGTTCTCGGCATCATGAAGGGCTGCGGCGAGAAGGCTGATCTCTTCCACCGGACCCGCTCGTCCCCGGACGGCGGCCCGGCGATCGCGACGATCCGCGCGGCACTGGCCGATGCCGGCCTCCCCGAAAGCGGCATCGGCTACATCAATGCCCATGGCACCTCGACGCCGGAAAACGACAAGATGGAATATGGCTCGATGTCGGCGGTCTTCGGCGAGGCGCTTGCCCGCATCCCGGTATCGTCGAACAAGTCGATGATCGGCCACACGCTGACGGCGGCCGGTGCGGTCGAGGCGGTCTTCTCGTTGCAGACGATGCTGACCGGCACCCTGCCACCGACGATCAACTTCACCAATGCCGATCCGTCGATCGTGCTCGACGTCGTGCCGAATGTGAAGCGGGATGCAACGGTGACGGCCGTCCTGTCGAATTCCTTCGGCTTCGGCGGCCAGAACGCCAGCCTTGTCATGACGGCGGAACCCGCCTAATCGGACAGGCGACACTTTTTCGATGAAAGACGCCTTTGGGGCGAAGGACTGGAATATCATGCGCGCTTTGCAACTGATCGACGACCGTAAGCTGGAAATTACCGATCTTCCCGAACCGGAAGCGCCTGGTCCCGGCGAAGTCACGCTCCGGGTCAAGGCGGTCGCGCTCAACCATATCGACGTCTGGGGCTGGCGCGGCATGGCCTTTGCCAAGCGCAAGATGCCGCTGGTGATCGGCGCCGAAGCGTCGGGTGTGGTCGACCAGATCGGCCCGGGTGTCGCCAATGTGCTGCCGGGGCAGCTCGTCTCGATCTACGGCGCGCGCACTTGCGGCCTTTGCCGCCCCTGCCGCGAAGGCCGCGACAATCTCTGCGAACATGTCGGCGGCGTGCACGGCTTCCATCTCGATGGTTTCGCCCAGGAGAAGGTCAATCTGCCGGCGCGCCTGCTCGTTCCCGCGCCTCCGGGCGTCGATGCGGTGGCCGCGGCTGTCGCTCCGGTGACCTTCGGCACGGTCGAGCATATGCTGTTCGATAATGCCAAGCTCGAGCCGGGCGAAACCATCCTCATTCATGCCGGCGGCTCGGGGATCGGTTCGGCGGCGATCCAGCTTGCCAAGAAGATCGGCTGCACCGTCATTACCACGGTCGGTTCCGACGACAAGATCGAGAAGGCGAAGGCGCTCGGCGCCGATCATGTCATCAACTACCGCACCGATCGCTTCGAGGGCGTCGTGCGCAAGCTCACCAAGAAGAAGGGCGTCGACGTCGTCTTCGAACATGTCGGCAAGGATACTTGGGCAGCATCGATGTTCAGCCTGAAGCGTGGCGGGCGTCTGGTCACCTGCGGTTCGACCTCCGGCGTCTCGACGGACATGAACCTGATGATGTTGTTCCAGCAGCAGTTGAAGCTGCTCGGCTCCTTCGGCTGCCGCATGGAGAATATGGCCAACGCCATGCAGAAGATGGCGCGCGGACTGGTGCATCCGGTCATCGACACCGAAGTCGGCTTCAACGAAATCGACAAGGCGCTGGAGCGCATGGAGACGCGCCAGGTCTTCGGCAAAATCATCCTGCGGATGGACTGAACATCGTGCGCATGCTGATCACACGGCTGGTTCTTGCGGCGGAGCACTTCCGCCAGTGGTCGATCGCCCAGTTCGTCTTTCTGCTGCTCGGCACTCTGAAACTGTTTCCAGCCAATGGCGCCATCGAATTTGCCGATCGTTTCACCCGCTGGCTCGGACCGAAGCTGAAGCGCCGGCACAGGCTGACCATGACCAATCTGCGCAACGCCTTTCCCGAAAAGAGCGAGGCGGAGATCGAGGCGATCGCGCTCGAAAGCTGGGGCAGCATCGGAAGGCTGGCGGCTGAATACGTCTTTCTCGACGAACTCTTCGATTTCGATCCGGCAAACCCGGAGCCGGGCCGCATCGAAGTCTCGGGCATCCCGCTGTTTGTCGAGTTGCGCGACAATCCGCGTCCGTTCATCGTCTTTACCGCCCATAGCGGCAATTTCGAACTGCTGCCGGTTGCCGGTGCGGCGTTCGGGCTGGATGTGACGGTGCTTTTCCGGCCACCGAACAACCCTTACGTCGCCGACAAGGTGTTCGATTTCCGAAAGCAGCGCATGGGCAATCTCGTTCCCTCGCATGCCGGCTCGTCGTTCACGCTTGCGCGCAAGCTGGAGGTGGGCGGCGCCGTCGGTGTCCTCGTCGACCAGAAGTTCCGCAAGGGGCTGACGACAAAATTCTTCGGGCGGGACGTGCGGACCAATCCGCTGCTGGCGAAACTGGTGCGGCAGTTCAACTGCGAGGTCTATCCGGCCCGCTCGATCCGCCTGCCGAACGGACGATTCCGGCTTGAGCTCGAACCGGCCATCGATATCCCGCGCAGGACGGACGGCAGCGTCGATGTCAATGCGACGGCGCAATTGCTCAATGACAAAGTCGAGAGCTGGGTCAGGGAATACCCCGGTCAGTGGTTGTGGTACCATGACCGCTGGAACATCAAGCGCAGTCTGAAGGACTGATCGGAAGCCCGCAGGCGTCGCAAATCTGAGAAATCACATTTGGAAGCCATTTCCGTCTGAATGGAATCATCTATTTCGCGCCCTAGCAGGGCGCCCGTTGTGTTCCGTTCGTCGCGCGGTTCAGGCATCTGTCCGTCTTCTGGCCGCAGGATTTTCGTCAATTTATCCAGAATGCCTAGAATAAATTCAACGGCAACGTTTCCGGTCAGTTTTCAGGTGTTGAATGCGGTTTCCCTGGGTGTAGACTGAATTATTACAGCAAGGCGATTGCAAGCGCTTCGGACGATTGAACAGGCGCGATTCAATCGATTTATGTCTGGATTGTGACGCTAATTCCGTGGCTTCGGGGGATTGAACGGGTTGCGCAGGAGTGGGGTGAAAATTGAAGGAACTGATTGACCTTTTCTGGTTCAAATATTCCCAGCTACAATATGCCGTCAAATCTGGCGATGATCTTCTGATAAACATCCTTGATCGCGAGATCGAACCGGTTCTGGACGCCATCTATCGCGAAGAGGCGAAAAATTCGGTCGACGCACGGCTGCAGTTCCAGTTTGTTCTGGACTTGCTGCAGAAGGAAGCCGGCGACGTTTCGAGCGTGCTGCGTCAGGGCGACGCGCTGCAGGCGCTGGCGGATCGCTATTTCTCGGTGGGAAGTGGCGATGTTTTCGAAAAGCCGCGGGCGCTGCAATCGACCGCCGGATTGCAGAAGGCCCGGGTCGACGAGGGCTTCCTTAACGAAGCAATCCTCGACTGCATGCCGGACCGCATCGCCGTCATCACCACCGACTACCGTTATCTGTACACCAACTCCGTCAATGCCGTGCGGCTGGAAGAGCGGCCCATGGACCTCGTCGGCCGCCATATCGTCGAGTTCGTCGGCATCCAGCGCTTCGAGCAGCGGGTCAAACCCAACCTCGACAGATGTTTTTCCGGCGAACTGGTGGATTACACCTACCCCAAGGACGTTGAGAACCGGACGATCGTCGTGCGGTGCCGGATGACGCCCTGCGTGTCGAGCACCGGCAAGATCATCGGCGCAATCCTGATCCTTCAAGAGATCGCCAACCGCCGCCGCTCGATCGCCGCGTGAGGCCGAAAGGCGAGGGCGGTCGCCCTCGCGCTCATTTCACCTCGGCTATTTGTCGGACCAGACCGCCAGTTCATAGCCGTCCGGATCCTGGAAATGGAATCTCCTGCCGCCCGGAAAGGAAAAAGTCTCCTTGACGATGCGCGCGCCGGCCGCTTCCAGCCGTGCTTGCGTGGCTGGGAGATCGTCCGCATACAGGATCACCAGTGGTCCGCCCGGCCTTACCGGTCCTGTCGTCAAGCCGCCAGTCAGCCGGCCGTCGCTGAACTCGCAATATTGCGGGCCGTAGTCGGTGAACGACCAGCCAAACGCAGCGCCGTAAAATGCTTTCGAACGGGCGATGTCGGCAACGGCGAATTCGATGTTGTCGATCTGGCGATCGACGCCTTTCTGTCCCATGATCGTCTTCCTTGTCATGCTTCCAGCAGTTTTTTCAGTGTGTTGAGGTCCTTCAGGACCCAGTTGGAATCAGCTGCAAACTGTTCTTCGCTCGTATCGGGTAGTTTCAACACCGTGAACATCACCTCCGAGCCTTCGCCATTCGGCACGACGCGCAGCGCATTGTCGACTTCAAGTCCCGATTCCATCGTCACGACATGGTCCATCACACCGAAATCGTTCCTCGGCGCAAATTTTACGCGGACGCTGCCGAGCGGACCGTGCGCCACCCAATCCTCGCCATCGGCCTCCAAACCACCGCCGAGGCCGGATGCCCAGAGCGGCATGTTTTCCGGCGCGGCAGCAAACTGATAAACGTCGCGCCAGTTCCTGTTTATGCTGACATGGACGACTTTCGCATCCATCACGCCCATGTGGTTTTCCTTTCACCATTCCGCCGAGCCGGGAACGAACGGATCGTCGAATCTTGAACAAAATGAGCAATCAGCCAGTCAATTGCCGGTAGCCGTCGCCAGGCGAAAGGCTTGTCGGCATTCATATTTCGCGCGACATGTGCGCCTGATCGCCTCATGCGGTCGAACGCTGTGTCCACCTGCTTGAAGCTTACTCGGCATGCCCGGAAAAGTCTCCCTTTTGACAACAATCGCTTGTCGTTAATCGATTTGAATGCCAAAACTCCGTCAGTATTCCGCAAGGCGCTTTCAGGCATCCCTGCTGCACGAAACGCCCTGCTCAGGTCAATCTGGTGGAGTTATCGCGCATGCCCAGCCGGGCATTGGCCACTTCACTGTCTAACGGAGGCACATACGTGGCACAGGCGGAAATCGGCCTTATCGGTCTCGGCGTTATGGGATCGAATCTGGCGCTCAATATTGCCGAGAAGGGCAACAAGATCGCGGTTTTCAACCGTACGGTCGAAGCGACCCGGAAATTTTATGCCGATGCCGGCGAACTGCAAAACCAGATCGTGCCGTGCGAAACCATCGAGGAATTCGTCGCTGCGATCCGCCCGCCGCGGCCAATCATCATCATGATCAAGGCCGGCGAGCCTGTCGACCAGCAGATGGAGCTGCTCAAGCCCTATCTTGAGAAGAACGACATCATGATCGATGCCGGCAATGCCAATTTCCGCGACACGATGCGCCGCTTCGACAATCTCAAGGACAGCGGCCTGACCTTCATCGGCATGGGCGTGTCTGGTGGCGAGGAGGGCGCGCGTCATGGCCCCTCCATCATGGTCGGCGGCAAGGAAGAGTCCTGGAAGCGCGTCGAGAAAGTGCTGACCTCGATCGCCGCGAAATACAACGGCGACCCTTGTGTTGCCTGGCTCGGCGAAAACGGTGCCGGTCACTTCGTCAAGACCATCCACAACGGCATCGAATATGCCGACATGCAGATGATCGCCGAGATCTACGGCATCCTGCGCGACGGCCTGAAGATGGACGCCACGGAAATCGGCGAAGTCTTCGGCGAGTGGAACAAGGGCCGCTTGAATTCCTACCTGATCGAGATCACCGAGAAGGTGCTGAAGGCGGCCGACCCCATCACGGGCAAGCCGATCGTCGATCTGATCCTCGACAAGGCCGGCCAGAAGGGCACCGGCAAGTGGTCGGTGATCGAAGCGCAGAACATGGGCGTTCCGGCAACCGGCATCGAAGCCGCCGTCGCCGCGCGCAGCATCTCCTCGATGAAGGATGAGCGTGAAGCGGCAGAAAGGGTGCTGGGTCTGCCCAATGTCGGCGAATTCAGGGTTGCCGACAAGGGCGCCTTCCTCAAAGACCTCGAAAGCGCGCTGCTCGCATCGAAGATCGGCGCCTATGCGCAAGGCTTCGCGGTCATGTCCGCCGCGTCGAAGGAATTCAGCTGGAGCCTGCCGATGCCAACCATCGCCAGGATCTGGCGCGCCGGCTGCATCATCCGCTCGCAGTTCCTCGACGAGATCACCACCGCCTTTACCAAGGACCCGGACGTTGCCAACCTGATCGTCACGCCGGCTTTCGCAAAGATGGTCAAGGAGAGCGACGGTGCGCTTCGCCGTGTCGTTTCGGCGGCGGCTCTCGGCGGCCTGCCGGTCTCGGCGCTGGCCTCGGCGCTCGGCTATTTCGACAGCTATCGCCGCGGCCGCGGCACGGCGAACGTCATCCAGGCGCAGCGTGACTTCTTCGGCGCCCATGGGTTTGATCGCATTGATGGTGCTGATTCACATCACGGCCCTTGGGGCAGCGGCATGAACGCCTGATCAAGGCATTCTGGCTGGAACGACAAAGCCGCGC
This sequence comes from Pararhizobium sp. A13, assembly GCF_040126305.1. Classification (NCBI taxonomy): domain Bacteria; kingdom Pseudomonadati; phylum Pseudomonadota; class Alphaproteobacteria; order Hyphomicrobiales; family Rhizobiaceae; genus Pararhizobium; species Pararhizobium sp. A13. The sequence goes on along the minus strand of NZ_CP149510.1, from coordinate 3,510,556 downwards.
GGAGCGATCCGCGCGGCTTTTCAATGCCTCGATGTTGATGTCAGAGCGCCTGGCTCAGGCTCTGCAGTTCTTCCGCCGGCAAACCGGCAATGCGACCGATCACGGCCTTGGCCAGTTCCCGGCCGGCGTGGCGGATGTCCTCGTTCATGGTGATGACTTCGGGGCGCAGCCAGCTCAGGAAATCGCTGGGCACCTTCGAGACCATATCGACATCCTGGCTGAGCTTTTTGCCGACGGATTCCAGCCCGGCGATCAACGCGATCGATCCTGCGCCTGAACCCGAAACGATGCCGTCGGGCGCGCCGTCGGAGCGCATCAGGGTCTCGAACGCGGCGCGAATTTCCGCCAGGCTGTTGTCGAGATCGACTGCGTTGAAGGCAACGGCCTCGACACCGAAATCGCGGATGCCCTCATCGAAGCCTTTTCGCATGTGCCTGTGAAAGGTCAGATGCGGCGGCGGCTGCAAGAGCACGATGCGCTTGCGCCCGAGTTTTGCCAGCCTCCGGACAGCCTCATAGGCAAATCCTTCATTGTCGAAGTCGTGATAGGGATGGACGAGCCCCATATCTGTGCGGCCGTGGGTGGCGAAAGGGAAATTGCGCTCCATCATCAGTTCGACTCGCGGGTCCTTCGGTTCCGTACGCGAGATGATGACGCCATCGGCCGCACCGGTATCGAGCACGTAGCGGACCGGGGCGAGGGCGTCCTTGGAGAACCTGTAGGGCGTGATGACGAGATGGTAGGGCGTCGAGGCCAGCACCTCGGAAATGCCGACCACGATCGGGCTCGTCAGGCCCATCACCTCTTCTTCGAGGGACAGCACCAGGCTGATGACATTGGTCTTCCCAGTGCGAAGGCGGACACCGGCACGGTTCGGTTGGTAACCCACCTGTTTCGCAACGAGACGGACGCGCTCCTTGGTCTCGGCGCCGATATCGGGCGCGTCTTTCAGGGCGCGCGACACCGTGGTGATGCCGAGACCCGTCATGAAGGCGATCGTCTTCAGGGTCGGACGTTCCTGCAATGAGGAGGGCGTCGGGGCCTGCCTGCTCTTGGTCTTCTCGTCCATTCCCCGCCCATCGCCTTCCCATGTTCAGGCCGCGTCGTCGCGGTTACCTGCATGCCTTATATACGATTTGTGACATATGGGCACCCATCGCCCGTTCTCTCCCGTCGTCAAAAATCTGTAACGATACAGTTGGCTTGTCGAGGCCTTTTTTGTCTATATCGTCCCGGCCTCTCCGTAGAGTTGAATCCCGCATTGCGTCATCAGAATTTTGCATTTGCGAGAGACGCATTCGATTCGAAACTCTGGGGTTGTCAAACATTGTGTTGAAAAAACGCGATAAAATGGTTTCTCCGAAAGAAAATGTACTGCAGCGGAAAGGCGAGGGTAATTTGGTGTTGGGCCTTAATGCGCATCCTAGGATTGTGTAAAATATTTTTTGAGGAATTATGCGTTGTGGCTGTTGCGCCGGCAAAACGATTGAACTAAGTTTTTTCCGGTAACGTTACAGTGAGGGAGGAAAACTCATGAAATTGCGTTTGTTGGCAGCTGCTTTGGCGGCGACTGTGGTGCTTCCATTCAGCGCAGCCAGCGCTGCAGATCTGGAAGTAACCCATTGGTGGACGTCGGGTGGCGAAGCTGCTGCTGTCGCCGAACTGGCGAAGGCATTTGACGCAACCGGCAACCACTGGGTTGATGGCGCTGTCGCCGGCTCCGGCAGCACCGCGCGGCCGATCATGATCAGCCGCATTACCGGCGGTGACCCGATGGGCGCCACGCAGTTCAACCACGGCCGTCAAGCCGAGGAGTTGGTAGAGGCTGGCCTGATGCGCGACCTGACCGACGTCGCCACCAGGGAACATTGGAAGGATATCATCAAGCCGTCGAGCCTGCTCGACAGTTGCACCATCGAGGGCAAGATCTATTGCGCGCCGGTCAATATCCACTCCTGGCAGTGGCTGTGGCTGTCGAATGCGGCCTTCAAGCAGGCTGGCGTCGAAGTGCCAAAGAACTGGGATGAATTCGTCGCTGCCGCACCGGCGCTGGAGAAGGCCGGCATCATACCGCTCGCCGTCGGTGGCCAGCCCTGGCAGTCGGCCGGTGCGTTTGACGTGCTGATGGTCGCGATTGCCGGCAAGGACGTCTTCAACAAGGTGTTCGGCGAGAAGGATGCGGAAGTGGCCGCAGGTCCCGATATCGCCAAGGTCTTCAAGGCTGCTGATGATGCCCGCAAGATGTCCAAGGGCAGCAACGTGCAGGATTGGAACCAGGCTACCAATCTGGTCATCACCGGCAAGGCCGGCGGCCAGATCATGGGTGACTGGGCGCAGGGCGAATTCCAGGTCGCCGGCCAGAAAGCTGGCACGGACTATACCTGCCTTCCGGGTCTGGGCGTCAACGAGATCATCTCGACCGGCGGCGATGCTTTCTACTTCCCGCTCCTGAAGGATGAGGAAAAGTCGAAGGCCCAGGAAGTGCTCGCCTCGACGCTGCTCGATCCGAAGACGCAGGTCGCCTTCAACCTGAAGAAGGGATCGCTGCCTGTACGGGGTGACGTCGACCTCGCCACGGCAAACGACTGCATGAAGAAGGGTCTCGAGATCCTTGCCAAGGGCAATGTGATCCAGGGCACCGACCAGCTTCTGTCTGCAGACAGCCAGAAGCAGAAGGAAGACCTCTTCTCGGAGTTCTTCGCCAACCCCTCGATGACGCCGGAAGATGCGCAGAAGCGCTTCACCGACATCATCGCTTCGGCCGATTGATCAACGGCTACTCTATCGAAGCCGGCTCCGTGTATCGCGCGGGGCCGGTCCGAAACCCAAAACCGGATGATCAATGCCGCCTATTGCGGCGGGCTCAGGATGCCGCGCCACGGACCGGCGATCCTTCGGACTTGAGGATGGAGCGAAGTGCTGCGGTGCGCGCCGCGCTTTCAATCGGATGAACCTGATCCAGGGGAGGAGTGAGACATGACGGGCCAAGCGCATGCCGGCCGGCCAAACCAATTGTTGCGCAATCTGCATTCCAAGATTGCCTCAATTCCCATGATACTGACCGCCGTTGTCATCTTTCTCGGCGGCACGCTTTGGACGGTGTTTTATTCCTTCACCAATTCGAAGCTCCTGCCGCGCCTATCGTTTGTCGGGCTCGATCAGTATGAGCGTCTGTGGGCAGCCCCGCGTTGGCTGATGTCCATTCAGAACCTTGCCATCTACGGCTTCTTCTCGCTGATCTTCAGCCTGATGATCGGTTTCGTGCTCGCCGCACTGATGGATCAGAAAATCCGCTTCGAGAATACGTTTCGGACGATCTTCCTCTATCCGTTCGCGCTCTCCTTCATCGTCACCGGCCTGGTCTGGCAATGGGTGCTCAATCCCGAGTTCGGCGTGCAGTCGGTCGTTCGATCGCTCGGCTGGACGAGCTTCACCTTCGATCCGCTCTACGATCAAAGCATCGTCATCTATGGCATCCTGATCGCCGCCCTCTGGCAGGGAACGGGTCTCGTCATGTGCCTGATGCTGGCCGGCCTGCGCGGCATTGACGAGGACATCTGGAAAGCCTCGCGCGTCGACGGCATTCCGATGTGGAAGACCTACCTCTTCATCATCATTCCGATGATGCGCGCCGTCTTCATCACCACGCTCGTGATCATCGCAAGCGGCATCGTCCGGGTCTACGACCTCGTCGTGGCGCAGACGAGCGGCGGTCCCGGCATCGCCTCCGAGGTGCCTGCCAAATATGTCTACGACTACATGTTCCAGGCGCAGAACCTCGGTCAGGGCTTTGCTGCTTCGACCATGATGCTGATCACAGTCGCCATCATCATCGTGCCGTGGGCCTATCTGGAATTCGGAGGACGCAAGCGTGGATGACACCGTATCGCTCAAAGGGCGGGCTGCCCATGGCGCCTCAAGACTGGCTCCAGGGCCACAGGGCAAAAAGCCTCGCCCGATGTTTTCGCCCAGAAACATCATGATTTATGGCGCGCTGATCTTTGCCGCGGCTTACTATCTCCTGCCGCTCTACGTCATGATGGTCACCTCCCTGAAGGGCATGCCGGAAATCCGGCTCGGCAACATCTTCTCGCCGCCCCTTGAGATCACCTTCGAGCCCTGGGTCAAGGCCTGGTCCAGCGCCTGCACCGGCCTGAATTGTGACGGCCTGTCCCGCGGATTCTGGAACTCGGTCCGCATTACCATTCCTTCAACGATCGTCTCGATCGCGATCGCATCCGTCAACGGTTATGCACTGGCGAACTGGCGCTTCAAGGGCGCCGACCTGTTCTTCACGATCCTGATCGTCGGCGCGTTCATCCCCTATCAGGTCATGATCTATCCGATCGTCATCGTGCTGCGTGAGATGGGCCTCTACGGTTCGCTCACGGGTCTGATCATCGTCCACACGATATTCGGCATGCCGATCCTGACGCTGCTCTTCCGCAACTATTTCTCGTCCCTGCCGGAAGAGCTGTTCAAGGCGGCGCGCATCGACGGTGCCGGGTTCTGGACGATCTATTTCAAGATCATGCTGCCGATGTCGCTGCCGATTTTCGTCGTCGCCATGATCCTGCAGATCACCGGCATCTGGAACGACTTCCTGTTCGGCGTGGTGTTCACCCGACCGGAATATTATCCGATGACCGTCCAGCTCAACAACATCGTCAATTCGGTTCAGGGCGTGAAGGAATACAACGTCAATATGGCGGCGACCATCCTGACGGGGGCTGTTCCATTGATCGTCTACTTCGTTTCCGGACGGCTTTTTGTCCGCGGTATTGCCGCCGGCGCAGTGAAAGGGTGAGTGCATGAACAACGTCAGCGTATCGGTCAGGGATCTGTCGTTGAGCTTCGGTGCCGTCACCGTGCTCGACACGCTTAACCTCGACATCAAGAACGGCGAATTCCTCGTCCTCCTCGGCTCGTCCGGCTGCGGCAAGTCCACACTCTTGAACTGCATTGCCGGTCTTCTCGACGTGACCGGCGGCCAGATCTTCATCAAGGACAAGAACGTCACCTGGGAGGAACCCAAGGACCGCGGCATCGGCATGGTATTCCAGTCCTATGCGCTCTATCCGCAGATGACGGTCGAGCGGAACCTGTCCTTCGGCCTGCGTGTCGCCAAGCTGCCTGCCGCCGAAATCGACAAGCGTGTCGCCCGTGCCGCCGAGATCCTGCAGATCCAGCCGCTCCTCAAGCGCAAGCCGTCGGAACTGTCCGGCGGCCAGCGCCAGCGTGTGGCGATCGGTCGTGCCCTTGTTCGCGATGTCGACGTGTTCCTGTTCGACGAGCCTCTGTCAAACCTCGACGCCAAGCTGCGGTCGGAACTGCGCGTCGAAATCAAGCGTCTCCACCAGTCGCTTGAGAACACGATGATCTATGTGACCCACGACCAGATCGAGGCCCTGACCTTGGCGGACCGCATCGCGGTGATGAAGAGCGGCGTCATCCAGCAGCTTGCCGATCCGATGACGATCTACAATTTCCCGGAAAACCTGTTCGTCGCCGGCTTCATCGGGTCGCCGTCGATGAATTTCTTCCGCGGCGAGATCAAGGACCGCGGCGGGCGCAAGGTGATCGAGGTCAATGGCGTCGATTTCGGTATGGACGCTTATCCGGTGCGCGGGCCGCTGGGGGCCGGCCGCAAGGTCGTGCTCGGCGTGCGCCCGGAACACGTCAAGGTCGATGAAAACGTGCCGGGAACGGAAGTTCACGATGCGGTCGTCGATATCGAGGAGCCGATGGGCGCCGACAATCTGCTCTGGCTGAAGCTCGCCGGGCAGACCATGTCGGTGCGCATTGCCGGTTCGCGGCGTTACGCACCCGGTAGGGCGCTGAAACTCAGCTTCGACATGTCGATGGCCTCGGTTTTCGACGCCGCCACGGAAAACAGGATCTGACCAACCCGTAACATCGCGGCGGTCGCGTTTGGCGGCCGCTCAAAGACGATGACGCCCATCCTTGAGCGGATGGGTAGCGAATGGATTTTTGACAATGTCTGTTGACGCTTTCATCTCCGAACCCGTAGCGCTCGACCTGTCCGGCGACTGGCTGCTTGCCTCGTCCGACAACAGCCACGCGTTGACGATCGCCATTCCGGGCGACGTCCACAGCGCCCTGCAGGCCGGCGGCGTGATCGCCGATCCCTATGCCGGCCGCAACGAGGATGACGTTCAGTGGGTGGCACACAAGGACTGGGTGCTTGAGCGCACGTTCGACATCGACGCGGCCGATCTCGCTGGATTCTGGTATCTGGATATTGAAAGCCTGGACACGATCGGCTCGGTCTATGTCAACGACGAGCTGGTTCTCGAGGCCAAAAACTGCTTTCTTCGCTATCGCCCGGCCGTAAGCTCTATCTTGAAAGTGGGCCAGAATCGTCTGCGCATCGTCATCCATTCAGCGGTCGCTGCCGGGGCTCAAGCGCAGACGGTCCAGCCCTTCTATATTCCCTACTCGACCGGCAACTGCCCGATCCCCAATGGCAACATGCTGCGCAAGCCGCAATGCCATTTTGGCTGGGACTGGAACATCGCCATCGCGCCGCTGGGCATTTACGGCTCCATCGCCCTCAAGAAACTTGCGGCGGCTCGCATCGAGCATGTCACGACCCGGCAGGTGCCGCAGGCCGGCGGCGCCGTCGATCTTCAGGTGACGGTAAGGCTCTTTGCCGAGGAACCCGGCGTCATCGGCATGGATTTCTCGCTCGATGGCCTAAAGGAACACCTGGATTGCGCCGTCAACGCCGGAGAAACACAGGTCACGCATGTCTTTACCGTCGAAAATCCGAAGCTCTGGTGGCCGGCAGGCAGCGGCGCGCAGGCCTTGTCCGAACTCACCGTCTCGTTTCCGGGCGAAACGGTCACCCGCCAGATCGGTTTCCGTACTATCGAGCTTCTGACCGACAAGGACGAGGCCGGCAGTCGTTTTGCCTTCCGCGTCAACGGTCGTGAAATCTTCTGCCGCGGCGCCAACTGGATTCCGGCCGATGCGCTCGCGTCGCGGGTGACGCCCGAGGGCGTCGAGGATCTGCTGCGCTCGGCGGTCGATGCCAACATGAACATGATCCGCGTCTGGGGTGGCGGCTTCTATGAAACGGACTGGTTTTACGATCTCTGCGACCGGCTCGGCCTGATGGTCTGGCAGGATTTCATGTTTGCCTGCAATCTTTATCCCTCGACGCCGGATTTTCTCGAAAACGTCGCCGCTGAGGTGGATTATCAGGTCAAGCGGTTATCGTCGCATCCCTCGATCGCGCTCTGGTGCGGCGACAACGAGCTGGTCGGAGCGCTCACCTGGTTTGAAGAAAGCCGCAGGGATCGTGACCGCTATCTCGTTTCCTACGACCGTCTCAACCGAACCATCGAGACCGGCATCAAGGCGGCCGCAGCCGATGTGATCTGGTGGCCATCCAGCCCATCCGTCGGTCCGCTCAACTTCGGCGACGCCTGGCATGCCGACGGTTCCGGCGACATGCACTATTGGTCCGTCTGGCACGAGAACAAGTCGTTCGACAATTACCGCACGGTCCGGCCGCGCTTCTGCTCGGAGTTCGGCTTCCAGTCCTATACGTCGATGCCGATCGTCCGGCAGTTTTCCGAACAGAAGGACCTGAACATCGCTTCGCCGGTGATGGAATCGCACCAGAAGAATGCCGGCGGCAACGAGCGCATTGCGGCGACCATGTTCCGTTACTTCCGCTTCCCGAAGGATTTTTCGAATTTCGTCTATCTCAGCCAGATCCAGCAGGGATTGGCGATCCGCACCGCCGTCGAATTCTGGCGGTCGCTCAAACCCCATTGCATGGGCACGCTCTACTGGCAGCTCAACGACACCTGGCCGGTCGCATCCTGGGCGAGCCTCGACTATGGGGGCAACTGGAAGGCCATGCACTACATGGTGCGCCGGTTCTTCCAGCCGGTAGCGGTTGCGGCCATCCCCTCCGACGATGGGAAGAACATCGCCTTTGCGATGGTCAACGACACCGCCGAGCCGGTTACCGTCGAACTGCAGACCTTTCTCGTTTCGCTCTCCGGCGAAAAGCAGCCCCTGACCGCCGCCGCCGGCACCTGCAGCCCGGATCGCGCCGCCACACTATTGACGATCGCTGCCGCGGACATTCCGAAGGGCATGCTGCTGTTCTGGTCATTCGAAGCCTCGAACGGCATGCGCGGCGAGGGGCATCATGTGCAGTCGACCTACAAGGCGCTCGACCTCGAGCCGTCCAATCTGTCGATTATGGCAAGCGCCGCAGGGGAGGGTTCTTATGACCTCACGGTTTCGGCGTCCGCCCTTGCTCTCCATGTGATGATCGAAGCCGCCGTGGAAGGCCGTTATTCCGACAATGCCTTCGATCTGACAGCGGGAGAAAGTCGCGTCATTCGCTTCACACCAAAGCAGCCGCTGGCAGCAGGTGCTCACCCGGTCTTTACCGGCTACGACCTGCAGTCCTGCCAGGGCAATGGCTAGGAGTTTTTCATGCTGCGCAGTGAAGTCGATGCCTTCATCGTACGGAGCGATGCCTTCATGCCGGCAAATCCGACGAACATCCATCCGAGCCCTCTGCCGGTCTCGGAGTACGATACCTAGCTCCAATAAATCCCAAGGAGGACTTTCCATGCAGACCGTCAGTTTCCAGCTTTACAGCGCCCGCAACTTCCCGCCACTTGCCGATGTCCTCAAGATCGTCGGCGCTGCCGGCTACAAACAGGTCGAGGGCTATGGCGCTCTCTACGCGTCGCTCGATGACGCCGCCCTGGCTGCCTTGAAGGCTGACATGGATGAAAGTGGCGTGACCATGCCATCGGCCCATTTCGGTCTTGATATGCTCGAATCCGATCCCGCCGGCGTGCTGAAAATCGCTAACGCCCTCGGCATCAGGGCGATCTATTGCCCCTACCTGCTTCCCGACCAGCGTCCGGCGGACGCGGCAGGCTGGAGGGCGTTCGGCGAGCGCCTGGAAAAGGCCGGAAAACCCATCCGTGACGCCGGTCTCGACTTCGGCTGGCACAATCATGACTTCGAATTTATCGCACTGCCTGACGGCTCGGTCCCGCAGGAGCATATCTTTGCCGGCGGACCGAACCTGAGCTGGGAAGCAGACATCGCCTGGGTCATCCGCGGCGGTGCCGATCCCTTTGCCTGGATCGAAAAATATGGCCGCCGCATTACCGCCGTCCACTTGAAGGACATCGCTGCAGCCGGCGAAAACGCGGATGAGGACGGCTGGGCCGATGTCGGCCATGGCACCGTTGATTGGAAGAGGCTGTTCACTGCGCTGACCGTGACACCTGCCCGATACTACATCGTCGAGCACGACAACCCCAAGGATTTCAAGGCGACGGCCGAGCGCTCGATCGCATCGATCAAGACCTACTGATAGAAAGAGCACATCATGACACGAGAACTCGGCGTCGGCATCATTGGATGCGGCAACATTTCCACCACCTATTTCAGGCTCTCGCCGCTCTTCAGGGGCATCAGGGTCATCGCCTGCGCCGACATCAATCCGGCCGCCGCCGAGACGCGCGCATCGGAATATGACGTCAAGGCACAGACCATCGAGGAACTGCTTGCCAATCCGGAGATCGACATCGTCGTCAACCTGACGATCCCGGAAGCGCATTTCCCCGTCTCGAAGATGATCCTCGAGGCCGGCAAGCACGTCTATTCCGAAAAGCCGCTGGTACTGACGCTGGAACAGGGCGAGCAGCTGCGCGGCATCGCCACGGCCAACAACCTGAAGGTCGGATGCGCACCGGATACCTTCCTCGGCGGCGCGCACCAGCTGGCGCGGGACTATATCGACCAGGGCAAGATCGGCCGTGTGACCTCGGGCACCTGCCACGTGATGAGCCCGGGCATGGAGATGTGGCATCCGAACCCGGACTTCTTCTTCCTGCCCGGCGGCGGCCCGATCCTCGATCTTGGCCCGTATTATATCGCCAACCTCATCAACCTGATCGGCCCGGTCAAGCGCGTCGCGGCACTGACCTCGATGGCCAATCCGACCCGCACCATCACCAGCGAGCCGCGCAAGGGCGAGGTCATCCCGGTGAAGACGCCAACCAACATCCATGCGCTGCTCGAATTCCAGAACGGCGCGACGGTCACGTTATCGGCAAGCTGGGATGTCTGGTCGCACCGCCACGGCAATATGGAGCTCTATGGGACGGAAGGCTCGCTCTTCCTGCCCGATCCGAACTTCTTCGGTGGCACGGTCTCGGCCAGCGGCTGCGACAAGGACATCCAGCCCGTCGAGATGTGGGATCATCCTTTCGCTGTCACCAATCAGGAGCATCCGGTGGGGCCGATGGCCAACTACCGCACGGCCGGCCTTGCCGACATGGCGCTTGCCATCCTCGAAGGTCGCGACGCCCGCTGCTCGTTGGAGCGTGCGCTGCATGGCGTCGATGTCATGGTGTCGATCCTGCAGTCGGGCGAGACGGGCCAGTTCGTCGAACTGACGACGACCTGCACGCAGCCGGCCGCACTCGGCATCGAGGAGGCCAACGCGCTTCTGCGGTGATGCCCGTTTCTGGCCCGCTGCCGGGGTGGCGGGCCAGTTCTCCATCAACCTCTTTCGGCGATCTGGGCCGGACTTGAGGCTGGTGCCGTGATCAGACGACGAACATGGCGTCGGACATCGTCTCCGTCGAGGCGATCGAGATCATCTTGTTGAGACTGGAGCCGCCGTCGCCGTTGTTCGCGGCATACCAGATAGCCATCGTGGTCACGTCCGATTGGCTTTCCAGCTTGTAGAAATAATCCCCGATGTCCTGCGCCGTGCCCTGAAACGCATCAAGGGTACGGGCATCAAAGACAGAGATGTCGAAACGGTCGGAACTTGCGGCGTCTTCCACGAAGATTGTCGTCGTGCCCGTTTCGGGATTTTCCCTGCCGGTCAGGATGAGCTTGTCGTTGCCGGCGCCGGTCTTGAAATAGGCGAGCAGGCTGTCGTCGGTCAGCGACAGGCGGTAGGTATCGTTGCCGCTGCTGCCTTCGAAATTCACCCTGTCGACATCACCTTCGGCATCGGCGGGGAGCTTGGCGGCGTCGAGTTTCAGTGTGTGTGTCAGGCCGGCCTTGAGGTTGACATAGGTATCGATGTTCTGCGTCAGGACGTTTAGCGAAATCTCGGTTTTTATCTTCCCCTTGTCGCTATCGACAACGCGGTCCGAAAGGTCATCGATAACGTAGGTGTCGTAGCCCTTGCCGCCATTCATGATGTCGCTACCGTCGCCGCCGTTGATGATGTCATTGCCGGCGCCTGCGGACGCGTGATCGTCGCCCGCGCCCAGGTCTATGTTGTCCTTTCCCTTGCCGGAATAGACCCAGTCGTCGCCGCCTCCGGTCTTTATCCTGTTGTCGCCATCGCCGGCGATGACGAGATCGTTGGTGTTCGTCTCATTCCGCATCGTCTCGGCATCGAGGCGCGCGTAGCTCGCGACACCCGGAGCAAATGTGTCGTTGCCCGCGCCGCCCGCCTGGACGAAGTGCAATTGGTCGCCAAAGGCGTATTTGTCCGACAGGATTTTCAGGTAGGACGCGATTTGTGCCTCGAACGACTGGGTCTCCGCATTCACCGTGTCCGCCTCGTTGATGACCTTGTCGCGGGTGGCGATCTTCTCGTAGACGCTTGATGCTCCGCCTTCGCGATCGAACAGGAAGTCCATCGCCTTGAGCACGGCGCCGGAATCCTTTCGATCGGCCGGCGCAAGGATGCCCACCTTGTTCGATTCGTCTTCGCGCCGGTTCTGCAGGCCCTTGAAGTCGAAATTGCTGTGGTTGTAACGGACTTCGTACCAGAATCGGGCATGGTTGTCGGTCTTGATGGCGGTCGCGATGCCCGGGCCGATCAGGGTTGGTGCGTTGTAGTACAGCGAATAGAGAACGAGCCGTTCCTGCGATTCCTCCGGCAGGGTGGCACCGAAAGCGTTCAGCCTCGCTGTCAGCTCCTTCTCAATCGACGAGGAGAATAGGCCCGCCTGTCCCTTGAGCCTGGCTTCGAGCAGGACACTGGCTTGGGCATCGGTCAGCCAAAGCGACTGAAGCGCTTTCCTTTCCGCCGTCGTACCAGCCTTGCCTTGCGACTTGTTGATCAGCGCAACATCGTCTGCGGCGGTCGGCGTCTTGTCGGCCTTCCATTTTTCGATGATTTTCAGGCCGCTTTCCTGCAGGCCTGACAGCTTGCCGTCGATCTTTCCGGTCAGCGCCAGCCTGTAGGCCTTCGAAATGTCGCTGAAACTCAGCGCCTTGAGGTTCAGGCCATAACCGACGGTCGGGATTTGCTTGCTGTCGTCATGAATGCCGCCTTGCGCGCTCGGCTGCGTGTCGCCGATCAGGCCGGCATTCTCCCATTTCTTCAGGAAAGCGACGGTCTTCGACAGGAAGTCTTTCTTTTCGATCTCGGTAATATTGGTGAGCGCCACGATTCACCTGTCGGATATTGAAATTTCTATCAATGATGAAATCAACGCGTTTACTGGCCGCCTATCGCCAAGGATCCTCGCCGGTTTTTAACACTGAAAACTGTTCAATTGCTTAAGCTTGAGCGTTCGATGGCTCTTGTTTCGGCCGGCGCCTCCGTGGCATATCGCTGTCTCGGCCGCGACTTGCGGACCCAATGGGAAGGATATCTGACATGGCATGGCAACCGGCAGACAATCGCTACGAGACGATGAAATACAATCGCTGCGGCAAGAGCGGGCTGAAGCTGCCGGCGATGTCGCTCGGCCTCTGGCACAATTTCGGCCATGATACGCCGCACGAGCGCAAGCTCGACATGTGCCGCACGGCGTTTGATCTCGGCATCACCCATTTCGATCTCGCCAACAATTACGGTCCGCCTCCGGGCTCGGCCGAAACCGCCTTCGGCGAAATCCTCCGCACCGAATTTGCCGGCTTGCGCGACGAGTTGATCATCTCCTCCAAGGCCGGCTACGACATGTGGCCGGGTCCCTATGGCGAGTGGGGCAGCCGCAAGTATCTGATCGCCTCCTGCGACCAGAGCCTGAAGCGCATGGGCCTCGACTATGTCGATATCTTTTATTCGCACCGCTTCGATCCCGATACGCCGCTCGAGGAAACCTGTGCGGCGCTGGATCATATTGTCCGTTCGGGCAGGGCGCTTTATATCGGCATTTCGTCCTATAACTCGCAGCGCACGCGCGAGGCGGCTGCTATCCTGAAAGACCTTGGCACACCGCTGCTCATCCATCAGCCGAGCTATTCGATGCTCAACCGCTGGGTCGAGGATGACGGCCTCGTCGATACGCTCGAAGGCCTCGGCGTCGGTTCGATCGTGTTTTCGCCGCTGGCGCAGGGCATGCTGACGACGAAATATCTCGGCGGCATTCCCGCCGACAGCCGCGCGGCACAGAACCATTTCCTCAAGAAGGACTTCATCCGCCCGTCGATTATCGACAATATCAGGAAGCTCAACGAGATCGCCGAGAAGCGCGGCCAGACGCTGGCGCAGATGGCGATCGCCTGGGTGCTGCGCGGCGGCCATATCACCTCGGCGCTGATCGGTGCCAGCCGCTCCTCGCAGATCGTCGATTGTGTCGCCGCGCTGAAGAACGACACGTTCACGCCGGAAGAGCTGGCGGAGATCGACATCTATGCCAAGGAAGCCGACATCAATCTCTGGGCTTCGTCGGCGGAGCGCGCGTAAGCGGCACCCGCATTCGGGTTGCTATATAGGGGTATCGGATCGTCTGGTCCGGTGCCCCTTTCCGTCTCCTGCGGGCTTAGATCAACGGCCTGTCTGCCCGGATTTTTCCTTCGAGGCCGCCGCGCGAGCATGTTAACCAAGGTTCCGTAAGTTGCTGCAAACATTGAAAGTTGTTATTAGACAAAAGTCGAAGATCGTGCATTATCCGCGCCGCTGGACATGAGGGGGTGAGCGTGTAAGCTGCCGCCGGAGACCCGTGATTTCGTTGGAAATGACGGGTCTGAATGTCTTGAACTGGGAATCGTGCATGTCGTTTGAACCAGCCGAGACCGGCCGGTGCGGCCTGCGCCCTGCGGGAGGAGCAGTATCGGCAAGGCCGGCTGTCCGCGAAAACAGAGGAGAAAATATGGATCGCCGTTCATTCATCAAACGTGCAGGTCTCGGTGGCGCCGCCGCGGCAACGACGCTCGCAGCGCCCGCCATCGCCCAGAGCAGCCCTAAGGTCACTTGGCGGCTGGCGTCGTCGTTCCCGAAGAGTCTCTCTGAAACAATCTTTGGCGGCGCGTTGAGTCTTTCTAAGTATGTCTCGGAGGTCACTGACGGCAACTTTCAGATTCAAGTTTTCGCGGCGGGCGAGATCGTTCCGGCGCTCCAGGTCGCTGACGCAGTTTCCGCGGGCACGATCGAATCTGCACACACGGTCTGCTACTATTTCTGGGGTAAAGATCCGACCTGGGCACTGGGTTCGGCGGTGCCATTCTCACTCAATGCGCGTGGTATCAATGCTTGGCACTATCATGGCGGCGGTATTGACCTTTTCAATGAGTTCCTGGGCACTCAGGGTCTCGTCGGTTTCCCCTGCGGCAACACTGGGGTGCAGATGGGCGGCTGGTTTCGCAAGGAGATCAAGACGGTCGCCGACCTTCAGGGTCTGAAGTACCGTGTCGGTGGCTTCGCGGGCAAAGTGCTGGAGCAGCTCGGCGTCATTCCTCAGCAGTTGGCCGGCGGCGACATATACCCGGCGTTAGAGAGGGGCGCGATTGACGGTGCAGAATTCGTCGGCCCCTATGACGACGAAAAACTCGGCTTCTACAAGGTTGCGCCGTACTACTACTATCCCGGCTGGTGGGAAGGTGGACCGACCGTCCATACGTTATTTAACAAGGGTAAGTTTGATGAACTGCCGCCCCAATATCAGTCAGTACTGAAAGTGGCAGCACAGGCTGCTGACGCCAACATGTTACAGGCGTACGATTGGCTCAACGCCTCGGCGATCAAGCGCCTCGTTGGCGCGGGCGCCCAGCTCAAACCCTTCAGCCCGGAAATCCTGTCGGCCTGCTTCGACGCGGCCAATAAGGTTTACGCTGGCATTGAAGCCTCGAACCCGACCTTCAAAAAGATCTGGGATTCGATCAAGGCGTTCCGCGGCGAGTATTATCTGAACGCCCAGATCGCCGAATACAACTATGATACTTTCATGATGATCCAGCAGCGGGGCGGCAAGCTCTAAACGCCGGTTTCATCGCTGAAACGAAGAAACCCCGAAGCGTGCTTCGGGGTTTTTCTATGCCCATCGTTTGTGTGGAGGAGGGCCGGTGCGAACACCGGCCCGGCTTTCAAGTCAGTTGAAGGACGGCGGGGCGCTCAGGTCATTGGCGGGTTTCTTCTGCTCGCCGCCGGCGCCGTTCTGATCCGCCGGCTGCTGGCCGCCGTCGAGCGGATTGCCGCCCGGCAGTTGCAGGCCACCCGGCAGGCCGAGACCGCCTCCATTGTCCGGCAGCCCAAGACCGCCACCGGTGCCGAAGCCCGGGACCTCGATCTTGATCGTTGCCGGGTCCACCACGGCGGCGTTGCCCTTGTAGTGCATGACCATCTGCGGGAACATGATCGTCAGTGCCACCATAAGGACCTGGATGCCGACGAACGGCACCGCCCCCCAATAGATCTGCCCTGTGGTCACCGGTTTCGTCAGCTTACCCGTGACCCGATCGAGATAGGGCACCTTGGCCGCGACCGAACGCAGGTAGAACAGCGCAAACCCAAAGGGCGGATGCATGAAGCTCGTCTGCATGTTGATGCCGAGCAGGACGCCGAACCAGATGAGGTCGATGCCGAGTGCGTTGGCCGCGGGCGCGAGCAGCGGCACGATGATGAAGGCGAGTTCGAAGAAATCCAGGAAGAACGCCAGGAAGAAGACGAGCAGGTTGACGGTGATCAGGAAGCCCGTTTCACCGCCAGGCATCCCCACGAGCAGATGTTCCACCCAGACATGGCCGTTGACTCCGTAGAAAGTCAGCGAGAACACCCGTGCGCCGATCAGGATGAACAGCACGAAGGCCGACAGCCGCGTGGTGGCGGCCAGCGCGGAGCGGACCACATCCAAGGTCAGCCGTCCCTTGGCTGCCGCCATGATCAGGGCGCCGACAGCGCCCATGGCGCCGCCTTCCGTCGGCGTGGCAATACCGAGGAAGATCGTGCCGAGCACGAGGAAGATCAATGCCAGCGGCGGGATCAGCACGATGATGACCTGCTGGGCAAGCCTGGACATCGCATTGATCTTCAATCCCCTGTCGACGAGCGCAACCACGTAGATGAAGGCCACACCGACAGTGAAGCCGAGAATATCGGCGTTTTCACCCTGCGTCGGTGAGAGGTAGACATGAGCGGCATAGGCGATGCCAGCCGCGACGGCAAGCGCCACAAAGAGCGAGGTAACGCCCGCGCCGAGCGTGCGGGCTTCGAGCGGCAGCGCCGGCATTGAGTCACGCCGGACGAAGGTCATGATCAGGATATAGAGCATGTAGAGCCCGGTCAGCACCAGGCCGGGGATCAGGGCGCCGGCATACATGTCGCCAACCGAACGGCCGAGCTGGTCGGCAAGAACGATCAGGACCAGCGAAGGCGGAATGATCTGGGCAAGCGTGCCGGACGCCGCGATGACGCCGGAGGCGACGCGCCGGTCATAGCCGTAGCGCAGCATGATCGGCAGCGAGATCAGGCCCATGGCGATGACCGACGCCGCGACCACGCCGGTGGTGGCTGCGAGCAGCGCTCCGACGAAGATCACCGCATAGGCAAGGCCGCCGCGGATCGGGCCGAACAACTGGCCGATCGTGTCGAGCAGGTCCTCGGCCATGCCGGATCGTTCGAGCACGATCCCCATGAAGGTAAAGAAGGGGATGGCGAGCAATGTGTCGTTCGACATCACCCCCCAGAATCGTTCGGGCAGCGCGTTGAGCAATGGCCAGGAGAGATTGACGGAGCCGCCGGATAAAGGAGCAAGCTCCACGCCGATGATGAAGAACAGCAGGCCATTGGCGGCGAGCGAAAAGGCAACGGGATAACCCAGCAGGAGGAAGACGATCAATGACACGAACATGATCGGTGCGAGGTTTACAGCGATGAACTCGATCACGGGCGCGCCTCCGGAATGATGGCTTCATCCAGCGGTGCGTGGGTCGGTACGTAGGGCGTTGGATCGTCCATATTGCCGGTCATAATCGCGATCTTCTTGATGATTTCCGACACCCCCTGCAGGGCAAGCAGGATGAAGCCGAAAAGGAGGATCGCCTTGGCTGGCCAGACGATCAGGCCACCGGCGCTGGATGAGCCTTCCTGCGAGCGGTAAGACATCAGGAAATAGGGGACGAGGTAGTATGTCATCAGCAATACGAACGGCATCAGGAAGAAGACATGTCCGAACAGGTCGATCCAGTGCTGCACACGGCGCGAAAACTTGCCATAGACGACGTCGATGCGGATGTGCTCGTTTTGGCTCAGCGTGTAGGCGGCTGCGAACATGAAGGCGGCGCCGAACAGATACCACTGCGCCTCGAGCCAGGCATTCGACGACATATTGAATATTTTTCGGATAATGGCATTGCCGGCGCTGACAAGAACGGCCACCAGGATAAGCCAGGAGACTGACTTGCCGATGATTTCCGTGATTCGGTCAATGAGCCTGCTGATACCGAGCAGTGCGGCCATAAGTTTTCCTCCCGCAATGGCTGTTTTCGATTTTTGTTGCCGAGCACAGCCACAGTGCCGATTTCAAGGCCTCTTTCAAGGCTCGGACAGGATTTTCCCGCATCGTCACGCCGCGGTGATACCAAAGTAGCGTGTGAGCTTCCCGGCAATGCCCAAAGCTTAGGCAAAAATCGTGCGAAAACAACCTTGCCAAGCCCTTGGCGTCCCCGGCAATGTCGGCGTGTCTCTGCAACATGGACGACTCGGCAGAACGGCAGTTCAATGTGTCGTAACAGGTGCGACTGCTCTTGAAACGGCGCCGAGCTTCAGGCTGGATGTCGTGAGAAACCTTGGGGGGAAGACATGACCGCGACGATTCGCAATCCGATCCTGCCGGGCTTCAACCCGGACCCGTCGATTTGCCGCGTGGGCGAGGATTACTACATCGCCACGTCCACGTTCGAATGGTATCCGGGCGTGCAGATCCACCACTCGCGCGATCTAGTCAACTGGCGGCTGGTGCGCCGCCCGCTCGAGCGGGCAAGCCAGCTCGACATGCGCGGCAATCCGGACAGTTGCGGCGTCTGGGCGCCGTGCCTTTCCCATGTCGACGGCCTGTTCTGGCTCGTCTACACCGACGTCAAGCGCTTCGACGGCAACTTCAAGGACGCGCACAACTACATCGTCACGTCCCCTTCGATCGAGGGCGAGTGGTCCGATCCGGTTTATGTCAATTCCTCCGGCTTCGATCCGTCGCTGTTCCATGATGACGACGGCCGCAAGTGGTTCGTCAACATGCAATGGAACCACCGCACCGAAAGCTTCGGCGGGGCGCCGAAATCGCCGGCCTTCGACGGTATCCTGCTGCAGGAATGGGATCCGGTCTCGCGGAAGCTCGTCGGGGCGATCCAGAATATCTTCGCCGGCAGTAGCCAAGGGCTCGTCGAAGGCCCGCATCTCTTCAAGCGCAACGGCTGGTACTATCTGACGACAGCCGAGGGCGGCACCGGATATGATCACGTGGTGACGATGGCTCGCTCGCGTAGCATCGAAGGTCCCTACGAGATGCATCCGCAGACGCATCTGATCACCTCCAAGGACGCGCCGGACGCGGTGCTGCAAAGGGCAGGGCACGGCCAGTATGTCGAGACGCCGGACGGCCAGGCCTATCACACCCACCTGACGGGCCGGCCTTTGCCGCCGCAGCGGCGCTGCACGCTCGGCCGTGAGACGGCGCTGCAGAAATGCGTCTGGCGCGATGACGGATGGCTCTATCTGGAGCAGGGTGGTGTCGTACCGGCCGTCGAGGTTGCGGCGCCGGGCGAGACCGCTGTCATCGAGAAGCCCGCAAAGGTCGAAAGCGACTTCGACGGCGCTGCGTTGCCCGATGATTTCCAATGGCTGCGCACGCCTCTGCCCGAGCGGATTTTTTCGCTGACGGAGAAGCCCGGCCATCTGAGGCTGTTCGGCCGTGAAAGCATCGGCAGCTGGTTCGAACAGGCGCTGGTGGCGCGCCGCCAGGAGCATCATTCCTTCCGCGCGGAGACGGTCGTCGAGTTCGAGCCGGATACCTATCAGCAGGCTGCCGGTCTGACCCATTACTACAACCGCCACAAGTTTCACGCGCTCGTCGTCACCCTGCATGAAAAGCTCGGCCGGGTCGTGACGATCTTCTCCTGCGCCGGAGATTTTCCGCATGGCCGCATGACGTTTCCCGCCGAAAGTGGCGTCACCGTTCCATTCGGACGGGTCTATCTGGCCATGGAAGTCCGGGATAACGAGCTGCAGTTCTTCTGGCACCCCGACGGCTACCGTGCCTGGCGCAAGATCGGCCCGGTGCTCGATGCCGGCGTCGTATCCGACGAGGGCGGGCGCGGCGAACACGGGTCGTTCACCGGCGCATTCGCAGGCGTGTTCGCTTTCGATACGTCCGGCCGGGCGCAGGTCGCCGATTTCGACCGCTTTAGCTATGAGGCGTTGTAATTCACCATTGAATGAGAAAGTAGTGCATTAGGTAACTATTGTAATTGGCTGACGTCATTACAATTTTGTAATTTCCGTTTTCAGTTTCCGTTCATCTCAAAGGTCTTAGTTTCGGGGTGTCAAGAACGAAAGGACACCCCGATGAAACGTTTGTTGATCGCCTTGGTCGCCGGATCTTTCCTGGCCGCGCCGATGGCTTCCGCGCAGCCGGCAAAGCCGTTCGAGGTCGCTCAGGTGAAGGAGCGGCATGTCGAAAAGAATGTCTACAGGCATGGCAACACGAAAATCGTCGAGAAGCGCGTCGTCGTGAAGAAGCGCTGGGCGCGCGGCTATCGCCTGTCACCGGCCGAGCGTCGACACATTGCCGCAGTCCAGGATTACCGCCGTTACAGGCTCTATGCGCCACAGCGCGGCCAGCAGTGGGTTCGCGTCGACAACGACTTCCTGCTGATCAGCGTTGCGACCGGCGTGATCGTCAATCTGGCAACCCGTTAGCCAGAGGATCGAAAGGCGGCGGGCCGCCTTTCGCCACCGGCGGCTGGTGCTGCTAACTTGCCCGGGCCGACCAGTCCGTGAACGGATCGGGCAGCGTCCGCCACCGTTCCGGCGTGAAACTGCCGGCATCCACCAGACAATCGTCAAGCTCGGCTTCCAGCGCCGCCTGGTCCATCGGATCGGCGCCGATGAAGACGATCTCCTGGCGCCGGTCGCCCCAGACGGGATCGAGATGGGGTTTCATCAGGGCCAGAAACCCCGGATCGTCCGGCCACTGGGCCTTGGGAACCGCCGACCACCAGAGCCCCATCTTCGACGTGCGCACCATGGGACCCGCCTGGCTCAGTTCGCCGACGTGATGCGGCCGCGTCGCCAGCCAGAAAAAGCCCTTGGCGCGAACCACGCCCGGCCATGCGCGGTTGATGAAGGCGTGAAACCGGGTTGGATCGAACGGCTTTTTCGCCCGGTAGACGAAGGAGCGAATGCCGTATTCCTCCGTTTCCGGCATATGGTCCTTGAACCCGTGCAGTTCCTTGTACCAGAGCGGATGCTGCTGGGCCTTCGCCATATCGAACAGCCCGGTGCCCAGCACATCGCGCAGCGCCACACGCCCGAAATCCGCCTCGAGCAGCCGTGCATCCGGATTGAGGCCGATGACGATCTTGCGCGCCGCGTCAAGCTGTTCGGGCGTGGCGCTGCCGGTTTTGTTGAGGATGACGACATCGGCGAATTCGATCTGTTCGACCAGCAGATCGACAAGCGTGCGGTTGTCGCCGTCTCCGGCCGTGTCGCCGCGGTCGGCAAGGAAATCATCGGAGGAATAGTCGGCCAGAAGGCTTGCGGCATCGACGACGGTCACCATCGTATCGAGCCGTGCAACATCGGAGAGGCTGTTGCCGTTCTCGTCGCGAAATTCGAACGTCGTCGCAACGGGAAGCGGTTCGGCAATGCCGGTCGATTCGATCAGCAGGTAGTCGAAGCGGTCCTGTTCCGCCAGCTTGTGCACCTCGTTCAGCAGGTCGTCGCGCAGCGTGCAGCAGATGCAGCCATTGGTCATCTCGACCAGTTGCTCCTCCGTCCGCGACAGGTTGGCGCCGCCGTCGCGCACCAAAGCGGCGTCGATGTTCACCTCGCTCATGTCGTTGACGATCACCGCCACCCGCAGCCCGTCGCGATTGTTGAGGATATGATTGAGCACCGTGGTCTTTCCGGCGCCGAGAAAGCCGGAGAGAACGGTGACCGGAAGCTTGTCGGACATCACCCGTATCCCTATGTTATACCATTACATTTAATGATCTGAAAAAGGCGGACTCGTGGCCCGCCTTTTGAAACGCCGGAAATGCCTGTTTAGCTGCCGTTGGAAAGGCAGGTTTTCAGCGAGGTGCCGATACCTTCCATCAGCTGGAAATAGAGGTCGGGGCCGGCATCGAGGGTAGCCGCTTCCGGGTCGAGCGTGCCCGATTTCGCCGGCGTGCCTTCGAGCACGACATTGACGAGCTTCGGCTCGAACTGCGGTTCGGCAAAGACGCAGGTCGCGCCCAGTTCGACGATCTTGGCGTGGATCTGCGACAGGCGTTCGGCGCCCGGCAGGGTCTCGGGGCTCACCGTGATCGAGCCTGCCACCTTCACATGGTAGCGATGCTCGAAATATTGATAGGCATCATGAAAGACGATGAAGGGCTTGTCCTTGATCGGTGCGACCGCCTCTTCGAGTGTCTTGTCGAGGGCATCGAGCCGTGTGTTCAGGGCCTCGAGATTGGTCTTGTAGGTGGCGGCATTGTCCGGATCTGCGGCCGCCAGCGTCGTTTCGATCTCGGCGGCCATCGCCTTGGCATTGGCCGGATCGAGCCAGAGGTGCATGTCGAATTCACCCTCGTCGTGGTGATGGCCCTCTTCGTGGGCGTGGTCCCCGGCGCCCTCCGCACTTGCCTCCTGCTCGTCGCCGTCGTCATGCGGTTCGAAGGCGCCGCCTTCGCGGAATTTCAGCTTTTCGAGCCCGGGCGCGTCGTCCAGTTCGACGATCTTTGCGCCGCTGCCCAGCGACTCCAGCGGCTTTTCCAGAAAGGCTTCCAGCCCATGGCCGACCCAAAAGACGATATTGGCGTTCTCCAGCGCCGAGGCGTTGGAAGGTTTCATGCTGTAGGTATGGGGGGAGGCGGCGCCCTCGACGATCAGTGCCGGTTCGCCGACGCCCTGCATGATCGAGGCAACCAGGGAGTGGATCGGCTTGATCGAAACGACCACGTGCGGCACTTCGGCATGGGCGGTGCCTGTTGCCAGAAGCATGGAGGGGGCGAGAAGCAGGGAGGATGTGAAAAAGAGGGATTTTTTCAGGCTCATGCGGGGACTCCTGTCTTGTAAATCAATGTAATGTTATTACATCAATTGCGTTATGCTATAACGTGTGGCATAGCGGCTGGCAACACCTCACCCGGATTTTTTTGATGCTGAATTTCCGCACGCCCGACCAGAAGCCTCTCGTCCTCATGAACAATGCCGGCGTGCGCCGCAGCGGCCGCTGGCTGGTGCGCGGCGTCGAGTTGTCGATCAGCCGCGGCGAGATCGTCACGCTGATCGGCCCGAACGGCTCGGGCAAATCGACGACCGCGAAGGCCGCGATCGGCGTGCTGAAGCCGGACGAGGGCTGGGTCGAACGCAAACCGGGCCTGAAGGTCGGCTATGTGCCGCAGAAGCTCGCCATCGACTGGACGCTGCCTTTGACTGTCGAGCGCCTGATGACGCTCACTGGTCCGCTCAAGGGCCGCGAGATCGAGGAGGCGCTGCACTCCACAGGCATCGCACATCTTGCCCGCGCCGAGGTGCAGCACCTGTCCGGCGGCGAATTCCAGCGGGCCCTGCTTGCCCGCGCCATTGCCCGCAAGCCCGATCTGCTCGTTCTCGACGAACCGGTACAGGGCGTCGACTTCTCGGGCGAGATCGCGCTCTACGACCTGATCAAGTCCATCCGCAACCAGACCGGCTGCGGCATCCTGCTGATCTCGCACGACCTGCATGTGGTGATGGCCGAGACCGATACGGTGATCTGCCTCAACGGCCATGTCTGCTGCCGCGGCACGCCGCAAGTGGTCAGCCAGAGCCCGGAATATCTGAAACTGTTCGGCAGCCGCGCGGCCAAGACGCTTGCCGTCTACAGCCACGATCACGACCACACCCATCTGCCCGACGGCCGCGTGCTGCATGCCGATGGCAGCATCACCGAACATTGCCATCCGGACGATGGCCATCACCATGGCGCCCACGGCCACGGCGATCATGGTCATGACGATCATGACCATGCCGATCACGTCCACGGTCCGGATTGCGGCTGCGGCCAGCACAGCCGCCTGCAGGGCTTCGGCAACAAGGAGACGCGCCGTGTTTGACGATTTCTTCACCCGCGCGCTCGTTGCCGGCATCGGCCTTGCCATCACGGTCGGCCCGCTCGGCTGCTTCGTCATCTGGCGGCGCATGGCCTATTTCGGCGACACCATGGCGCATTCGGCATTGCTCGGCGTGGCGCTGTCGCTGCTGTTTAACCTCAATCTGATGCTGAGCGTCTTCATCGTCGCCGCCGTCGTTTCGCTGCTGCTGCTGCTGCTGCAGAAGCGCGGCGCGCTGTCGACAGACGCGCTGCTCGGCATTCTCTCCCACTCGGCGCTGTCGATCGGCCTCGTCATGGTCGCCTTCATGACCTGGGTGCGCATCGATCTCGTCGGCTTCCTGTTCGGCGATATCCTCGCGGTTTCCGAGGCTGATATCGATCTCGTCTGGGGCGGCGGCATTCTCGTTCTCTTCGCCATCGTCTATCTCTGGCGGCCGCTGCTTGCCTCCACCGTCAATCCGGAACTGGCCGAGGCCGAAGGCCTGCAGCCGGAGCGGGCGCGGCTTTATTTCATGCTGCTGATGGCCTTGGTGATCGCCATTGCCATGAAGATCGTCGGCATTCTGCTGATCACCTCGCTCTTGATCATTCCGGCGGCAACCGCCCGGCGCTTTGCCACGTCGCCCGAAATCATGGCCGTGCTCGCCTCGGTGATCGGCGCGCTCGCCGTCACCGGCGGATTGTTCGGCTCGCTGCACTTCGATACGCCGTCCGGTCCCTCGATCGTGGTTGCGGCGATGGGGCTTTTCGTGCTCAGCCTTTTGCCGTTCGGCCGGAACGGCGAAACCGAAACGGCTATTCACTCGACGCATGGAGGGCATCACTGATGGCGCAGCAACTCACCAAGAACCAGACGCTGGTGCTCGATGCGCTGACCCATGCCGACGGCCCGCTCAGCGCCTATACCATCCTCGACAAGCTGCGCGACCACGGTTTCCGCGCTCCGCTGCAGGTCTATCGTGCGCTCGACAAGCTGCTCGAATTCGGCATGATCCACCGGCTCGAAAGCATGAACTCCTTCGTCGCCTGCTCGCATCCGGATCATCATCACCATGATCACGGCGTGACCGCCTTTGCGATCTGCGAGGATTGCGGCCAGGTGACCGAAATGCATGATGCGGGTATCGAGGAGCGGCTCTCGGTGCTTGCCGGCAGGGAGCATTTCAAGACCGAAAAGACGACGATCGAGATTCGCGGCCACTGCCAGAACTGCACCTGCGCATAATCTCCGTCAGGCCCCGTCAAAGCCGTAACCATTGCAAGCGGATGTCCGAACATCCGGTCTATCGAGGTTCAGACGTGAACAATCGCGATTCGATGTCCGATTTCCTGTTTTCCGCGCATACGCATGGCCACACCCATGTCCCTCAGGCAGCGGGCATGGCCGAAACCGCCATTGATCCCGTCTGCGGCATGACAGTGAAACTCAACGCCGGAAAACCGAACCTCGAGTATCAGGGAACGACCTATCATTTCTGCAGCCAGCGCTGCCACGGCCGCTTCGGCGCTGATCCCTGGTTCTTCCTGTCCGGCCACGCAAAGGACAAGCCCAAGGCTGCCAAGAAGGCGACGCTCTACACCTGCCCGATGGACCCCGAAATCGTCCGTGACGCGCCCGGAACCTGCCCGATCTGCGGCATGGCGCTCGAGCCGATGGGCGCCCCGGTCGAGGGTCCCAATCCCGAACTCGTCTATTTCACGCGCCGCTTCTGGGTAAGCCTTGCCTGCGCTGTGCCGCTCGTCATCCTGTCGATGGGGCCGATGGTTGGCCTTCCGATCCGCGACTGGATCGGCGCCCGCATCGCCACCTATCTCGAACTCCTTCTGGCAACGCCGGTCGTGCTCTGGGCCGCCAAACCTTTCTTCGAGCGGGGATGGGTGTCGCTGCGCACCGGCCACTACAATATGTGGACGCTGATCATGCTCGGCGTCGGCGCGGCCTATCTTTACAGCGTCGTCGCAACGCTGTTCCCGAGCTTCTTTCCGATGGAATTCGGCGGCCATCACGGTGACGTTGCCGTCTATTTCGAGGCTGCGGCGGTGATCGTCGCGCTGGTCTTCGTCGGCCAGATCCTTGAGCTTCGCGCCCGTGAGCGCACCGGCGATGCGATCCGCGCGCTGATGAACCTCGCGCCGAAAACGGCGCGGCGGATCCAGCCGGATGGAACCGAACAGGACGCGCCGCTTGAAAACATTCTGGCTGGCGATCACGTGCGCATACGCCCCGGCGAAGCCGTGCCGGTCGATGGCATCGTCACCGAAGGCCGCTCCAGCGTCGACGAGAGCCTGATCACCGGCGAGCCTTTGCCGGTGGAAAAGATCGCGGGCGCCGAGGTCACCGGCGGCACCATCAACCGCAACGGCACGCTGGTCGTACGGGCGGAAAAGGTCGGCAGCGATACGGTCCTGTCGCAGATCGTCGAGATGGTCGCCTCGGCCCAGCGCTCGCGCGCGCCGATCCAGAAACTCGCCGACCGGGTGTCCGGTTGGTTCGTCCCTGCGGTCGTCCTTGTCGCCGTGGCGGCTTTCGTCGGCTGGCTGATGCTTGGTCCGCAACCGTCCTTCGTCTACGGGCTGGTCGCTGCCGTCTCCGTCCTCATCATTGCCTGCCCCTGTGCGCTCGGTCTCGCCACGCCGATCTCGATCATGACCGCGACGGGCAGGGGCGCCCAGTCGGGCGTGCTGGTCCGCGAAGCCGCGGCACTCGAGCGTCTTGCGGCCATCGATATGCTGATCGTCGACAAGACCGGCACGCTGACGGAAGGCAAGCCGCGTCTGACGGACGTGCTTGTGGGTCCCACCTTTCCGGAAAACCGGCTGCTGATGCTCGCGGCCTCCCTGGAAAAGGCCTCGGAACACCCATTGGCCGAGGCCATCGTCGCCGGGGCCAAGGCGCGGGACGTGCCGCTGGTTGCCGTTTCCGACTTCGAAGCGGTCAACGGCAAGGGCGTCTCCGGCCGGGTGGATGGCGATCTCGTGCTCGCAGGCAATGCCGCGATGCTGGCGGATGTCGGTATCGATACGTCAGCCTTTGCGGATCACGCCGAAGGGCTGCGCCAGAACGGCCGCACCGCGCTCTACGTCGCGGTCAATAGCGAACTGGCCGGTCTTCTGGCGCTGGCCGACGAGATCAAGGTCAATGCGGTCGAAGCCATCCGCGCGCTGCATGCCGATGGCATCCGCATTGTCATGGCGACGGGCGACAGTGCCGTCACAGCGCACGCAGTGGCGAAGGCGCTCGGCATCGACGATGTCGCGGCCGACCAGTTGCCGGAAGATAAGAAAGCGCTGGTCGAGCGCCTGAAGGCCGAGGGCCGCATCGTTGCCATGGCGGGCGACGGTATCAACGATGCGCCGGCTTTGGCGGCCGCGGACGTCGGCATCGCGATGGGTACCGGCGCCGATGTGGCGCTGGAAAGCGCCGGCATCACGCTGCTGAAGGGCGACCTGTCCGGTATCGTGCGGGCGCGAACCCTGTCGAAGGCGACGCTGTCGAACATTCGCCAGAACCTGTTCTTCGCCTTTGCCTACAACGCCGTGGGCGTGCCGGTCGCAGCCGGTCTGCTTTATCCGTTGACCGGCTCGCTGCTCTCGCCGATGATCGCCGCCGCTGCCATGAGCCTGTCCTCGGTTTCCGTCGTCACCAATGCACTTCGGCTGAGACGATTGAAGCTCTGACGGCAACTACCCGATGACGGACAGGCTTGTCGCGAAAAGCTGCCATTTCTTGACGTAGCCGTTCGCCGAGTTCTTCAAGCCGGCGACGGCTGTCTCATCCAGCAGCCGGATGGCCTTTGCCGGTGCGCCGACGATCAGGGAATTGTCGGGAAAGACCTTGCCTTCCGTCACCAGCGCATTGGCGCCGACCAGGCAGTTGTTGCCGATCACAGCACCATTCAGCACCGTTGCGCCCATGCCAATCAGCGAATTGTCGCCAATGGTGCAGCCATGCACGATGGCGTGATGGCCAATGGTGCAGCCCTCTCCGATCGCAACCGGAAAGCCGGGATCGACATGGATGACGACACCTTCCTGGATATTGGTGCGGGCGCCGACCCTGATCGGCTCATTGTCGCCGCGCAGCACGGCGCCGAACCAGACACCGACGTCTTCGCCCAGTTCGACCTTGCCGATGACATGCGCGTCCGGCGCCACCCAATAGCCGCCTTCTGCGGGGACAGATGGTCGTGCTGGGCCAAGTGCATAAAGCGGCATGATATTTCCTTCGTTTTCTCAGGGCGGGATGCCGAAAAGTGTGAGCGGTTTTCGGCCGCGCTGCCTTTTTGATCTATACGACGGTGACGGTCAGCGTCGCAACGCCGTCGACGCCGCAGGAAATCACGTCACCGCGCGACACCGGACCGACGCCGGACGGCGTCCCTGTCATGATGACGTCTCCTGCGGAAAGCGTGAAAAGCTTCGACAGTTCGGTGATGATTTCCGCCACCTTCCAGATCATCTGGTTGAGGTCGCCCTGCTGCTTCCGGTCGCCGTTGACCGCCAGCCAGATATTGCCAGCCGCCGGGTGGCCGATGGTCTCGGCCGGAACGATCTCTGAAACCGGTGCCGAGTGTTCGAAGGCCTTGGCCGCCGCCCATGGCTTGCCGGCCGCCTTTGCCTCTGCCTGCAGGTCGCGGCGGGTGAAGTCGATGCCGACGGCATAGCCGTAGACGCAATCGAGCGCGTCGCCAGCAGCGATGTTGACGCCGCCGTTTTTCAGCACGACGACAAGTTCGACCTCGTGATGTACGTCGGCGGACAGCGGCGGATAGGGAAACTCCGCGCGCTGCACCGTTAGATTGTCCGGATTTTTCTGGAAAAAGAATGGGGGCTCCCGGTCGGGATCATGGCCCATCTCAATTGCGTGGGCCGCATAGTTGCGGCCCACGCAATAAACGCGGCGAACGGGGAAGGCCCGATCGGAATTCGCAACCGGCAACAAAACCGGGGCGGGAAGGGGAATTACAGTGGTCATCGGTATCCAGGCATTCGATTTCGAATGCCGGACGATAGCACCCCTTCAAGGGGTGGCGAAAGCTGCTTCAGCTGCAGGCGTAGGCTTCGAGCTGATCACGTGTCAGAAACCGGCTGCCGGCCCGTGAATTGAGGTCTGGATGGGTGTATTCCAGGCTGGGGACATCCGGAAGCTCAAGCGCCTGGCGCACGGTCATGATGCCGACATCACGGCGATCCGAGCCATGTTTCAAGCTGACTTCGACGATGCGATACAGATTTTCCTCTACCATGTGTTCTCTCCCGTCGCTTTATTTTTTGTTTATGGCCGCAGTAGCTACTCCGAAATTGGTTTTTATGAGGCACCTCACCTATTAACATGCCACAGGTAAACGAATCACAACAGTGATTTTTCGGCAAATGCTTTGGATTCGTGTCGCGATGAGACGCGATCTACTGTCAAAGAGGCGGTTGGACGCATTTTTTCGAGCATCCGCCCAAGTAGCGGGCATCCTCTCTGTTTTTTGATGGAACAATATTACTTTTGGGATGTTTTCCTCGCTAAGAAGAGGAGCACGGTGATGGCCAATATCAAAAATTTGCGAACCGGTTTTACGGGCGAACTGAAGGAGGCGGACGCCGTAACCGCCAAAGCGAGACAAACGGCTAAATATGTCAAGGACGAGGCGACGGCGGTCGCCAGGACGGCGCACGACCACCCGTCCGCCACCAGCACGGCGCTGCTCATTTTCGGCGCCGCAGCCTTCGTTGCCGGCTATCTGATCGGCAGCGCCGCGAACCCACCACCACAGCGCAGCCGTTTTTGGTAATTGTTGCGCTGCATAAGATTTCACTTGATTTTGATGCAATGCAGCAATAAAGTCATATTTATCGCAGCGATTCACCTCCTCCCGGAAAGCTGCGATCGATCAGCGGTCACCTCCTCCCGACCGTGGGTCACTTTCAGAAGCCTGCCGCACCTCCTCCCGCGGCAGGCTTTTTTCGTTTTGCCGTCTGCCCAGCGGGAACCAAATCAGCTATTGTGAAGTTAGGTTCTGGCAAGAAAATCGGAGGAGACGCTCATGCCATATGCCAAATGGTCCAATCCTGTGGAGGTCGGGTTTGCCCACAAAGGCTGCCAGATCGTGCAGGGACCGTTCGATGCGCTGATCTGCCTGATGGACACCTGGCCGGACCTGCGCGGTCCGCGTTACGTCGCCGCCAGAAGCTTGTGCCGTGCAGCGCTCGACGGCCGCAGGTCGCCCGAGGAAGCAAGGGAAGTGTTCATTTCCGCCGCGAAAGAGGCAAAGCTTCAGGCGCATTGACGGACCCAGCCCGCGCCGATCTAAAATCGCCGGGAAGACCTGAACGATCTCCCTTCACATCCGTCGTTTCTGACGGGAAGTGGACTGTTTTTTACAGTCCACGAAATTCCGCCAATAAAACCCTGCCTCATTGACTGTAACCGGCACGTTAAAGCATGATCTGCCCGCGGGAGAGCCGTGTTTGTCCGTTCCCATTCCCGTATTTGAGTTTCCTGAGGTCACGCGCAAATTTCCGACTAAACATCTCACATCTAATCAGAGGGATAGAGCAGAATGTCCAAGGTTGTTGTTCTCGGCGTGGAAGGTGAAGACGGATACTGGCTTGCCGATTTCGAGGCGGGCACTCTCACAAAAATCGATGATGGCGGCGATGGCGCCTTTGCCGCTGTCGCTTCCGCGCGTCAGCCCGGCGAACCGCTCGTGCGGGGCGTGAAATTCGCGGTCGTCGCGGATAACGGCGAAGAACCGGCGAGTGGCCATTTTGATCGCGGCCCACTCCTGCGCGGAGTGAAATGCGCCATCGTCACAAACAACGGCGAAGATCCCGCCGGCGGCCATGTCGATCGTGGCGTTTCCGGTAGACCGCTGGTTCACGGGTTGGATTTTGCCGTAACGATGGATAGTGGAGGCGACATTGCCGGTGGCCACCTTGATCATGGCAGGACAACACAGGCAGCCGTTAAGGGCGTCGATGTCGCGGTGATGGTCGATACTGGAGATGATCTCTCGAGCGGCCATTACGATCGTGGCCCGGTCGTGCGCGGCATCGATGTCGCGATCATGGCAAGCAGCGGCAGTGCGTCCGGCGGTTTCATGGATCGCGGCGCGGAATAGGCGGGTTGCGAACCGCCAGCGCGGGCGCTTTGGGTGAGACGACCCGGAGCGCCTATTCCGATCGCCTCATCACGCCGGAAGAGACGCTCGCGCGAATAAAACCCTTCCTGCGTCAGTTCGGTGTGACGCGGCTTGGCCGTCTGACCGGGCTCGACAATATCGGCATCCCAGTCTGGAACGCCGTTTCGCCCAACGCCCGGTCGATTGTCATCAACCAGGGAAAAGGCATCACGGATATCGACGCCAAGGTTTCTGCCGCGATGGAGGCCCTGGAGCGAGCAGTTGCCTGCGCGCCCTCGATCCCGATCCGCTATGCGACCCGGGAGGCCATTCTCGCGGCTGGCGGGCAGGCCATACTCCTTCATGCCCTGACCGCGCACGGATTTACCGATCTTGGGAACGAAGAGGACGTCGCCTGGGCGAGCGGCCACGATCTGTTGAGGGACGAGACCACGTGGGTGCCTCTTGATGCCGCCAGCCTCGATCGGACGCGCGAGGATTGCCGCTACTGGCAATCCTCCGACGGATTGGCTTCCGGCAACACGCAGACGGAGGCAACGCTGCACGGCATACTCGAGCGGATCGAAAGAGATGCCGAGGTACTCTGGCGGATGATGCCGCTGGCAAGAAGGCTGCAAACATGCGTTGATCCCGCCGCTTTCGGGGATGCGGTTCTGTCAGATCTAGCCGGCCGCATTGTGAATGCCGGGCTCACACTTCGCCTTTTCGATATCACCAGCGACATCGCTGTGCCGTGTTATACGGCCGTTCTTGCTCCCAAAGATATTCTGTCGATGAAACAGCCGCTCTACCATCAGGCGACGATCGGGCACGG
The DNA here is from genome assembly GCF_040126305.1 of Pararhizobium sp. A13. Lineage (NCBI taxonomy): Bacteria > Pseudomonadati > Pseudomonadota > Alphaproteobacteria > Hyphomicrobiales > Rhizobiaceae > Pararhizobium > Pararhizobium sp. A13. The sequence goes on along the minus strand of NZ_CP149510.1, from coordinate 3,479,105 downwards.
CTGCCATCCGAACCCGGTGCGCGCAGCCATACGGGCAATCACGGAAGTGGCACAATCGCGCCTGACCTATATCAGCGGCGCCCGGGACGATGTCTTTCCCGAGACCTTCACGTGGCCGCTTGCCGAGGAAACGCGGGCATATTTTACCGCCAAGGCAACGTCGCGTGCCATAGTCCAGCCCCCTCTCGCCGGGGGACCGGAAACGCTCCTGTCCGACGTTCTTCGAAGTCTTAACGACGCGCAGGTCAAATCGGCGATTGCCCTGCCGCTCTTGCGCGGCGATTTCCCGTTTTCAGTGGTGAAGGTTTTCGTGTCGCAATTGGAGAACCCCGACGGTTTGCGCAAGCGCCGTCTGGGGCCGCGTGCGGTTGCCCGTCTTCTGGAGACGGCATGAAAATCGTCTTTGTTGGCCCGACCTTGCCCGATGCGCATGCCCTGATTGCCGGGGATATCGTCATTCGTCCGCCCGCCATCCAGGGTGATCTGCTGCGCGCGGTGCGCTCCGGCGTGTCGGCGATCGGCATCATCGACGGCAATTTCGAATATGTGGCGCCGATCTGGCATAAGGAAATCCTCTATGCGCTGTCTCATGGTATAAGGGTCTATGGTGCCGCCAGCATGGGCGCCTTGCGGGCTGCCGAATGCGCCGATTTCGGCATGACCGGTGTCGGGCGGATATTCCACCACTATGCCGACGGTATTCTGGAGGATGATGCCGACGTCGCGCTGCTCCATGGTCCGGCAGAACTTGGCTACCTGCCGCTGACGGTCCCGCTGGTCAACGTGCTGGCAACACTGGAACACCTGCAGGCGACAGCCGCCATCACCGCCGATGTCGCATCGGAGCTTGAAGGGGCGGCCCGAGCCATCTTCTACAAGGAAAGAACGTGGTCCGAAATCATCAAGCGCGCCCGGCTTGCGTCCGCGATTGACCGGGCAACCCTGATGAAGACGCTCAAAGCCGGCTCCGTGGATCAAAAGCGCCGGGATGCATTGGAACTGCTCGGTTTGATGGCGCGCACAGGCGATCAACCAGGCGAGCGGCCCACGGGCTGGGAGTTCCAGGCGACCAGCATGTGGAAAGCGACCATGAACGCTGCGGCTGAGACCTTTTGAGTGAAAAACAGTGCGTGTAGATTTGCGCGGCGCCACGCTATATAAGGCCGGCACCATTGCGGATGCGGGTTTACGCGGATGCTGTTTCTGCCGTTTGCGGGACGCATCGAACTGAGAACGAATTTCATGAGCGACGACACCAAAATGCCGGCCGGACCGGGCGGCGGACGCTATTTCAAGGCACCGGTCTTTGCCGTGGCGCCGATGATCGACTGGACGGATCGTCACTATCGTTTCCTGGCCCGTCAGCTTTCCAAGCATGCGCTGCTCTATACCGAAATGATCGTCTCCGAGGCGATCCTGCGCGGCGACCGGGAGCGGTTGCTGGGGCTCGATGACACCAAGCAGCCGGTGGCGCTGCAACTGGGCGGCAATGATCCGGGCAAGATGGCGGAAGCGGCGCGGATCGGCGAAGACTTCGGCTACACCGAGATCAACATGAATGTCGGCTGTCCCTCGGACCGGGTGCAGTCGGGCACGTTCGGGGCCTGCCTGATGCGCGAGCCGGCGGTGGTGGCTGACTGCGTGGCGGCGATGAAGTCGGCGGTGTCGATCCCGGTGACGGTCAAATGCCGGATCGGCGTCGACGACCAAGAGCCAGAGGCGGCGCTGCGCGATCTCGTTTCCCAGGTCGCAAAGGCCGGTACGGACGCGGTCTGGGTGCATGCGCGCAAAGCCTGGCTGCAGGGGCTGTCGCCGAAGGAGAACCGGGATATTCCGCCGCTGGATTATGGTCTGGTTTATCGCCTCAAGTCAGAAAATCCTCATCTTTTCATCGGTCTCAACGGCGGTCTTGGCAGTTTGAATCAGGCCCTTGAGGAACTGAATCACGTCGACGGCGTCATGCTCGGCCGGACCGCCTATCATGATAGCGCCATGCTGACGGCCGTGGATCAGTCTTTTTCGCATCCGCTGACGGGGGCTGCGCCGATCGATCTGAGCGGCGAGGCGTTTACCGCCAATGGGCACCGGCTGTCGCTGGCGTTCTGGGCCGATATCCGCGACGCGATGATGGGACATGCGGCCCGGCACATCGCTTCCGGCGGGCGGCTCATTCATGTGACGCGCCACATGGTCGGCCTGTTCCAGGGCTGGCCGGGGGCGCGGCGGTTCCGGCAGATCCTCTCGGCCGATGCGACGCGGGCCGGCGCCGGTCCGGAGGTGATCGCCGCCGCCTTTGATGCAATTCTTTCCGCAGCCGAGGCGAAACAGGCGGCGGAATAAGGCTCCCAAAAAAACGCATTGGCAATGCCTGTACATCCAGTCGATCATCGTACAGCTTTTCGTCCCGGGGATAATGTGCGCAACAAAAAAAACGGCGCCCCGAAGGACGCCGTCAATTCAGTCATCGCAAAGCGATCAAATCCGGCTTAGGCAGCCTGGATGTTGACGGCCTTGGGGCCCTTGCCCATGCGATCCGGCTCGGTGTCGAAGGTGACCTGCTGGCCGTCCTTCAGGGTCTGGAGACCAGCGGCCTGCAACGCCGAGATGTGGACGAACACGTCCTTGGCGCCGCCTTCCGGCGTGATGAAACCAAAACCCTTGTCCTGGTTGAAGAATTTTACGGTGCCCTTGGTGGCCATGGGAGAAGTCCTTATTTCCCTTGATGATGTGCCTTCACCCCTGCCAGGGTGGAGACCTTTTTTCTTTCCGGTTTTGTCTTTGTTCCGAAAAGCCAGTCGGTGAAGTCGATAACGGGGAAAGAACGCCTACAGTGCCGTTTCGGCACGCCCGGATTGCTCCGGGACCATACAGCCAGTCCAGTCTCCGGGATGCAAACGCCCGAACGTTGAAATAATTGGCAGCAATTCGTGAAAATAGCAAGCGATTAATCCCCGATATTTCAACCGCATGCTGTCCTCGCCCCGGAGTATTCGCCAGAGGTTGCGTCCTGTGCCGCAATGGCACAGCTGGCCGGGGAAAACCCCCCGCCGCCCTCTTGTCTCCACAATTTCGTCCCGACCATGGGCGAAGAGGGGCAGCCGAAGAAGAGGCGGCCGACGGGCGGCATTCGGGCTTGAAGCCCGGGCCGCGAACCGTTAGGGCGGGAATGACGGATTCTGGACGACGAGGTGGCTTGGTGATCGATCCTTATGAAACGCTCGGACTTGAACGCGATGCCGATGGCGATGCGATCAAGACGGCCTATCGCAAGGCGGCGAAGACGGCCCATCCGGACAGCGGCGGCGACACGGAGGAGTTCGGCCGGCTGCAGGCCTGCTACGACCTGCTGAAGGACCCGGTGCGCCGCAAGGTCTATGACAATACCGGCTACGACCCGCAGCTTGCCGACCCGCGCGACCTGAAGGGCATCCTGATGCTGGAAACGCTGGTCAACGAGTTCATCCTCGACGAGCGCGAGCCCGGCAGCTTCGACCCGCTCGCCGCCATGCGCCGCAAGCTGTCCGACGACATCGTCAAGAGCCGCTTCCATATCCTCGAGCTCGAACGTCACCGCGCCCGCGTCCGCCAGCATATCGACCGCCTCGGCCGCCGCCCCGCCGCCGACGTGCTCGGCTCGATGCTGCGCACCCGCTCGCAATCGATCGCCGACGCCATCCGCAATGCCGAAAGCCAGATCGAGGCGATCGAGCAGGCCTATACGATGCTGGAGGGTTATTCGTATGAGCTGGAGCTGCTGCCGGAGGTGAAGGCGGCGGAGTAGGGCGTTTTTGCGGTTGTTTCTGCTCCTTGCACGGCCGGTTCTGTTTTCGTGCGCGTGCCCCAACCCTCCGTCATTCCTGTGCTTGTCACAAGAATCCAGCCACGGCGCGTCCGCCGTGAGAGAACCCATGCAACGCCGTTTGAAGAGTCTTGCGCGCCGTGGACACGGCGCACTGGATTCCTGTGACAGGCACAGGAATGACGGAGGGTGGGGAAGCGTCTGCCTTCATCAATGATCGCCCGGGAAGGTGGTGCGGCGTCGCCCGGCGGCTGGTGGCGTTCAGTGGGGCGACCCGTTGGATGCGGGGCCGGGCGGGTCGATCCGTTCCCGGTCGCGGCGGAAGGCGTCAAATTCGTGCTGATATTACCGCCCCGGCCGCCCGGTCTTCCCCTTCGTCTTCTTCTGCCGCTTCACATCGCCCGCATCCTCATAGGAGCCGACGCCGGCCTTTGCGCGCAGGAAGGGTTTGGGGTCGTCGGACCCCCTCACCAAGTTCGCCGTGCCAATCGGCTTCGCCTCTTGGGGCGAACTATCCTCTCCCACGAGGGGAGTGGAAGGGCTTCGCAGCACCGGTTTTTCCGGCAGCTTGCCGCGGGTGTTGAGCGGCTTTTCGGTGCGGCCGACGGTCATTTCGTCGAGGTCGTTCTTGCGGAACAGCGAGCGGGCCGGGCGGGTCATGTCGGTGCCCGGGCCCATGTCGTCGAGGCTGGGTTTGGTGAAGAGGGAGCGGCCGGGTTGATCTCCCCCCTTGAGGGGGAGATGGCCCGAAGGGTCAGAGGGGGGTGTGGCGGCGGACTGGGAGTTCGAGGGGGCACCCCCCTCTGTCGGCTCTGCCGACATCTCCCCCTTAAGGGGGGAGATTGGGCCCGTGTTTGCCGCATCGCCCCTTATCCGGCCCTTCGGGCCACCTTCTCCCCGTGAACGGGGAGAAGGTGAGGTGCCCTCCATTGCCCTGGCCGGATTTCTTGCGTTCCCGGTCGCGCCTTCGGCGCTCCTCGCCTCTTGCCGGGCCATCGGGTCGTCCATGACGGCGAGTTCGGCGGCTTTGAGGCGCTTGATCTCGTCGCGCAGGCGGGCGGCGGTTTCGAAGTCGAGGTCGGCGGCGGCGTTGCGCATCTGTTTTTCCAGCGCTTCGAGATGGGCGGCGAGGTTGTTGCCGACCATGTCGGTGAGGCCGCCCTTGACGCCCTTGATGCCGATGTCGGCGCGGACATGGTCCTTCTCGTAGACGGAATCGAGAATGTCGGAGATCTTCGCCTTGACTGATTCCGGGGTGATGCCGTTGGCCTCGTTATAGGCCATCTGCTTTTCGCGCCGCCGCGCGGTTTCCTCCATGGCGCGGCTCATCGAGCCGGTGACCGTGTCGGCATAGAGGATGACCTTGCCGTCGACGTTTCTTGCGGCGCGGCCGATCGTCTGCACCAGCGAGGTTTCGGAGCGCAGAAAACCTTCCTTGTCGGCGTCGAGGATGGCGACGAAGCCGCATTCGGGGATGTCGAGGCCCTCGCGCAAGAGGTTGATGCCGACCAGCACGTCGAAAGCACCCAAGCGTAAGTCGCGGATGATCTCGATGCGCTCCAGCGTGTCGATGTCGGAATGCATGTAGCGGACGCGAACACCCTGCTCGTGCAGATATTCGGTGAGGTCCTCGGCCATGCGCTTGGTGAGCACGGTGACGAGGGTGCGGTAGCCGGCAGCGGCGGTCTCGCGGATCTCGCCGAGCACGTCGTCGACCTGGGTTTTGGCCGATCGCACCTCCACTGGGGGATCGATGAGTCCGGTCGGGCGAATGACCTGTTCGGCGAAGACGCCGCCGGACTGTTCCAGTTCCCAGGCGGCCGGGGTGGCGGAGACGGCGATGGTGTCGGGGCGCATGGCGTCCCATTCCTCGAAGCGCAGCGGGCGGTTGTCCATGCAGGAGGGCAGGCGAAAACCGTATTCGGCCAGCGTCGCCTTGCGGCGAAAGTCGCCCCGGTACATGCCTCCGATCTGGCTGACCGAGACGTGGCTTTCGTCGATGAACAAAAGGGCGTTGTCGGGGATGTATTCGAACAAAGTCGGCGGCGGCTCGCCGGGCTGGCGGCCGGTCAGGTAGCGCGAATAGTTCTCGATGCCAGCGCAGGAGCCGGTCGCCTCCAGCATCTCGATGTCGTAGCGGGTGCGCTGCTCCAGCCGCTGGGCTTCCAAGAGGCGGCCGCCCTTTTCCAGTTCGGCGAGGCGCAGTTTCAGCTCCTCCTTGATCGACTTGATCGCCTGGTTGAGCGTCGGGCGCGGCGTGACATAGTGGGAATTGGCGTAGATCTTCACCGATTTCAGGTCGTCGGTTTTCTGGCCGGTCAAGGGATCGAACTCGGTGATCGCGTCGATCTCGTCGCCGAACATCGAGATGCGCCAGGCTGCGTCTTCCAGGTGGGCCGGGAAGATCTCGATGGTGTCGCCCCTCACACGGAAACTGCCGCGCTGAAAGTCCATGTCGCGGCGCTTGTATTGCTGGGCGACGAGGTCGGCGAGCAATTGCCGCTGGTCGAGCGTGTCGCCGACCGTCATCTGGAAGGTCATGGCGGTGTAGGTCTCGACCGAGCCGATACCGTAGATGCAGGAGACCGAGGCGACGATGATGACGTCGTCGCGCTCGATCAGCGAGCGGGTGGCCGAGTGGCGCATGCGGTCGATCTGCTCGTTGATCGAGCTCTCCTTCTCGATGAAGGTATCGGAGCGCGGCACATAGGCTTCCGGCTGGTAGTAGTCGTAGTAGGAGACGAAATATTCGACGGCGTTGTCGGGGAAGAAGTTCTTGAACTCGGAATAGAGCTGCGCCGCCAAGGTCTTGTTCGGCGCCAGGATGACGGCGGGGCGCTGGGTCGCCTCGATCACCTTGGCCATAGTGAAGGTCTTGCCCGAGCCGGTGACGCCGAGCAGCACCTGGGTGCGGTCCTGGTTGTCGAGGCCTTCGACGAGGTCCTTGATGGCGGTCGGTTGGTCGCCGGCGGGCTCGTAGTCGGATTTCATGACGATCTGGATGCCACCCTCGGATTTCTCCGGCCGGGCCGGCCGGTGCGGCGTCCACAGCTTGCCATCCTTGAACAGGGGGTTGCCGGATTCGATCAGGGCCGAGAGGGCCTCGACCGTGGCGGTGACGCCGCCGGTGGCCAACGCTTCTGCATCTTCCAGCGACGTGTCCATGCCGGCGACCGGATTGAGGCCGGCGGCGGCGCGGGTCTTCGGATCGGAGGTGCCGCCCATCGACGTTCCCCGCGCGGACTTCGACGCGGCGATCTCGACTTTCTTGCGGTGTTTGCCGGCCTTCGAGGCGACGTCGTGGCGGGTCTCGATCGTCTCGGCCTCGGCCATGCGCTGCAGCTCTTCGGCCCAGTCGGCGACGTTCGACGACAGCGGCGCGCCTTCGAAGGACGATTGCGGGGCTTCCTCGAAACCATTCGAGGCGGGGGATTTCTTCGGAGATTTTGCCATGGCCGGAATATGGAGAGAGTCCGCCGGAAAGGGAAGGGGGCGATGAGTACAAAAAGGCAACGGATAGGCCGGCTACTGCCAGTTTCTGACACCATGGCGACAGCCGCATCGGGGGCGCGCGGCTGCAGGCCCGGATCGCCAACCAGGTCCATTCCGCGGCGCAGCTGAAAACGATGCACGAGGTGATCACGCTCGTCGTTTTTGCCGCCTTCTCGGTGTTCTGGCTGAAGGAAACCCTGACCTGGAACCATGCGATCGGCTTTTGCCTGATCGCCGGCGGCGCGACGTTTGTGTACAAGGGGTGAATTTGGGCGGGGCCGCCCGCAGATTCGCCACAAGCGTGCCGTAGCGGTAGGCCGATCGGCAGGGGAAGGTTTGATGGTACTGGCGTTTTCCACCATGGCGGCATTGCGGTTCGGCACCGGGTTCAGGCCCGGCCAGGCGCCGCCCGAGAGCGTCGAGGAGATGCTGGGGCAGCTCGATGCGGCGCGGCGGGAAAAGCTCAGCTTCCCGGATGGCGGGCCGCTTGCCGCCAAGGACCGCATCGCCGAAACCACGGCGCAGCTCGCCCTTCTGAAGCACGCCGGCAAAAGGGCCGACACCGAGACGAAGCGCCTGAACCGCGTCCGCTTCAACATCGCGTTCGTCAATCTCCTCACAGTGGAGGAGCATGCGCGGTTCATCCAGTCGGTGCTTTCGCCCTACGGCTTCAATGAGCGCCTTGCCGGCTTCTGGCTGAACCATTTCAGCGTCAGCGCGCGCAAGGAATACTTCATGCGGCTGATCGTGCCGCTTTACGAGGCCGAAGCCATCAGGCCCCATGTGGCGGGACGGTTTGCCGATCTTGCCAAGGCGGCCGTCCTGCACCCCGCCATGCTGATCTATCTCGACCAGGTGAAATCCATCGGGCCGAATTCGCCACAGGGCCGGAAACGCCAGAAGGGGCTGAACGAGAACCTGGGGCGCGAGCTTCTCGAGCTGCACACACTCGGCGCCGGCAGCGGCTACACCCAGACGGATGTGCGCAATGCCGCCTTCGTGCTGACCGGAATGACGGTCGATCGCAAGACCTATCAGGCGCGCTACGCGGCCAATATTGCCGAGCCGGGTGCAAGAGTGGTCTTCGGCCGCTCCTATGGTGGCCGCGTGCGCAGCCGGTCGGATGTCGAGGATCTCATCGAGGATCTCGCGGCGGCGCCCGAAACGCGCAATCACATCTGCCGCAAGATCGCGGCGCACTTCATTGCCGACACGCCGCCGCCTGAGGTGGTGGAGGCGATGACTGTCGCGTGGAAGCGCACGGATGGCGATCTGACGGCCGTTTACGCGGCGATGTTGCGTCATCCAGCAAGCTGGGAGGAAGAGGGGCAAAAGGCCAAGCCGCCCTTCGACTATATCGTCTCCGGCCTGCGCGCCCTTTCGGTCGGGGCGGACGACATGCAGCATCGCGGAATGCCGACCGACGTGCCGGCGCAGGCTGTCGGGACAGCCGGTATGGAGGGCGCCATGCGGCAAATGGCGGGCGGCGGCGATGCCATGCCCTTTGATCCCGCGGCGTTGAGGCTGCGCCACAATCCTCTGACCGTGCCGGCGGTGGAGCGGCTCGGGCAGCCGGTCTGGCAGCCGCCCAGTCCGGCGGGGTTCGATGACGTTTTTTCGACCTGGATTGCCGGCGGCCCCCTGGCCGGCCGGATCGCCTGGGCGCGGCTCGCCGCCGCGCGGCTGGGCGCAGATCGCGATCCGCGGGCTTTTCTGCGCGAGGCACTGCGCGACGCAGCGCGGCAGGACACGATCGACACGGTGTCGCTGGCGCCGACACGACAGATGGGTGTGGCCCTCGTCCTCGCATCCCCCGAGTTCAACAGAAGGTAAGCCGGCATGGATGTGGATCAAAAAATGCCGATCAGCCGCAGGGCTTTCCTGACATCGGCCTGCTGCGCCGCGGCGGCGCCGCTGATCACGTCGCTCACGCTTGCCGCGGCGCCCGGCGACAAGCGGCTGGTGACCGTTGTACTGCGCGGGGCGATGGACGGGCTGCACCTGGTCCAGCCCTATGCCGATCCGGCGTTCAGGCTGTATCGGCCGACGCTGGCGGTCGCGCCCGACGACGGGCTGATCGATCTCGACGGCTTCTACGGTCTCAACCCGGAGGCGCAGGCGCTTCTGCCGCTGTGGAAAAGCGGCGAGTTGAGTTTCGTGCAGTCCGTGTCGACGCCCTACCGGAATGCGCGCAGCCATTTCGACGGGCAGGATGTGCTGGAGAACGGCGGCGTAGCGCTCGGCGATGAGAAAACCGGCTGGCTCAACCGCGCGCTCTCGGCCATTCCGTCGCCGTCGTCCCGAAAGGCGGTCGACGTCAATACGTCCGCGGAGCTGTTGCTCAGGGGCGAAAACCGCGTGGATGTCTGGTCGACGCAGACGGACCTGACGATGAAAACCGACGAGCTCGCCTTTTTCGAGCGGCTCTACCGCAACGATCCGCCCTTCGCGCAGGCGATCGCCGAGGCCGAGGTCATCGACGGTTCGACCGACACGCTCTTCGCCGACGAAAAACGCGGTGCAAAAACAGCCGATATCGCCCGCCTGGCCGCGGGGATGCTGATGCAGGACTATCGGATCGCCAGCTTTTCGATTGCCGGCTGGGACACGCATGCGCGGCAGAAGCCCGCCTTCAGAGCGCCAGCGGCCGATCTTGCCGCGGCGATCCTGACGATCCGCGAGACGCTTTCACCGGCCGTCTGGAAGGACACGATCATCGTCGCCATCACCGAGTTCGGGCGGACGGTGCGGGAGAACGGCTCCGGCGGCACGGATCACGGCACCGGTGGTCTGGCGGTGATCGCGGGCGGCGGTATACACGGCGGCAAGGTGATCGGGCGGTGGCCGGGGCTGGCGGAGGACCGGCTGCTCGACGGCCGCGACCTGATGCCGACCGGCGACGTGCGCGAACTGGCCGCCGCGATGCTCTACCGGCAGTTCGATATTTCACCGGGCAGCCTGACGAATACCATCTTTCCGGGGCTGGATTTCAGCCCGTCGTCGATTTATCTCAAATCGGTCTGACGCTTGAGCGCGCCTGAAAAGCCCGAAAGGCCACACTCCTAGTGGTGAAAACCTGACGCTTGATAGCTGGCACAGACTTCCGTTTTGGGTGGAATGCGGTCGTAACCTACTACCGACCGCTCGCGTGCCTTAAGAGACGGGGCATCAGAATGATTTTAATACAATTCGCGCATGTGGCGATCTATGGTGAAGCGTGGAAAGTACGGAGGCGAGCGAACACCATTCATTAGGTTCCAGTAGATCGACCTAATAAGAGGATCAGTGAGGGAATGTCATACGTGTACATTTGCGCACCTTGTATGACTACTGTCGGTGTGTAGGCGCGCCGAAACTCAGATGAAAGATACTGATAAATGCCCCAGCGAATCTCGTTCAGATGCCATGCGACTTGGGTTGAGGATGCAATGAATACGTTATCCTGGAACCATTCCTGAAACTCAGGAATAACCAATAACTTTGTCCTTCATCAATGTCGGTACCATTCCCAGCGAGAGTCTTGCGGATCTTGCCGACAATGTCGCCAAGCCGCGTGAAACCGTGTTTCGAGATCGTCCCACAAATCTTGAGGTAATCCATCCGCAGCACGCGTAACGTGCCTTCGCGCTCGATAGCGGGAAGCCACACGCTTTCAACGACAGCAAATCCATCCAGCCATTCCGCGAAAGTTTTTAGCGATGACCCGAGGGAAGCAAGCGAGCGTCCCCTTGGCTCGAAACCGGTATTTCGGCTCCGGTACCAAGCGCCAGATTTTCGCCACTAGCTGGATTTTTCACCAAACAGCGTGTCGAGGATCTGCCCCTCCAGTCGTGCCAGTTCCGGCGAGCCGTGGCGGCGGGGGCGTTCGAGCGGGATATCGAGGTCGAGGGCGATCTTTCCCTTGTCGATGACGATGACGCGGTCGGCGAGAGCGACGGCTTCGGCGACGTCGTGGGTGACCAGCACGGCGGTGAATGTCTGCTGCAGCCAGATGCGTTCGAGAAGCTGCTGCATCTCGATGCGGGTCAGCGCGTCGAGCGCGCCGAGCGGCTCGTCTAGGGCGAGGATATAGGGGTGGGCGACAAGGGCGCGGGCGAGCGCGACGCGCTGGCGCTGGCCGCCTGAAAGGACCGATGGCCATTCGCCGGCGCGGTCGGAGAGGCCGACCTCAGCCAAGATAGCGAGCGACTTTTCCCGAGCGTCTTCACCCCTGACGATGCCGGTCAGGCCGACTTCGACGTTTTTGGCGATCCGCGCCCACGGCAGGAGGCGGGGTTCCTGGAACATGATGCGGGTGCGGTTTTTGCCGTCCGTGCCTTTGTTTACCGTCAGCGTGCCGGATGACGGCCTGTCGAGGCCGGTCAGAAGCCGCAGCAGCGTGCTCTTGCCGCAACCGCTCTTGCCGATGACGGCGATGAACTGGCCGGCGGGGACATCTAGGTTGATGTCGTCGAGGACGGTCTTGTCGCCGAACTTGCGGCTGATGCTGCGGAAGGAGAAGGCGGTATCCCTTGGATCACGCGCGCGGGCCTGCGGCGCAGCATAGGGAAACCATTGTGTCGGCGTGGTTTCGCGCAGTGCGCGGGCTTCGGCCGTGTCCTTCGCCGTTTTAACGGGCGCCTCGGATTTCGGATTAAGGGCGATGACGGACATTCGGGAGCACTCCGTTTTCGTTTCGCTATTGGTTCAGGCCGTCTGGAAGGCCGGATGCCATTGCAGGGTCAGGCGCTCGAGCAGCCGGGCAAAGCTGTCGGCGAGCTTGCCGAGCAGGGCGTAAATGAGGATCGACAGGACGACGACGTCGATCAGCAGGAATTCGCGGGCCTGCATGGCCATGTAGCCGAGGCCGGAGGAGGCGGCGATGGTTTCGGCGACGATCAGCGTCAGCCACATGATGCCGAGCGCATAACGCAGGCCGACGAAGATGGCGGGCAGGGCGCCGGGCAGGATGACACGGAAGAACAGGCTGCTGCGCGACATGCCGTAGACGCGGCCCATCTCGACCAGCTGCGGATCGACGCTCTGGATGCCAAGCAGCGTGTTGACGTAGATCGGAAAGAACACGCCGAGCGCAACGAGGAACAGTTTTGCCTGCTCGTCGATGCCGAACCAGAGGATGACCAGCGGGATCAGCGCCAGATGCGGAATGTTGCGGACCATCTGCAGCGTCGTGTCGGTGAGGTTTCGCGACAGGCCGGAGAGGCCATTGGCAAGGCCGAAGACGAGGCCGATCAAACCGCCGATGACGAAGCCGGAAAGCGCGCGGGCGGTGCTGACGCCGATATTCCGGATCAGTTCACCGGACAGAAGCAGCCGCCAAAAGGCTTCGGCAACCGCCGAAGGGGCGGCCATGACATTCGGCGAGATCAGGCCGGTGCGGGCCGCAATCTCCCAGACAAGCAGGATGACGGCAGGCAGGGCCCAGCCCGTGGTGTTTTTCAGGATCGATTGACCGGTGGTTTTCATCGTCTGACCTTCATTGTCTCCTGCGCGCGTGCCGGTCCGGATCGACCGGCACGCCTGCTTATTTCCTGGGAGGAAATCAGTTGGTCGGCGCCGTCCAGACGGCATCGCTGATGGTGATCGCCTTCGGGATCAGGCCGAGCTTGAAAAAGCGGTCGGCGGTCTGCTGCTGGCTGGCGACGATCTCGGGCGTGACCGGTCCGATGCCGAAGGAGGCGCGGCTGGCGGCGAGCGTCTGTGCTTCCAGGGGCACGCCGGTCACCTCGTGCAGCGCCTCGGCGACCTTGTCGCGGTTGGCATCCGCCCAGGCGGCGGCTTCCTTCAGCGCTGCGATCGTTGTCGAAACCGTTTCCGGATGCGTGGCGGCGAACTCGCGGTTGGCGAGGAAATAGGTATTGACCTTCAGCGTCTCGGCCGAAGTCGTCAGAATGCGCGGCTTGTAGCGCGTTTCGGCGATGGCGAAGAAGGGATCCCAGACGGCCCAGGCGTCGATCTTGTCGCTGGCGAAGGCCGCGGCGGCATCGGCGGGGCTCAGATAGACAGGCGTCACTTCGTTGAAGCCGATGCCGGCCTTTTCCAGCGCGGCGACAACGAGATTGTGGGAACTCGTGCCCTTGCCGACGCCGATCTTCTTGCCCTTGAGGTCGGCCACCGACTGGATCGGCGAATCCGGCTTGACGAAGATCGCCTCGCCGGTGCCTTGCGACGGAAGCGCCGCGACATAGACGATGGCCGAGCCGGCTGCTTGGCCGAAGATCGGCGGCGCATCGCCCGTCCAGCCCACATCGATCGAGCCGACATTCAGGGCTTCGACGAGCGGCGGACCGGCGGTGAACTCGACCCAGGAAACGGTGATGCCCTTCGGCTCCAAGGCCTTCTCGATGATCTTCTGTTGCTGGGCGATGACCGGCAGGCCGGTCTTCTGGTAGCCGATCTTGAATTCCGTCAATTCGGCGGCGAAGGCGCCGGAGGCTGCAAAAAGCCCGGCGGCCAGTAGGCCGGCGCCGAAAATTCGTCTGGTCAGTGTGAGCATCGATCCCTCTTGTGGTTTGGCGGAGGACGATGAGGTCGTCTCCGCAGAACGTAGGGTCATGCTAGATAAATATAGTTAGATTATAGAGTTTATTTATTTTGTAGATTTGGCGCGGAAGGAAACGGTTTTCCGCCATGGGCCGGCAAGTGACCGGATTTTTGCCGACGTTCAGTCGAGCAGGTCGAAAGCACGAAAAATCCAGATGACCTGATAGGTAACGCCGGCAATGAGGAAGACCGCGTGGAAGCGGCGGTTGGGCGTGATCGCAGCAACGATGCACATGAGGATATAGGCGGCATTGCGCAACGGGTATTCAAG